>NZ_JAIOTY010000002.1:1142630-1442630 GCF_019931275.1 Nitratidesulfovibrio sp. SRB-5 | reverse complement strand
TTATCAATCGCCTTCTCCGCGCTGACACTGCCTGCTTACATCATGACAGAACACCCACACAACCTTCAGCAATGTTTTCCACTTGCAATGAAGGCCTCGATACAGCGATCACCACTGGAGATAAGACTCTCCACAACGTCTTTGCCTATATGAAAATCTGTCGAACGGATTCCAAGCGCATCGATCAAAGCCGTACGCTTCCAATCTGCTTCCGACAGATATGCACTGTGCATGCTATCCGTCATGAAACCGATTATTGATCGCAAATACGTCCGGAAATCCGTTATCTGACCACTTTCCCGAACGATACCCTCATTGGCACTTCGCGTTTCCACCATCAAACCAAGAGTTTCACGATTCAGCACAACGGCGTCTTCATCCCGACTTTCCGGATGCACCTCGCGCGCGGCACCTGGCACTACATATCTGACCCTGTCATACAACGATATCGGGTAATTCCAGACAACGCTGCCATCCACGAGCAACTCCCCTTTGTGATTACGAACAGCCTTGAAAAACAGGGGGATGCTCATGGAGACACGCAGCGCCTCATGGATGGGGACTTCGGGTGTTCGTTCCGCATTGAACAATTCGGGGGTCTGAATCGACAAATTGGCCCCGATGATGGTGAGCTCCAGATACCTGCCGGGATCAGCCTCGACCATGCGCTGATGCCCGGCGAACGTCATGTGCGGGTTGCCGGTCAATGCCGCGATGTTCGCGCGGGCCCAACGTTCCAGCATCTCTCCCTTGAACCATCCGAAATCGCGCACCAGCCTTTGAAGGTCGCCCCCCACCCAGCGCGAGGCGTCCATGAACTTGTGGAACGGCGTCCGCAACAGAATGTCCACCATCTCATCAGGGGAGGCCCCAAGGGCGAGAAAGACGGCAGCCATGGCTCCCGACGATGTCCCGGCCACCCGGCGCACTCCCCGCAGCAAACCATGCCTGGCAAGAGCCCGCAATGCTCCTGCGTAGGCCACTCCCTTTATGCCCCCTCCCTTGAACACGACATTGCAGTACAGCGACACCGCCTTTCCACCTCCCGCATCTTGCCCATCAGCCACATCACGTCCTGACCGCCTCACGTTCGGGCCGCATCACGTTCGGACCGCATCACGCCTTGGCGTCTGCCGCCGCTTCCCCCACCGCAGCGGCATCGAACCGGACGGTAAACGTGGTGCCCTTGCCGGGATGCGATTCCGCACTGATCGTGCCGCCATGCGCCTCGATGATCTTCCGGCAATGATACAAACCGATGCCCATGCCCCGCGCCTTGGTCGTGCGAAACGGCTTGAACAGGCCATCGCGGAGCAGGGCCGGGTCAATGCCGCCAGCAGAGTCCACCACATGGAAGAAAGGCCTGCCGTCATCACCCACATGCACGGCCACCCGCTTGTTTCCGCCCGCCTCGATGGCGTTGAGGCACAGATTGACGAAGACCTTGGCCACCTGTTCGGCATCAACCCGCACCCGCACTCCGGTGCCCATGAACTGTATGTCGGCATTGGGCAGTTGGCCGCATGCAGACCGGGCCAGTTCCATCAGGTCCACTTCCTCCATCTGCAGACTCTCGCGCCCCGGCAGCCGCGTCAGCTGGGAGATGAGAGTGCGCATGTTGGCAACGCTGTTGGTCAACGTTTCCACTAGATCACGCTGAAAATCCGGTTCACCGATGTATTCCCGCGCATTGTCGACCAAAAGCGACAACGCGTAGACTTGGTTCTTGAGGTCATGCATGACCAGCGCCGCAAACCGGCCAAGCACCTCCATCTCCCGCGCCACGGCCAGTTCGTCGCCAAGTCGAAAACTGCGGACGCACAAGGCTATCTGCCGCCCCATGGCCTCCAGCAGTTCGAAGTCCTCGATGTCGTGTTCCTCATGCGTGTCGATGGGGCGGGCCAACAGCACGATCCCCTCGCTGCCCTCCACGGTACGGACCGGCAGCACGACACTTACCCCGGCGCTGCACAGCGCCTCGAAGGCCTCGGCGGGCACGCTTTCCGCAACGTCGCCAACCGGACACGGCCCACCCTCCCGCTCGAACAGCGCGGCAAAGCTGGTGGCGGGCAGCACGGGCAGCGGCTCCATCTCGTAGAGCACGCCATCCCTCATGCCGCCGGGATGTTCAAGGTCGGCCGGAATGAATGCCCCGCCCACGAAGCCGAAGGCGTCGCACAGACCTACGAGCAGCACGTTGATGAACTCTTTCGTACCCCGTGCATGCGACAGCATGTCCGTGAAATTGATCCACTGCGTTCGGTAGTCGTACTTTTCGTTGTAGAACGTCCGGTGCATCCAGATGCTGAAGCGCCTGCGCAGATGCTCGGACAGCAGGGTGAGCAGGACAGCCAGGCTGATGACGAAGGCGATGGCAAGGGCGAAATGCCGCTCGAACCCCGGCCCCATCAGCCGCATTCCTTCGCGCAGCACCCCCAGCCCCAAAAGGTAGCCGCCAGCGATGACAGCGACAATCGACCGGAAGGCCAGCCTGCGGGTGATGTATACCTTGTCGCTTCCCCGGCGCGCCTCGGCATAGAGAAAAAGCCCGAATCCGAGCACTACGGCGCTGTTGCGCAACCCCGTGTAGCCGAAATCCAGCGTGCGCACGACCAGTCCCTGCCCGTATTGCAGGCACAAGGCGGCCAATACGACACCCGCACCAACGAGTGCGAGCTTGATGCGCCAGCGTTCACTGTGCCTGCTGCTGCGCAGGGTGCTTTCCAGAATGCCTGCGGAAAGCAACAGACACAGCAGGAGTTGCACATAGAAGAAGAACGCGTACGGTTCGAGATAGAGCACCCGTTCCGCGGTGAAATCGGCAAGGTAGAACATATCCCCCGGACTCGTGAACAGGGTCGTGAGCAGGGGGGAAAGAGCCAGGGCAAGCAAGACCTTGCCGCTGCGGGGCAGCATGCGCCACGAACATTCCCGACCGTAGCACAATGCGAAGACGGTCCACGCCGGCGCAAGCAGGGCCTGCAACAGCAGCACCAACGGCAGGAGCCAGTCCGGCAGGTCGGTCGCCACGGCAAGGTGGCTTTCACAGGCCACCAGCGCTGCCGTGACCAGTGGCGCCGGAACGCGACACAAGGCCACCCGGCCCGGCTCGCAAAAAGCGCGGCCCGTGATCACCACCGCCAGCATCAGCGCAATTCCCGCCAGAGCAATTACCATGCTGCCCTCTTTATCCTGGCCGAAGCACCATGCGGACAGGCGCCCCCCTTACGGAACACGTTCCGCTCTCCGTCGCGCGGCAGAACATCAAGCCCCGGCCCCGCGCCGACGCCGGGAAATTCCACCGGGCGGCATTTCAGTTCTGTGCGGGCCCACCGGCCACGGGCGCGTCCATCCGGTCATCGCCACGTGCAACGCTGAACGAGAGCCCGGGATACGCCGATCCTTCGGCTTGCCTGCAGAATCCCTCCACCCGTTCCATGGCCGCGGCGTCTCCGGTTGTCACAAGAACCCGGACCTCGCCGGGTGCACATTGCCGCAGCCGTACGTCCGCTCCGCCGCACAACCGGGCGACCTGCGGCGCAAAATCGCCGCCAGGCAAGTAACGCCCCTCTGCCGTCAGGAACCATGTTTCCGCCGCAGCCACCATGCGCATCAGCGGGAAGCCCCGCCCACACCCGCAATCCCCGTCGACCGGCACGCCACGGTCTCCCGTGGCGAAACGGATCACCGGCATCGCCTTGTTGTTGATGTCCGTGACAAGCACGTAAGGAGCGCCACACCACGGGTCCGGCTCGAATTCCACATACGCGGAATGCGCCAGCAGGTGCAGGTTGCCTTCCGTGCACTCCATGGCGATGCACGGGACTTCGGAACACCCGTACAGGTCGTGCACGACGCAGCCGAAAGAGGCCTCGATGCGCTGGCGCTGCTCCGCGCTTGCCCTCCCCCCGGGGGTGACCGCTCCGCGCACATTGCCAAGGCGGGTTCCGACCCTGTCCAGGTAGTCCGCCATGTCGGACATCACCCACGCATTGCCGAGCAGGTAGGACTTGCCGCAACGGCGTATGGCGCGCACCCACTTGGCCATGTCTTCAGGCCTGTGCGTGCGAACATCCACCGAAAGGGTACCGGCCAGCCATTCGCGCACCCCCGGCTGCATCAGGCTGCCCCCCTCCGCGCCCGAAGAAGTGTACAGCCTGACCACCATGTCAGCCAGGGTCCACCCCGCGAACGTGAGGCAAAGCAACCAGTTGGCCTGTGTTTCATCGCGGGCGGCCTTGTCTCGCGGCACCTGCGCAGGAACGCATCCCTCGGCCATGCCGCGCAGTGCGGCAACCACCTTGCGCGGCATGGCCGAGGAAACAAGGTCAGCCTTGCGTTCCCGCATCACTTCCCGCGTCAGCACGGGCAGCTTGCTGTATTCCGCAAAGCTGCGCACGTGTTCTGGCCGCAGGCCCAATGCGTCCATGACGTCCCTGTAATAGGGAACCGTTTCATACGCATGCTTCAGGAAGGTTGCCGCAAGCCAGAACTGCCTCTGCCGCAGTTCATCGTGCGGCAGGCGTTCCAGCGCCAGATGTTCGCGCATCCGCGCGTGGCATCCGTTGCTGGTCAACTTGTGAAGCATCATGCGCGCATAGCCGATCATGCAGCCGCCTCCAATCGCGGGCATGCGCCCCGCTCTCCGGGCCTGCCTTCCATTATCGCGGTCAGACCCGGCCAAGCCGCCGCTTGAGCCACGGATAGGCCTCCCGCATGAGCCTGGCCAAACGGGAAGGAGCCGCCTCGATGCACCAGTACTCATGCAGCATGCCGCCGAAACTCTGCTTGAACTTGGCGATTCTCGGAATGTCCGACCCCACGAAGTCATACCTGTCCACGCCCCTGGCCATGGCAAGCCGGATGGCCTCCCATTGCAGGATGTTGTTGGGCGAAACCCGCCCGGCGTCGGCCACCGAAGCGCCGCTTATGTAGTACGCGTCGTGCGGGTCCATGACGAACAGCGCCCCGGCTATGTCCCTTCCCTCATGAACCGCCATCAGCCCGATGATTTCGCGCTCCCCGAACATGCTCCACATTTCGCGGTAGAATGGCCGGGCATTGGGCGAGGCAAGGCCCTGCCTTGCGTAGACGCCCTCCAGCATGTCCACGTACCTGTCGATGAACCCGTCACCGACAGCCTCGCCCACGGTCACGCCGTCCTTCAGCGCCTTGCGCACAGCCGTCCGGCAACGTCCTTCCATGCCTTCCCAGATGGCGTCCTCGCCCAGGGCCAAATCGAGGACGTGGGTGGTTTTCCGCTGCACGCTGGCCACGCCGGGTTCGATATCCGGCAGGGGAACCCCCACCCGGGTGAACATGCGCAGAAAGTCCATGCCCCCGCTCCGGGCATGGGCGAGCAGTGTCGACCACAGGTCCCCGCAGGGCACGTCCGCGCGGACCAGGGGCCCGAGATACGGCGTATCGGTGACCACGTAGGGCGACGAGAACACCCTGAGCACCACGTAATTGCGGCTGAAGACCGGGAAGATGCCCGCAACCCCCTGCGTGTCCTCCATCAGGTACATGTCCAGCCGGGCGTCCTGGTGCCGGGCCAGCAGGTTCAGCCACGGCCGTGAATGAAACAGGGGACAGGCGGGATGTTCCTCGCGGAAGCGATCCCATTCCCCGTAACGGTCCGGTCCGCATGGCACCATGCGCAGGCTCATCGCTCGCCTCCGTCCCAGGTAACGTCCGCCAGCACGACATCGTCCATTCCCACGAGATGCCGGAAGTCCTCGCGCCGCCGCAGCACCCGCGCCCTTCCGTCCTCCACGGCAACCACCGCAGCCCGGGGAAAGGCAAAATTCATGGCGTAGGACGAAAAGTAGGCCCCTGCATCCATCACCGCCAGCACGTCGCCGGTGGCGAGTTCGGGCAGCAGCTTGCCCCTGTAGAGCCAGTCCGATCTCGTGCATACCCTGCCGGTGACCGTATACGGCCGCGACGGCGGCCTGCGCAGGTCGCTGGCCAGAAACGCCTCATGCCATTCGAAGTCGCAGGGAAATGCCTGTGACAGCCTGCCTGCGTCGGTTATGGCAAAGGGCTCCGCCCCCGGTCGTTCCTTTACGGCCTTGACCTGCGTCAGCAGCAACTCGGCCTTGCTGGTAAGCAGCCTGCCCGGTTCAATGCAGACGACGGGCACCGGCAGGTCGTTTCGGGCGCAGAAGGCCCGCAACGTGTCCGCCAGGTCGCGCAGGTAAAGGCGAAAATCCTGGAACGGGTCCATCCACGCCGCCCCCGGCTGCACGCCAAACAGGCGGTACAGGCCGTATTCCGCACCGGACATGTTCTTGCTCGTCTCCACGCCGAAGCCCCCGCCCACGTCAAGCAGGCGGATCCGCACCTCGTGTTCCCTGGCGAGCCACGACATCACGTCCAGCGCGCGCGACAGGCAGCGGGCATGATAGCCGCTGTGCCTGGCGTTGCTGGTAACGTTGAAATGCAGGGCCACAAGGTCTGCATGGCCCGGTGCGTCAAGGCAGTTGCGCACCACGTGGGCCAGGTCGTCCCCTTCGGGGTCCAGGCCGAACTGGGCGCTGCGGTTAAGGGCAAGGCGCAGCCCCACCCGCGCAGTGCGGCGCTGTTCGCGGGCTTCGGCAAGCACCACGTCGATCTCGTCCCGGCTGTCTATGTTGACGAGCGTTCCCCGCGCCACGGCCCTGGCAATGCTTTCGCGCGACTTGTCCACACCGTTGTAGACCACCTGCCCGCCGTCCACGCCCAGACTTTCGGACAGCCAGTACTCGTAGGGAGAAATGACCTCGGCCCCCACCCCGGCGTCGTGGAGCATGCGCAGGATGCCGGGAATGCAGTTGGTCTTGTACGAATAGGCCAGCATGGCGCCGGGCAGCACCTCGTCCAGCGCGGCTTGCACGTCCTGCACCCGCCGCCGCAGGGCCGCCGCATCGACCACAAGAAGCGGGGTGCCGTAATCACGCGCAAGGCGTGTGCACGGCATGCCGCCAACGGCCAGCACACCCCCCTCGTCCGTGACATCCCACAAGGACAACGGGGGCTTGCCCTGGCGTTTCTGCCGCAGGCAGGAATAGCGCCGCAGCACGCCGCCAATGCCACCAAGAACCGACATGTCCATACCCCCTTGCTTCAGGCGGCATTGCCGCGCCGCGCGGCCAGTCGCACCATGATGTTGCGCAACACGTTTCGCACGGGCCACACGAAAAACGGCAACGGATCATGCACATCCCAGTCGTCGCAGGCGGCGATACCCCTGCCCGCCAGCCCGCCGCCACGGGCAAACATCCGTCGCAACACCAGGGCCGGATCGCCCCGCAAGGCCCGGCTGAGCCATGCGGTGGTCACCCCGGCGGCGGTCGGTTCCGCGTCCGCGCATTCCTCTCCCAGGGCCAGCATGCAATGCAAGGAGGGGAAATCTATGCCCCGCGCCGTGCTCTGGACCAGCGAATTCCAGTAGCGCGCGTTGATATCGATCAGATAGGGCGCGCCCGTTGCCGGATCGACGATGAAGTCCGCCTGGCACGGCCCCGACCACCGCACATGCTCCAGCAGCCCGCGCAGGGACTCGACGGCGGCGTCGCACCGAACCGTCTCCCGTACCGTGGATTGCCCGTGCCTGCCCGGATACGAAGCGACGATGCGAAAGGTGTCGCTGGCGTGCACCCTGCCCGCGTCGCACAACATGGCCACGCACACGACGTCGCCCGCCATCCTGCGCTGCACGAAATAGCCTTCGCGCGTCGTTTCGGGCATGTCCGCGACCAGCGCGGCCAAGGCCCGCGCGTCGGCGCACTCGTGCATGCCGTACCCGCCCCATCCCCATACCGGCTTGGCAAGGCACGGGCAGGGAAAGGCAGCCAGCGCCGCCGGGTCGTCCGCAAGGTCCGCCACCGCCCGGTATTCGGGCACCAGCACGCCCGCCTCGCGCGCCACCCCGTAGGTGCGGTATTTGTCCGCGAAGATGGCCAGCGTATCGGCGTCGCCCAGCAGCAGCCGCACATCGGAACCCAGGCGGTGGCGGTGCCGCGCGATGACCGCCGCCTCGCCCAGCACCGGAAGCAGCACGGAAACCCGGTTTTCCTCGCAAATGCGCCGCAGGTCGTCGATAAACCCGTCCTCGTCCAGGGTGGGGTCCGCATGCACAAAGGTACGGCGCGCGTACCTGGAATAGGCGCAGATGGGCCACTCCGAGGTGGCGGCCACCAGCACCTCGAATCCCCTGCGGTGCAGGGCCCTGCAAATGACGCGGGCAAGCATCGTGTCTGCGGCAAGGACAAGGACGACGTTCATGCCGGTGCTCCTCCGCTCATCCGGTACCCACCGGTCCGCCACAGGCCAATCCATGCGCACACGGGATAAAGGGCGGCGAACACCAGGGCGGAAAACACCACCACGCCCGAAGCGCTGAACGACGCGCTCCGGACCGGGTCGGGCATGAGCGTCAGCACCGTCGCCAGCGCCCTGATGCAGATGATGTGCAGCACGTAATAGGCAAGCGGAACCCTGCCTGGCACACAGAGAAACTCCAGACGCCGTCCGCGTTCGAACCAGGCCAGCAGCAGCCACATGACGCCCAGCGTAAGAAGAGAAAACTGCAATGACGGCGGGTACTTTTCCACGTTCACGAAAGACGCCATGGTCTGCCAGGCCGCGGATTGGGCCATGAAGGGCGTGGGGTCGCCATACCCGTCCGAAAGCCGCAACAGCGCGAACAGCGCAAGACATCCCGCGCCCAGGACCGGAAGCAGGCGGCGACGCTGCGCCGCTTCCAGCCGGAATACCCAGCCGCACAGATGGCCCAGCCACATCAGCCCGAACCACGGCAGCACCGTGTACAGGGCGTAGACCGCGCCGATACCGGGAATCTCGAAGTAGGCTCGCACGAACGCCAGCTTCCACAGCGCCGAGACCACCTCTCCTTCCGGCATGTACGCCCGGAGCGCGTCGTGTCCGACCACCAGCAGCAACGCCAGGCACAACGAAAGCGTCCGGGGCAGCCGCACGACGATGGCCAGCAGCAGCATGGAGCATCCTATGGCCCACAGCACGCCGAGCACCAGCACCCTGGTGGACGAAAATGGCGCGTGCAGCCCGAGTATCATGTTGATTCCGACGATCATGGCGCCCCGCGTCAGCAGGTAACGCCCGACGGAATGCTCTCCGCCATGGCGCAGCATCCAGAAGTTCACGGATACCCCGGCAAGAAAAACGAAGGTCGGAGCGCACAGGTGGGTCACCCAACGCATCAGGAAGAACGTCGGGGTGGTCGTTTCCAGTTCCAGCGGATTCGCGGGAAGGACGGAAACGCCATGCCACAGCCTCTGCGCCACGGCGGTAAAGTCTCCCCGCACATGGTCGAACGTCATGAGCAGCATGACCAGGCCCCGCATGGCGTCGATGGAGGCGAGCCGCCCTCCTGACCGGCGCGGTGACGCAACTGTGTCCGCCATCATGCCGCCCTCCCCCGCACGGTGTTCGGCTGCCCGGCCATCAGTGCCATCAGCCGCACCAGCCCGCCATACGCCCTTTGCAGCACCCACGCGATGCACACGTTCATGCCGAGCACCAGCAGGGCGTCCAGATACGGATTGTCCGCCAGGGGCAGACGAAAATAGGTGTGGATGATGTACAGGGGCAGCAGCAAATCGCCGAACGCCGCCACCAGCCGGGAAGGCAGCAGGGGATGGATGCCGGTCAGGGCCAACCCCGTGACCGCAACGCCCGCCAACCCGATGATGGCGTACGCCACCACCGGCTGGTGCCCGCTCAGGCTGTAGCCCACCGCACCTGCAACGCACGAGATCGCGGCGAACAGGGCGACGCGCCCGGCATTGCCCCCCCCGAAACGCGCCAGCCAGAAGCCCGCCAGAAACCCCACGGAGGTGGACCATAACGAGTGGCCATACGGCGCGGCCACCTGCATCACTGCGGCCAGCGCGACGCCCCCCCACAGCAGCAGCCGTCCGCGCGCCGGAGTCGTCACCACCCTGCCGATCCACGGATAGACGAGGTAGAACAGCAACAGCAGCGTCATGAACCACTGGCCCGCTCCGAACGGGCTTTCGTTGCCGAGGTGGAACCAGTTCAGAAATCCGTTGAGCCCGGCAAGGTTGAACAGCGTATCCATGCTGAACAGCCCGTTGCGGCCCGTGACCAGGAAGACGCACCCCAGCACCGCGTTCAGGAACAGGAACAGCCCGAACAGGCGCGACACCTTGCGCGTCCAGTACCCCTCCATCCTGTCCGGCGAGGGGTAGCGCAACGTGGTGAAATAGCCGGACGTCGCGGTAAAGAAGAACAGGCCCACATCACCCGGCACCCACCACAGGCGCATGGGCAGCGTGTGCATCAGGGATGCGCCGGGGCCTTCCGCAAAGATATGCCCGTAACAAATGCACAGCAAAAACAGCAGCTTCAGCGCCTGCACCGTGGCATTCCTGTCTTGCGTCGCACGTGCCATAACGGCTCCTTCCGGCAGCCCCTTGCCGATTAATCCAACGTGGTCGTTCCCCCGCTCATTCCCACTGGCCGCACAGCCCCTCGCCCGGCGTGGGCATTCCCCAGGCCCGCCGCACCGCCTTCGTCGCCTGCCCGCAGCACCACGCCAGCATGGGCAGCGGGTCCGAAAGGTCGAAGTCGTCATAGGCAGCCACTCGCCTGTGGCCGCGCAACGCATTGACGAGAAAGGCCGCCTTGTGGCGCGCGTTCACGAACTGGGCGCCAAGGCGCATGACATCACCGCCAAGCCAGCGCGTGACAACACCGGGAGCGGATTCAGGCACCCCGAAATCCCGCTCGTTTCTCGCCAGCTTGTAGTAATAATAGGGAAAATCCATGCCGCGCGTCAGGCTGTGGGCCAGGGATCCCCAGAACCTGGGATTGACGTCGATGAGAAAAGCCCTGCCGCTGTCCGGTTCGACGATGAAATCCGCCTCGCACACGCCGGTCCAGGCCATGGCGTCGAGCAGGGTCCGCAGGCCCTGTTCCGCTGCCGGGCACGAAAACGATTCCCGCAACGTGCCCTGGCCATAGGGCCACGGGTACGCCTGGATCACGCGGTAGGTGTCGCTGGCCACCATTTTCCCGGCGTCGTACAGCATGGCGACGCACACGGTGTCACCATCAAGCTTCCGCTGGGCCAGCCCGCCGCTGGCGGCCCGCTCGCTGGCAAGGGCACGCAGGCGGTCCGGCGTCGTCACCTCTTCCACGGCCCAGCCGCCGCCCCCCTGCCGCGGCTTGACCACCTGCGGATACGCCATCTCCCCGGCCATGCCGGGCGATGCCAGCACGGCGGCCAGGGACACGGTTTCCGGCATGGGCACCCCCAGGCGGTTCGCCAGCGTCCGCAGCGACTCCTTGTCGTGCAGTTCCACCAGGGCGCGATATCCGGCCAGGCACAATCCCGCGCGGGCAGGCAGGCGGTCACGGTGGCGGGCGACCATGTATGTTTCCTCCAGCACCGGGATCAGCACGTCGATGCGCTCCTGCTCGACAAGCCGCACCAGGTCGTCGATGAACCGGTGCTCGTCAACGAAGGGCGAAACATACCGGGCCGTCCCCACCGCATGCCGCGAATGGAAGGACATGGCATGCGGCTGGGCATCCGCCACCACCACCTCCACCCCGCGGCGGGCCAGACTCTTGCAGATGTTGTAGGCAACGCGCGTTCTTGCGGATGTGACCAGCGCCCGTCCCATGACTACTCCTCCGGAAGGATCGGCCCGGACCACACGCCCCCGCCGAACGTCGTGACGATCATGCGCTTGCGGTCCGCCGGATCGAAAGTGACACCGGTGATGGCGGCGAAGGGAAACCCGGCGAAATGCCGCCAGGATTCCCCGCCGTCCGGGCTGTAGAGCAGTCCGTGCAGGGTTGTTCCCGCATAGATCAGCCGGGGGTTGTCCGGGTGCACCACCACCGCCATGGTGTGGTCGAAGCTGTCGCCGCCCGCCGCCTGCATGATGCCCTTGTCGCTGAGCACCTGCTTCCAGCTTCTGCCGCCATCGACGGTCTTGTACACGCCGCCCTCCAGCCAGTGGCCCGGCGCCGTGGCCGCGGAAACGTAGATGACGCGGGCATCGACGGGATCGAACGCCAGGTTGGTGGCCCACCAGGCCAGCGGGCTGCCCGCCGTGAGGTTCTGCCAGGTGTCCCCGCCGTCGGGCGACTTCCACAGCCCTCCGGGGATGGTGAAGTTGGTGCCCTTGCCGCTGATGCCGGTAATCAGGCAATACAACTCGCGCGTTGCCGGATGGATGCGCAGTCTGTACACATGCAGGTTGCCCGGCGTGCCCAGGCCCCGGCTCGCGGTGCGCCAGCTTCTGCCGCCGTCCACCGACTTGTAGACACCGGCCCTGTCGTCATCTCCTTCGCCGTAAAGCCCGGCGTACAACACCCGGGCCTCGGGCGGAGACCGATCGTCCAGCGTCACGGTGGTGCAGGTCTGGCTGGGCAGCGCCTCCCCGCCCCTGGGGTCGTAGGGCACCCGCCACGTGGCCCCGTGGTCGTCGCTTGCCACCACGCCGCCCATGGCGTGAATGGCGAACTTCATGTTGGTGGGAAACAGCTCCTGGGCATGCGGAATGTCATGCCGCATGCTGGCGGCGGCGTACATGCGGCCGGGCATGGCCGGGTCGAACACCACGTCGTAGAAGGTGTTGGTCCACGGCGACCCCTTGGCCGACCACGTCCAGGAACGCCCTTGGTCCACCGAGCGGGCGAAGCCTATGTCCGTATAGGCAATGTACTGGCGCTGCGTGTCGTGGGGGTCGTGCAGGTATGCCCAGGCGCTGGTCACCTCCAGCCCGATGGAACTCAGCACCGGCGCCGCGCCGCCATCCGCGGCATGCTGCACGGCCGACATGGCCTGTGTCCATGAATCTCCGCCATCGCGGCTGACGTACAGGTCTCCCTGCGTCGCCAGCAGCAGCAGGCCATCGCCCGCCGGATTCACGGCCAGCGGGTTGGAGGTAAGATAGTAGCCCCATCCCAGTTGCGTCTGCACCCAGGAGCGCTCGACGTTGGTGCCGAAGCTTACCTTGTCCCACGGCATCGCCATGCGGAAGCACTTGTCCCAGGTCTTGCCGCCATCGGTGGTGCGCAAGAGCTGCTTGTGCGCCACGCCATTGGTCTGCGCCGCGTAGGCCACGGCGGTCTGGCCGGGGGCCATGGCCAGATGCCGCTCGTTCTCGAACCCGGCCTTGCCCCTGCTCCAGCTTTGTCCCCCGTCCGTCGACCGCATGATGCCGACACCTTCCACGGAGGCCAGCAGGACCGTTCCCTTCGCGTCCATGCCGCCAGCAAGCGAAGCCACCCGCCCCCCCACCGACGGCTGTCCGCCCGGCGCGACGGGCTTCCAGGTCTGCCCTCCGTCCGGACTGGCCAGGAACTCGCCGTTCCTGACGAAGGTGTACAGCGAGCCACCCAGCGAGACTGTCTCGCTGCTGCCACCATCGATCACCTGGCGCCAGCCCCCCGGCTGGCCGCTGCCGGAAAATTCGCCACGCCACACGGCATCCTGCGTGCCGACAAGCAGCGCATCGGGCGAACCCGGCACGGCGGCAAGGCGCGTGACCGGCGCATTCTTCCATGGGCCTTCGGGCTGCGTCCGCCAGGTCTTTCCGCCGTCATCGCTCACGGTGACCCGGTTCCGCTGCGTGATCCAGGCAATGCGGGCAGGAAAATGCGCCATGGGCGGAGAAACCTGCGTGAACTGCAAACCCTGGCGGTAGGGAATCAGCCGCCAGCTTTCCCCACCGTCCTCGGACCGGTACACCCCTCCCATGTCCGACGCCACGAACACCAGCCTGGCGTCGTACGGAGAAATCGACGGCACGTACATGCCCCCGCCTCCACCCGGCCCCAGTGGCCGGAAGCCGCTCCTGGCATCCTCCCCGGCTGCCGCCAAAGGCATGGCGGACGCCAGCGCGATGGCCAACGCAAGGACCAGCCCCGACAGGACGCGAATTGCCCGGCGCTCCACGTGCAGCCCGGACGTGCCGGGCGCTGCCGCGAGGCAGGTATTGACGTTGGCGAACGGCATGCTGTGCCTCCTGAGCTGCGTTACCGGGACCGGCGGCCCGCATCCCTCGTTTCCACCGTTGACCGGACGGGGGGTCATATCTCTATGCCGTGCTTGCGCAGCAGGTCGTAGAAGGTAGGCCGGCTGACCCCGATGGCCTGCGATGCCTGCACGATGTTGCCGGAGCATTTTTCCAGCGCGGTCAGCACGATGTCCCGCTCCAGGGCGTTGCGCGCCTCCTTCAGGGTGCCTTCCGGGCGCGGCGGGGCGGGTGCCTCTGCGGGCATGGCGTCGTCAAAGCCCAGATCGACCGGTGCAATGTGCTGCCCGCTGGCGAAAATGACCGCTCTCCGCAGCTTGTTTTCCAATTCGCGCACGTTGCCCGGCCAGTTGTGGCGCAGCATGGCCTGCGTGGCCGCCGGGGACAGCATCTTGACCTGGTGGTTTCTCTCCCTTGCGAAGCGCTCCAGGAAATGCCGGGCAAGCAGCAGGATGTCGTCGCCACGCGTGCGCAGGGGCGGCAACACGATGGGCACGACGCCTATGCGGTAGTACAGGTCTTCACGAAACCTCCCGGAGGCGATTTCGGACTGGATGTCGCGGTTGGTCGCGGCCACTATGCGTGCGTCCACCCGGATGTCCTTGCGCCCGCCTACCCGCTGGATCACCATTTCCTGCAGAAACCGCAGCAGCTTTACCTGAAGATTGGGGGGCAGTTCCCCTATTTCGTCCAGGAACAACGTGCCATTGTCCGCGTATTCCACCTTGCCCTGCACGCGTTGCGTGGCACCGGTGAACGCCCCCTTCTCGTACCCGAAGAATTCCGCCTCCAGCAGGTTGTCCGGAATGGCGCCGCAGTTGATGGCCACGAACGGCATGGAAGTGCGGTGGCTGAAGGCGTGTATGGCCCGGGCCACCAGTTCCTTGCCCGTGCCGGATTCGCCGGTGACCAGCACCGGCGCGTCCGAGGCCGCCACCTTGCTGATGGTCTCGAATACCGCGAGCATGGCGGGGCATTGTCCCACGATGCCCTGGCATTCGCCCTGCCGCTTCACGGGCGGGCCGACATTGTCGCGCAGGCCATGCAGAAAGAACGCCCTGCCTATGATGATCTTCAGCACGTCCAGGTCGGCGGGCTTGTGGCAAAAGTCATAGGCCCCCCCCTGTATGGCCCGCAGGGCGTTTTCCACGTCGTGGTGCCCGGTCACGACGATGACCTGCACGCGCGGGTCCTGCTTCAGCAACGCATCCAGCGCCCGGAAACCTTCGGATGTGCCCTCGGCGTCCGGCGGCAGGCCAAGGTCCAGCGTCACCACGGCTGGCGAATGCCCGCGCTGCAGGGCAAGCGCCTCTTCCGTGGAACCGGCCAGATAGAGCTGGTATGGCTCCTTGGACAGGCCCCAGCGCAACTGCTTGCGCACGTCTTCATTGTCATCGATGATGAGCAGGCCTGGCATGTCGCTTTCCTTTCACCCGAAGGCCGGGACGCCGGTTTTACGTGAACCCGGCGGCCCATCGGTCTTTCCCTTTTTCCCGACAGTCATTGCGGCAGGAACAGACGCAACGTCGGATACAACTGGGCAATGAAGGCAGCCACGTCCGCGTCGGCTCCCTGGGCCTGGTTCACCGGAACATCCAACCGGATGAACGCGGCATCCCTGCGGCCATGCAGAACGGCGTTGCGCAATTCGGCGAGCTTCAGGTCCATGTCGTCGGTTATCGGCTCGCCCCGCACCTCGTACCAGTAATAGTAGACGGCCCCCTCGGCCTCCTTGGCGTACGTGGCCCTGACGAGTTGCACGGCACCCGCCGGGGTCGGCACGTCCATCCGGGCCGAATCGACCTGCAACCAACCGGCACCGGGCAGACAGTTGCGCGGCGAATGTATGGCGCCCGCGCCCTTGCCGCCGCCATGAAACCCCACGTAAAGGCCGATCCTGCGCCCGGCGTCGTTCGTGTACAGACGCACCAGATAATCCGTGGGGCGCAGCACGGCCATCGTCTCGCTGTCGAAGAACACCTGCCCCGTACTGCGCCACTCGCCCAACGCGAGCGGAAAATCACTCAGGGCTCGTTGCGGCAGTACGGCGGACTCGACACGGGCATGGCTGACGTAAGCGCCAGCGGCAAGAAACAGGAGCACTACCAACACTCTGATCCGCATCTGCATTCACTCCTTCCCGCGCTGGTCCTGATGCCCACGCCCCAAGGCAATGCCCAGGCCGCCGGTAAGGGCCATGGCCACCAAGAAAACGACTATCCCTTCGAATTCATGAAAGAAGCCGCTTGCCGCGCCAGCCCCCATATACCAGGACAGCACGCCCGTGACGAAAACCCGCAGGGTGTTGGCGGCAACGGCAATGGGCACGGTGGCCAGCACCAGCACCCAGCGCCGCCACCCGGCCGGAAGGAACAGGAAGGCGAAGGCCGTTCCCAGCGCAGCCAGGCTCATGAGCGAACGCAGGCCGCTGCACGCGTCCACCACCTCGAGCGTTATGTTGGGGAAAATGATCACGTTGCCTTCCCGCAGCACCGGAAGCCCCATGAGGCGGATGCCACCCGTTGCGACGGCGGACACCAGGCCCTTCAATGGCAGGGCCAGGGCGTCGTACACGGTGTATGGCAGGGGCACCATGAACAGCAGGTACGCCAGCGGAAAGCGCAAAAGGCGGAACACCCCGGTCCCGTAAAGATAGAGTATGGTTCCGGCCAGCAGCACCACCAGCGAGGCCCGTGACGTGAACAGTTCCAGCGTCACGGAGCCGAACAGCAGCAGCACAAGGCCAAGCCCCAGCAGCGGGAGCCCCCAAAGGGACGGGACGACCACGGCTTCGCGCAGTTGCGGCCACCTGCGCCATGCAAACCACGCCGACAGGCACGGCACCAGGAACCCGTGCGAATAGTTGGGGTCAAAGCTCCAGTCGCCCACCATGCGCATGACGATGGCGTGGTAGACCACGGCGAACATGGCGAGAACCGGCACGAAATGCAGCGGGTGCTGGCGCAGAACGGCGGCAAGCGTCATGGGCGGCTCCGTACCGGCGCGGCCTGCGCATGCTGCCGACGCGCCGTTCTCCAGATGTGCGTTGTCATGTGTGGGCCTCCCCTACGCCGTACAGGGCCAGATACCCGCGCAACATGGCTTCGTCGCTGCAACGCGACCGGACCATTTCCATGGCCTTCTCGCGCATGGCCTGCCTGTGCGCCGGATTGTCGGCCATCCAGCGCATGGCCGCAGCCAGGGCCTGCACGTCATGCGGGGGCACCACGCGGGCCGTCTCGCCATCCGTCACCAGTTCCCCGATGCCACCCACCTCGGTCGTCACCACGGGGATGCCGCAGGCCATTGCCTCCAGCACGGCCACCGGCATGCCCTCGTACCGGGACGACAGGACGAAGACATCCATCGCGCGCAGCAGTTCGGGAATGTCACGCCGCGTGCCGGTGAAATGCACGGCCCCTTCAAGCCCAAGTTCGCCGCACAGGCGCTCCGCCTCGTCGCGCCGCTCACCGTCGCCCACCAGCAGCAGCCGTGCGTCCGGATGGGTTGCCCGAACGGCGGCAAACGCCCGCAGCAGGCCCGGATGGTCCTTGGCATCGCAGAACCGGGCCACGTTTCCGTAGACCAGGCCGCCTTGCCCCCAGCCCGGGGGCAGTTCCGCCACCTGCTTCCCCGGCCCGGCGGGCGAAAAACGCACGGTGTCCACCCCGTTGCGGATCACCCGCAACCGATGCGGGGCAACACCCAGCACATCGACCATATAGTTGCGCAATGTTTCCGTGACGCACGAAATGCCCCCCAGAAACGGCGCCAGCAGCCGCACCAGCAGCCGGGCGCGGGGCTGCGTCTCGAACCCGTGCGTCGCATGCTCGGTGTAGACCAGCCGGACCCCGGCGAGCCACGCCGCCGGGGCCGCCCATTGCAGCAGGTAGGAGTCCTGCGCGTGCAGAATGTCCACCTTTTCGCGACGCAGCAGGGCGGCAAGCCGCGCGATGCCCGTCAGCCTCGACCTTCCGATGACGTCCAGGGTGCGCCAGGCAAGGCCACGGGCCTCTATTTCGGGCACAAGCGGTCCCTCCCCGCCGAACAGGCCGCAGACCGTGCCCCGCACATGGGGGCTCGCCTTCTCCAGCGTGGTCAGGGCAAGCCGCTCTGCGCCCCCCGGAAACATCCGGAAGATGAGCTGCATCACATGGGGTTTCATGCCTCCTCCCGTTCCCGGCGGTCACCGCGCCTGCCCAGCACCCTCGCCGGAATGCCCGCCGCGATGCTGTACGGCGCCAGCGCCGCCGCCACCACGCTGCCCGCCGCCACCACGCACCCGTCGCCGACATCGGCCATGACGATGGCGCCATTCCCGATCCAGCAATCCCTGCCGATGCGCACGCACTCGTCCCGCCCGCCCTGAAGCCTGATGGGCACGTCGGGGTCGTCGAAAAAGTGGGTATGCTTGCCGCTGGTGACCATGACGTGGGTGCCGATAAGGCTGTCGTCGCCAATGTCGGCATGCCCGATGTTGCAGTAGGCCCCGATGTACACGTTGCGGCCGATGACCGTTTGCGGCGTCACGAAGGTGGTCATGAACTCCACCACGCATGCCGACGTGCATCCGTGCAGCGCAAGACGCAGGAACGCCACGCGCAACAGCACGCCGTACACGCCCGGAAGCAGTGCCAGCAGTTGCGTCATGCCCGCGAAGGATCGCTCGCGCCCCAGCACGAGCGCCTCAAGCCGGTGCAGCACGTAGAATGGCACGGCGCACACGAGCACGAATGCTTTCAGCATGTTACTGGCCATCTTCACACCATCCCGCCATAGGGTCGCGTTTCCGCCATCGGGGCGTCCTGCCGGTCATCACGCATCCAGCACCACGACATCCTGGGCCTTGCGCCAAGCCCGCACACGCTCTTCCCCGAACACTTCCGCCAGGTTGTCGTTGATGGGGAGCTTGCCCACGATGCGGCACGGGTTCCCCTCGATGAGGCAGAAAGGGGGAATCTCGCCCATGATGTGCGTGCCGACCTTTGCCACCACCCCGTCACCCACCGTGGTGCCGGGATAGATGACGCTGGCCTCTCCGAGAAAGCACAGGACGCCTATGCGCACCGGTCGCACCCCGCCCTTCGAGGGGTGCCCGCCCCCCGGGACCATGCGGGCACGCGCATCCGCAACGGGGTGTCCGGAGTTGTCCATGATGATGTGGCAGCCGACCATGCTGTAGTCTCCGACATCTATGCGCTTTGCCACCATGAAGCGCACGAATGGCGCTATGTACACATTGCTTCCGATATGCAATTCCGGGTTTTCACACACTGTAAGCCCCACAAGCGACACCTTGTCGAACATGGCAACGTTATCACCTATGTATATTCCCAGATTTCCAAGAATACGCGTTGTTCCGTTTCCGGAATACCACATCCTGAAATTCTTACCCACGCTTCTGCACTGAGACTTGAACATGGGCTCGTAGTACACAACGCGCCAGAAATTGTGCCAGATGGATGTTCTGGTTGCCCATTCGTTGTAGAGGAAGGAATGCAGCCCCGGCACCACCGGCATGGAAATGCCGAAGATGAACTTCGCCATGTCGTACAATCGCGCATGAAAGGGCGTTTCACGCTTCCTGATGGCCACCTTGAATGCCGCCCAGCCTCCCATTTCGGACTCCTTATGCCCGGACAGCCGACGTCAGATGTTGATAGAGATGCACGATGTGCTCCGCCCGCCGCCCCGGCGTGAAACATTCCATCACCCGTTCCCGGCCCGCCTCTCCGTAACGGGCACGCAAGGCGGGGTCGTCCGCAAGGCCCGTAACCGCATCGGCCAGGCGTTCCGCATCGGCGGCGGGCACGAGAGCGCCCGTCCGCCCGTCCTGCACAACCTCCGGCACACCGCCAACCCTTGTGGCCACCACGGGCAGGGAGCACATCATGGCCTCCAGCGCGGCCAGCGGCATCCCCTCGCTGAGCGACGGCAGCACGGCCATGTCCAGCGCCCTGTACACGCTCAACGGTTCCGCCACGTGCCCAAGGAAGTGGACGAAACCGTCCAGACCCAGCCGCCGCGCCTCTTCGCGCAGCGACATCGCATCCGGGCCGTCGCCCGCCAGAATGCCCTGCAAGGCGGGCTGCCTCACCCGCGCAAGGGCCAGTGCACGAAGAAAGTGCAGCTGCCCCTTTTCCGGGCTCAGGCGCCCCACCACCCCGGCCACGATGGCGTTTTCCGGAATGCCGCATTCCTTCCGGATGTCTCGTCCGGGCGTTCCCTCGAATTCTTCCGGATCCGCCGCGTTGGGGATGACCACCATCCGGCGTCGCGCCCCTGCCCACAACTGGTTGCCCAGCGATTCCGAAACCGCCACCACTCGCGTGGCCAGGGGCAGCACCAGCTGGTCCAGCATCCGGTACGCCCGGATCTTCCAGCTTTCCGCAGTCCAGCCATGCACGAAGGCCACCCACGGCAAACCGGTCAGCAGGTGCAGGCAGGCGCACACCACATGGCTCTTGTAGCCATGCGACTCAAGCATGGCGCACCGGCTCTCGCGCACGATCCGCAACGCCTGCGCCACCAGCGTCGGATCGTAGCGCCAGCGCTGGTACAGGCAGGCCATGGTCGCGCCCGAATCCCGGATGGCCGACGTGAACTCCGTCTCGCACGGTTCGCCGAAGGAGTAGGCCACCACCACGGGATCACACAGGTCGAGCCCCCCGGTGCGCAGAAACTGCACCAGGGCCTTCCCCATGCCGCCCAGAGTGGCGGTGGCCAGAAACACGCACACCTTCGGTCGGCTCATGCCGTCCCCTCCAACGGTCGCGGCGCTCCGCCCGCGGCCAACGCCTCTTCGATCCAGCAGGAAACAAGTTCCGCCTTGTCCTTCCAGGTTTCTCCCTCAAGCACCTTCCACCGGGGGCCCACCGGGGCGGGGCTGTGCAACTCGTCCTCGATGGCGGCCACGAAGGCGTCGCCGGAAGTTGCAATGCGCACCACGCCTTCAAAGCGCAGCACCTCCGTCATGGGTGTTGCCACCACCGGCTTTCCGGTGGCCAGGTACTCGCGCAGTTTCAAGGGGTTCGCCGTGCAGGTGTGCTCGTTCACCACATACGGAATCACGGCCACGTCGAAGCGGGCGGCATATCCGGGCAGTTCGCCGTATGGCACTGCCGGCAACCAGAGAAAATTGGGGAACCGCTCCAGGGCGTCCAGCGGGATGCGCCGGGTGCCGATGAGCACCACGTTCCAGTGCGGACGGGCCGCAAGCAGATCGACAAGCAGGTCGATGTCCAGATGGCTGTCGATGAGCCCGTAGAAGCCGATGACAGGCCCCTCCAGCCAACGCAGGGCTTCGGGCAGGTCCGCCACGGAAACCGGACCGGCGGCCGCGCTGAAGTGCCCGAAATCCACGCCGTGGGTCAAAAGGCGCGTGGGGCTGCGCCCGTTGGATTTGCGGGCGACCAGTTCATCCGAAACCGCCATGACGAGGTCGGCCTTGCGCAGCAGATCGGCTTCCAGTTCGCGCACCATCTCCGGCAGGTTCATGCCCGGCCACACGCTGAACTCGTCCACGCAATAGTAGACAACCAGCGACTCGCCACACAGGCCCGCGTAGTCCGCCGCGTTGGGCACGGTGGCCAGCAGGACGGGATCGCGCAGACCGAGATCGCGCGATGCCCGCGCCACCGCGCCCAGCACGCTACGCCGGTTGAAGGCCCGCACCGACGCCAGCGGGGACAGGGGGACCATTAACGGCGAGATGACGCGCAGCCCCTGCGGCAACTCCACCGAGGGTGCGGGATCGGCCCAGGAGCGTACCTTCTCGAAGGCCCGCTTCACGTCGTAGATGCACAGGCGGGGCAGGCGCATGCCTATCGTATTGACCCACAGGATGCGGTTGTCGGGCAGAAAATGGCGCATGACATGCTGGCAACTGAAGGGATGCCTCCCCCAGTCGTCGGAAAAGACGATGAAGTCGCGCCCCTTGATCATGCCGCCCTCCCCTGTGCCGTCGCGAACAGCGGGCTCTTGCCGCCCCAGCGCAGCAGCGCCGCCTGCATGCCCACCGCAACGCCCGCCTGGGCGCAGCAGCAGAGCAGCAGTTGCCAGTACCCCGGCCCGAATGCGTCGCGGATGAGCAGGAAACACAGCACCTGCGGCAGGACATGGGTGACGCCCAACTCTGCCAGCAGCCGCAGGTAGACGATCAACGACATGCCCGCATGGGTAAAGACCAGCCACGGCACGATTCCCGCGCGGAACAGGGCCGACGCGAGCAGATAGGCCCAGGCCACGCCCACTATGCCGTACGGGGTGACCAGCAGCAGCGAAAGCAGGACGATCAGCACGCCTTCGGCCATGGCGCAGCGCGCCAGGGTCCGGTGGGTGGCTGTTCCCAGCAGGTACCCGTCGGCTGGCAGCATGCCCAGGGAAAGCGCCGCGCCCAGGCTCAACGGCACCAGCGCGTCATACGAAGGGGAAAACCCCTCGCCGAGCCAAAGCAGGATGAAGGGCCTGCCGTAGAAGATGAGACAAGCCGCGATCAGGGAGGAGGTCATGTAGCTGAGCCGCAGGGAGAACAGCAGGGTCGCCCGGGTACCCTCGCCGTCGCCATCGGCCTGAAGGCGGCTGAAGTAAGGCACCATGATCCCGAACGCGCTCTGCATCAGGCTCAGGAAATACCCCACGAACTGCATGGCGATGGAAAACACCGCCACCTCGCGCACGCCCATGAACCACGCAATGATGTAGTTCTGCGACCGGTAGCGCATGGACTCGCCGATCTGGGTCACGGTGAAGGCCCATCCGTAGCCGAGCATCTCCCGGGCCAGGGCGCGGCTGAACAGATGCGGACGGAAGCGGGCGCTCCCGCGCCTTTTCACGATCAGGACGCACAGCAGCGATTCCAGCAGAAAGCCGCCGCCGTTCACGGCGGAAAGCAGCTCCAGGCCGTTCGATTCGTTGATCGAGAACAGCACCACCAGGCTGGTGACCGTGCTGCGGAGCATGGCCAGCACGGCGATCAGCGTCCAGCGCATCTCGGCCATGATGATGCCCATGTGGCTTCGAAACAGGAACATCGCCGCGAGGCAGCTGCTGTAGATCAACAGGCACAAGCGCAGGCGTCCGGGGGAAACATGCCGGGCATCGAAGAAATCGGCGCCGTAGACGAGGGCGGCGGTAACCAGCAGCGACACGAGGCAGGAAAGCCCGTGCAGGGCCACGCCCACCGTGAAGACCCGGTCCACCTCCTGCTGGTCGTTCCGGCCGTGTGCCGCCGCGGCATATTTCGAAACCGCCTGCATCACGCCGCCTTCCAGCAGCAGGAAATAGCAGACGATGGAGCTCACCAGCACCCACACCCCGTACTGGGCCTTGCCCATGGCCCCCACAACCGTCGGAGTGACAAGCAGGGCGAACGCCACCCCCACCGCAAAGGACAGGATGCGAATCACGGAATTGCGGGCAAAGTAACCGAGCGTGCTCATACGTCCTCCCCCGCCTTGCCTGCCCCGCGCAGCGGCGGCAAACCGTTCCAGCGGGTGTCCGGCAGCGGCGACCGGAGTGACCGGATGCGTGTCTCGCTTCCCCTCCGGCCTCGCCGCGGGCTTGCGGTCGATGTCGGCTCGGTCTGCACGGCCGCCGGGACATCAAGCGCCAGCTGCCCGGACCGCATGGCCGAGACCATGGCCATGAAGCCGTAGAACGATATGGCGAACGCCTGCGAAACGAACAGAATCCCGACCATGAACGCGGTAATGCCATACCGCACGCCCAGCCAGCGCATGCGCGCCGCCTCGTCAAGGCCTGGTGATGTTGCGCCTTCCCGTGCGAACGCGATGATGCTGCGCAACAGGCAGACATAGACCCACAGCGCGAACACCCCCATTTCCGTCGCCACCTGAATGTACGTGTTGTGCGCCGTCAGGTATGCGCCGTTGCCGAACGTGTAGTTGGCCGCCGCGAACTGTCCCACGCCAACGCCAAGCACCGGGTTGCGCAGCAACATCGAAAGGCCGCTTTTCCACAGTTGCAGGCGCCCGGTTTCCGCAGTCATGTTGTAGTCGTCGCTGGCATCGCCGACGAGGGCGAAGCGGTCCCAATAGGCCGCGTCCGCGCTCAGGTAGAAAATGGCGCCCGCCAGGCCCAGGGCCAGCAACAGCAGCCCCCTGCGCCGCGATGACAACACCATCTGCAGGGCGACCACGGCCAATGCCACGACCCCACCGCGGGACTGGGTCATGGCCATGCCCAACAGTGCGATGCACGCCCCGCCCCAGGCGACGAGCCGCGTGATGCCCCTCCGGGCCATTCCCTCCGCGCCAAGCACGGGCAGGAACATGGCGAACAGGAGCGCTATGTCATTGGCATCATAGGTTGCGCTGACGAAGGCGCGCCCCGAGCCCTTTTCCACGATCATCATCCCGCCCAGCACCACCACCCCGATCAACAGCGCGAGCCGGACGGAATTCCCCCCTGTGCGGGCCCCGGCAAAGGAGAGCACGGCGAAAATGAATATCGTCTTGGCCACCCCCTCGAAGCTTTCGAGCGCACCCGAACGCCATACGCTGAGGGGCACGCTCAATGCCGCGAGCAGAAACAGCAGCAGCACGGGCTTCAGGAGCGGCAGGTCGAAAAGGCTCCCGGGCCCCCTGTGGCGGCTCAGGCAGACGGCCAGAACCACGCCACCGAGCGCGAAGGCGATCTTGCCCAGTTGCAACGGCGCCAGCACGGGGAACAGTTCCGCTATCCGCGTGAACCCCACCAGCGTCAGGAGATGTATGGCGACCAGTTCCACAGGATGATGCCTTCTCGGCCGTCACCCTCCCCGCACACGGGGCGCGGGAAGGGGCGCGGCGGTTAGTGAACGGCAGCGACCGCCCCCAGCCTTTCGCAATGGGCAAGGATGAAGTTGGCGAACCGTTCGTCGTCCATCCCTTCACCAGCCGGAAAACGCGCTGTGTCGATGGCCGGGGCCGGGCTGCCGCCAAGCAGGCGCAACTCGCTGGAACCGATGACGATGTCCCAGGCCATGACCGGGTAGTCGGGCATCCTGCGGTGAGCTTCGGCGGCCAGGCTTTTGGCCCTGTCCCACAGCGGCAGGCGCAGCCCGGCGATCACTTCGCCCGTTTCCGGGTGCCGCCTCCAGCGGTGCGGAGAACGAGGCTTCACGGCATCGCCGAGTTCCCCGGTCTCCAGGTTCACGACGCGCGCGGTAAGCCCGAACTCGGGACCGCACTCCGCCCGCCACCAGCCGCCGGGAATCCGCATCGCCGCGGCGATGAAGTGCGGCTCGCCCCCAAGGGCCGCAAGGGTAAAGCAGCGCACCGAGCAGGAACCAAGCAGCCCGAGCGGACGCAGTGTCGGATGCGCGGGCTCGAACGGCTGCAACAGCATGGTCCTTCCGGCTGCCAGTTCCACCCCGCGTTCCGCTATGTCGTCCAGCGTGGCCTTGTTGCCGTGCCGCTGCCAGCCGCCCTGCCCTCCGTGCCACTGCCACAGTTCACCGCAGGGGCCTTCGCTCCAGTCGGCGGGCTTGAGGTAGAGATCGCGGCCGCAGGCCGCCTGCGAAGCGCCATCGGTCCACGCCACCTTGCCGTCGGTGCCGAACCGGGCAAGGACGGGAACGCACGGCAGGCCCAATTCCTCGCAACGCTGGAGAAAGGCGATACGCGTGGAAATGTCGGGCGCCATGCTGGTCGAGGACAGGACTTCGGCGATGATCCGGAGTTCATGCGGCATGATGAAGCTGCCGGGGCTCGGGGCATCCGCCCTGAACAGGTCGAACCCGTAGAACAGCCTGGTGTTCATGTTGTGCCGCATTGCGGCCGCGTAGCTCATGCACACCTGCTTCCAGCGGGGCACGCGGTATCGCCGCGCCACGTCGCCCCCCTGGCTCACGGCGTGGAGCATGCTGGACGCCAGCGAACTGCACGGCCATGACAACGTGCTGATCATCACGCGCACCCACGAGGCCGCGGTGACGCAACGGGCCGTGCCGAAACGCTGGCAGGCGCGGTGCAACCGGGCCATGTCTCCCTCGCCCCTGACGAACGCGAACGCGGGAAGCGTCAACGGGCAATGGTCGGCGCGCATGGCGCGCACCACCTTGCGCCCCATCCTCCAGGCTAGGCGGGTTCCCCGCCCGATCAAGGACACCACGGTCCTGGCCTTCGTCATGGCATACCTCCCGTGGTCCTAGCTGCCCCGCGGGGTCCACGTCACGAAGACATGGCCGCGCAGCAACCGGATCAACCCGTTGACCGCCGCAAGATGCAGCACGACGAACAGCCACGCCGTGCGGGCAAGCCCGCCCCGGCCCAACGCGCCAGCCAGCGCCGCCAGTCCTGCCCCTCCCATCGCCAGGGCTGCGAGCGCATACGCCCCTCCCCGGGATGCCAGAAAGAGGGAGCTTGCCGCGCACACCGCCAGCAGGGGCAGCGTGGCCCAGCGCAACACCTTGTGCGACAGCACCTGCCAGGCAAATCCCCAATGCCCCTCGCGCACCAGTACCGGCAGCATCCGAAGACAGATGAGCCAGGATTGGGCCATGATCCGGGTCTGGCGGCGCATCTCGACGATGGCGTCGGCGTCATCCGCCTCTTCCTCCACCACGGCGCGCGGCTCACTGACGGCGCGCCCGCCCAGCATAAGCACCTGCATGGGGTGCAGAAGGTCGTTGATGTATTCCGGCTCCAGCGGAACGTAGAACTCCCGGCGCATGGCGTAGGCCGCTCCATCGGCCCCCACGATGGAGAAGAGGTCGCTCTCGCGGGCCTTGATCCACTCCTCGTAGCGCCGGTAGACACCGCCCGGCGAAGGCGATCCGGCGGCGTCCACGTACACGCTCACGCCGCTCACGAGGCCGATGGACGAATCCGCCAGCCTCTCGACCAGCCGCCGTATGCAGTCGGGCCGGAACATGGCGTTGGCGTCGGTAAAGACGAAGATCTCGCCATCGGCCTCTGCCGCCGCGCGGTTCAGCGCCCTGGTCTTGCCGCCCCGCTCCGTTTGCCGCAGCAGCCGCACGCGCGGCGAGCCGCACCGTTCCGTGAGGGTTTCGGTGGCGTCGGTGCAACCGTCGGAGACCACGTACAGGCATATCCGGTCCTCCGGGTACTCCAACTGCTGGAAATTCCGTATCTTGCGCTCAATGACCGCTTCTTCGTTGTGAACCGCGAGCAGCACGCTGACCGTTGGCATTCGCACATTGTCCGCCGCCTGAACCGGCGCACGACCGCGCCGCCGCGCCAACCGCACCTGCGCCTCCAGCAGCAGCGGAAACCCCGCGAACGCGTAGACCAGCAAGAAGGACGAACACCAGAACAGCATGGCCATCAGGCGCCTCCCTTCTGCGATGCCGCTTCCATGGCGCCCGGCCTGTTGCGGCCCGCCCCGCTGGCCAGCGCATCCATCATGGCGTCCATGTCGCTTTCCGTGACCCGGGTGTGGGTGGGAAGGGTCAGCAGTGTCGCCGCAAGCCAGCGCGCGGTGGGACAGTCAGGGCCCGGCAGCAGGTACGGCGCGAGTGGCGCGAGGTCCTGCAAGGACTCCGGGTAGGAGCGGACCATGCCGAGGCGGGGCACCTCCGGCACGGCGTCCCCCGGCCAACCTCCCCCTTCCGGCAGTACGGGAAACCGCAGGTACACGGGGTTTGCGCCGGGCTGCACGCGCACCGTGCGAAGGCCGCCCACATGCCGGACACGCTGCCCGAGTTCCCCGGCCACCTGGCCGCGCCCGGCATTTATGGATGCCAGCCGGGAGACGCCCCGTGACGCCAGGGTTGCCTGCAAAGGCCGCAACTCCCCGATGTCGAAGTCGGGCACGAAGCGCGACGCGCCGATTGCGAGAAAGGGCAGCGACGCGGGCAGCCAGTAGAGGCGTGGATTCAGGAACAGCCACAGCGCGACGCACTGCGCAAGCAACCGCACGTCGCTGGCGATGTCCGCGTGCGCCGGGGCAACGCTGCCGGAAATTGCCGCCCACGGCGCCAGCGATGCGATGTTCGCGGCCAGAGCGGCATCGTCCGTGACGATGAGTCCCCCGTTCACGGAGGTGATGTTCTTGCCCCGGGCAAGGCTGAACAGTCCGACATCCCCGGTGGTCCCGGCCTGTCCGTCCCCGGACCGCGCCCCCATGGCCTGTGCCGCATCGTCCAGCAGCATGGCCCCCGCGGCGCGGCACAGCGTTCGCAGTTCGGCGGTGCGCACCGGATATCCGTAGAGGTGGCAGACCACCACGCACAGCACGGCATCGTCGAGTTGCGCCGTCACATCCCCGAGGTTTGGCGCCAGCGTCTCCGCTTCGAGATCGTACAGGCGTATCCGCAGGCCCGCGTGCACCACCGCCGCCGCCACGGAATAGGAGGTGAAGGCGGGCAGCAGGACCACGTTGCGGTTCGGCGACAGTGCTCGCATGGCGCGTAGCGCCACCGACATTCCGGCACGCCCCGACCCAAAGGCGAAGACATGGCGGCAGCCGGTCATGCGGCCCACTGCGGCTCCCAGTTGCCCAAGCACTTCCTGACCGGCCAGGTCGCCCTGGCGCCAGGTGTCCCAGGCGGTCCCGCAGGCGGCCAGCATGTCGCCCGGCGACAGGGGCACCCCCCCGGGGGGCAGATGGCGGAACGGCGCCGAAAAGGCCTGTGCCAGCGAGGTCATGGGATGCTCCTGACGATGTGGGGACCGATGAGGCGGGTCAATCCCACGGGCAGATGCTGCCACACCCGTATCGCAAGGCCGAACCGGGAATTGGACGGGTTCAGGTCCGGCAACGGCGCGCCGTCGGCCAACAGGTATTCCCAGCTCAGGGGCACTTCGCGCGCGCCCCACTGCGCCTTGAAGCGCCAGGGGCCGCTGTCGGGCGATGAGCGCCCGAAATCGAACACGGGGAACCCCTCGCGGCATGCCGCGCGCAGACACTCCCAGTAGAGCAGATTGTTCGGGCAGCACTGCCGGTGCGAGCGCAGTGACGAGGCCCACGGCACTTCGAAGACGGAGCCGTGGGCATAGCAGAATGCCGCGGCCACGACGCGGGCGCCATCCCGGACGACTGCGATGTGCGTTTCGTCGGGGAACTCGTCCATGATGGTCTCGAAAAAACGCCGTGCGTACACGGGGGTACCAAGGTCACGCATGTTCACCGCGAACACGTCGTAGAAGGCGGGCAGCAGTTCCTTCCCCCCCCGGTCGGCCACCAGGCCGCACTTGTCGGCCTTGCGGACCTGGTTGCGCACCTTGTCGCGCAGGCCGCGCCACAGGTCGTCCGGGTCGCGCGGCAGGTCGAGCAGCATCGTCACCTTGTGGCACTTGGCGGAAAGCCCAAGCCGGGGTTGGCCGACGTGGCGAAGTTCGATGCTGCCCGCGCCAAGGTTGCGCATCAACGCATCGGCCTCTTCGATGAGGGCTTGCGAAGCCTCTTGCGTATCCGACAACACGCCGCCGTAGTTGACGAAAGGCAGGGACACGAGAAAACGGCCGAACAACCGGCTGCGGATATGGACCAGCGGCAGAATCCCCGTCAGTTCACCATCCGCGAAGGCGGCAAGCGGGTAGACCGCATGGTTGAAGGCGCGCTCGGCCACACGCAGCCATCCCATGTGGTGGTACCCCGAGGCGTCCCCCCGTGACGCCACGTAGGCGTCCCACCCGGCTGCGTCACCCGGCGCGTGGGGTGACATGCGCACGACATCGATTTCAGACATTGGCCACCGTCCCGAACAGCACGGAACTCATGGTGGAAAACCGCAGCGTGGAAAAGAGATGGCGCAGCTTCGATTCTGTGGTGGCAAGATTCAGGTAATGGCGGAACCGGGACCGCAGGGCCGCCCGGATGCGCGGCTGCGCAGGATCGATCTCCCACGGGTGGAAATACAGGACGCAAGGCTTGCCCAAGGCATTCAGCCGCCTGAAGGCTCCACTTACCCAGGACGCCGGCAACAGCCGCAGGTAGCCGCCGCCGGCCACCGGCAGGTTCACGCGGCGACCGAGCATTTCCACCTGATAGGTCGTGGGGGGAAACTCCTTGATAACGCCGCTGTCCCGGGTGATGGCATGCGGAAAACGCTGGCTTCCGGGCATGCCGTAGATATCGTGATTGATGGGAAATATGCTTGAATCGTAGGTGAAGCCCTCTTCGATAAGCACATCGAGAGCCCAGATGGTGTCCTGCGTGATGGTGTAGCTGGGCGCCCGGTAACCGTTCACGGGCTGCCCGGAAAGGTCCTGCAACAGCAGGCGCGAACGATGGATGTCATCGCGGAACATCTTGGGGTTCATGGTCGTGATGCGGCGGTGCGAGTATCCGTGGCACGCCACCTCGTGCCCCGCCGACGCCATGCGCCGCACCAGCTCGGGGTGACGCTTGGCCACCCAGCCCAGGGTGAAGAAGGTCGCGCGCAACCCCCACTTGTCCAGCAGGTCGAGAACGTGGTTGGTATTGCGCAACGCACGTTGGGGCAGCGAATCCCACTGTCCTGGATCGACGGCCTTTTCAAATGCGCTCACGTGGAAATAGTCTTCCACATCGACGGTAAGGGCGTTCCGCATGGCTCCCTCCCCTACGGCATCGTGCCGCTTCATCTTTGCTGGCGTCTTACAACATCAAAACGTCATTCCCCATTCAATCATGACTCTGTTCACCGTAAACGACGATGCGTCATCACTGGAGTCAACCATCTTGTATCTGTAGGTCAGTGCAAGCCACGACGACTCCGTCAACTCGTAATTGAGCCCTGCATTTGCGTAATATCTGTCGGACGTCACGCTGGTCGTTGAACCGGCATCCAGTTCCGCGTTGATGCCTGCGTTGGCCTTCAGGCGATCGGTGAGTTCGTACGTGTAGTTGAGCCCCGGCCTCCAGAACTTGTTGCCACCACCCTGCAACGAGCTTTCATATTCGGCGTACCCCAGCGTGGCGCTTAGCGTGGAACGGTCGAACTGGAAGGATATGCCCGCCGTGTTCAGGTCGCGCAGGATGCTGCGGCCTGTTTCGGGGTCGTCGGTATAGTCGCGCTCGCTGGACAAGGTCAGCGTTTTCCGGTCCAGGGCATGCGACAGGGAGGCGGAATAATACAGCCGGGCGGACCGGTCCCCGGCGTCGGTTTCCGTAAGCATGGGCCCCGCCTTGACGCGCACCGTGCTCTTTTCCGCATACTCGTAGCTGGCGCCCACATAGGGGCGGTGCCGGTAGAAGTCCTGTTGCTCTTCCGCTTCCTGGCGCATCAGGTCATAGCCGGCGAGCATCGTGACCGTTTCGCTCGCTTCATGCTCCAGGTCTCCGAACAGTTCGTGCTGCTGCCGCACGTTCCTGTTCATGGACGCTTCCCCGCTGCTCCACCCCGGAACCCACTTGCGCGAGCCGCTTCCAGGCTGCGCTTCTTCGGCGTAACGGATGTCCGAAAAGCGGTAGCCGGTCTTCAGGCTGGTGCGTTCACCCGGCTTGAAGGAGAAATACGGTGAGACCGTGAACGTGTTCTGGTCCGTCTGGTCTCGGGTGGTATCGCCCTCGACCAGGTCGCCGCGGGCCGCCTGCCGGTAGACCGGACGCAGGTTCTCGGCGATGTCCAGAAAGAACCTGTCCTCGGCCAGTTCCAGCAGAACCCGTGCATCCAGCGTGTGGCTGTAGTTGTCCGGGGCCTCGCCCTGCATGTAGTAGGAGTAGTCGCCCTTGTAATCGAACTTCGCCGTCACCCGCTCGGCCTCGTACAGGTATCGGAGGCCAGGCTTGACGTGCGAAACGAAATCGCCTTTACCGTTGCGGGTTTCCCTGACGTTATCGTTGTATTCGCCACCAAGGCCGAACGTTGCCTCCACGGTCTGGTCCGCAACGGCACGGCCCGCGGAAGCGGCCAGGATCCACATGGAGCCCAGCACCGCGAAACACATCACGAAGCCACATCTAGAAACGGATGTCCCGGAAGCCATCTGACTCTCCCCGTGTCTCCGCACCGTTGGCACAACCTTCTGCCTAGCCGCCGACAAACCACCGCCACAGTCTGCCATGCCGGGGACGGATATCCTCGCCCGACACCTGCGGCTGTTCCTGCCGCACCTGTACCAGCCGCTGCGCCTGCGCGAAGCCCAGCCGGTCCACCCGTTCCGAAAGCTGCGACAGCATTCGCTCCATCGACTTCTGCCGGTCCAGCATGTCGAGATAGGCGTTCTCGCCCATGCGCGACTGCATTTCCTCCAGTTCGCCCACCCTGCGTGACAACCCGAGCAGCAGCGAGGCCACCCCCTGCGCCGTAACGGGCGAACGGGGCTCGGCGGTCTGCGGTGCGTTCGGGAGCGGCTGCATCCGCACTTCCTCCGTAGCGGGCTCCACGGTCGGGGGCTCGGGCCAGAATTGCCGTGCGAAGTCCATCGACCGCAAAAGATCCTGCATCTGCACCAGGGACACGCTTCTCCTGTCCGCAGCGTACGCATCCAGCAACGCGTAGCCGCACAGGATGTTCACCAAACGAGGAATACCTTTCGTTTCCCTGTGTATTTCATCCAGCACCCCATCCTCGAACTGCAATGCATCCTTGTTGCCTGCACGCTCCATCCTGCATGCGATGTATTCCGCAGTTTCCTGAACCGTCAGAGGTTCCAGGTGGCATTGCACCAGTATGCGCTGGCGCAGTTGAAGCAGTTGCGGTGACCGGATGCGCTCCCGCAGTTCCGGCTGACCCACCAGAATGATCTGGAGCAGCTTGGCGTTGTCCGTTTCAAGGTTGGAAAGCATGCGGACTTCTTCGAGCACCTCCGGGGCAAGGTTCTGGGCCTCGTCGATGATGAGCACCGGGCGGCGGCGTTCGGCATACTGGTTGATGAGGAACTCGTTGAGCTCGCGCAGCATCGTGACCTTGTCCCTGCCCTCCGTCTCCAGTCCGAAGTCATCGTTGATCATTGCCACCAGCTGCTCGGCATCCACGCTGGTGTTGAACACCTTCGAGATGAGCACGTCGCCGAGGTTGCGCTTCAGCAGGTCCCGGATAAGCGTGGTTTTGCCCGCGCCCACCTCGCCCGTGATCAGGATGAAGCCTGCCCGTTCGCGCACCCCGTATTCCAGGTAGGCGGACGCCTTGCGATACGCCCGACTCGGAAAGAGAAAGTCGGGGTTGGGCAGCAGGTCGAACGGCTTGACCCTGAAGCGGAAGAATTCGGCGTACACCTATGTCCCCATCACTCGGCCCCGCTCCGTCCGGAGCGGTGATTGCCATACCCGTAGCGGTTGCCGCCGTACCTGTTGCCGTAACCGGGAAAGCTCGGCCATGCGGGATGGCTTGCGTCGTTGTAGATGACCCCCAACACGTTGGCGCCCTCTATGGCTTCCTGCGTCCTGCCTAGCCCGCTGATCGTCGCCAGGTTTTCCCGCGCCACCAGCAACACGCCATCCACCATGCGGCTGAGCACCCGGGTCTCGGCAAACGGCAGCACCGGCGCGGTGTCGACGATGATGTACCGGTCTGCATACCGGCGCTTCATTTCCAGCAGCATGTCGCGCATCATCGAAGAGGCGAACAGCTCCCCGGGGTTGGCAAGCTGCCGCCCCGCCGGAAGAAACGACAACCGCCCCACCCCGGTGGGCACGAGCGCCTCGTGCAGGGGAACTCCATCCATCAGGCAGTCCGACAGTCCCGGCGAGGCATCGACACCGAACAGCTCATGCCCGCACGGGGCACGCAGGTCGGCATCAATGTACAGGACGGTGTTGTCGTATTCTTGGGCGAGGCAGATGGCGAGGTTCGCAGAAACCAGCGTCTTCCCCTCGCCCATCACCGAACTGGTGACCATGAACAGGTTCATTCCCTTCTGGCGCGCCAGGGATACGAGCTTCTCCTTGACCTTGCGGTATTCCTCGCTCACAGGGTTATCGAAGCCCGAAGCCGCGATGAGCTTGGGGTCAAGCGTCACCGAACGCGCGGCGGGTGCGGGCCGCAGGGTGCCCCCTGGCGGCGCGGACACGGCGGGAGAGAAGCCGGAAGCGACGCCCGCCCCCGCTGATGCATCATCGGCCTTCCGCTCTCGGCTCGCTCGTGCGAGCGCTTCCTCGATCCTGCTCATGACCATCTCCTCACAACCATGTGGAAAGGATGTAGCGAGCCCTGGCAAACAGCGTGTCCAGCCCCTCGAAACCGCTGTATTCCCACCCGGCAAGCCCCACGATGCACAGCATCGCCAACAGGGCCAGGGCGATGGCGGTCCGCCTGCGTCTCGCCACGCGCGCGTCCGCGGCGGTGGCTATGCGGGGCAACGCGCCAAGCACCAGAAACCCCCTGGATGTCAGGTCTTCCATCGAGCGCACCCTGCGGAAAAACTGGTCGGACAGAATGATCCCGCCCGCAGCCACGACCACGCCCGCCACCAGCGAACCCAGCATGATCAGCGGCCTGTTGGGGCTGCTGGGCCGCAAGGGAAGGATCGCGGGGTCGATGATGCGAAAACTCACGGCCTTGTCCTGCAATTCCATCTGTTTCGAGACCTCGGACTGCCCGTAGCGCGACACGAGCTGCTCGTAGATCAACGTCTCGTTCTTGCGCGCCTGCTGCAGGGCCTGCAACTCCGTCTGCACGGCGGGAAGCTCTTGCAGCAGCCGCTTGTCCTTCTCTATGAGCGCCTGCTGGACCTGCTCTATCTCGCTCAACGACTCCAGCTCCACCTTGAGGCGCTGATAATCCACGCTACCCTTGCGGCGATCCGCCCCGTCCCCGCCAGAGCGCAAAGCGTCAAGCTCCGCCCGGGCCTTGATCACGTCCGGATGCTGATCGGTATAGGTTCGCAGCAACGTCTTGTAGGACGCCTCCTTTTCCGCAAGCCGTCCCCCACCGCTTCCCTTTTCAATGATGTTGAGCTGGGCAAGGCGTTCGTTCTTGCGAATGCGCGTCTCCTCCAGACGATGTTCCGTTTCCTTGATTTCCTCGCGAAGTATGTTCTCATTCAGACTGAGAATCATGCCCTTCTCCGACTTGTACGCATCGATTGCCTGCTGTGCGGAATCAATACGCTTCTGGAACACTGCTATCTGATCCGAAAGAAATCTCGTCGCTTCGTATGATTCCTCACGCTTCGATGACGTGCTTTCCTCGATGTATCTGCGCGTCAATGCATTGACGAAATCGCGTGCCTTTTCCGGAGAAGAGTTCGCGTATCTGATGTAGAAAAGGCCCTTTCTTTCCTCATGCGTAATTTCAACATTCGATCGTGTTGTTTCTATCAAGCGCTCAAGCCGCTCGCCCTGCACGCCCAGATCCATGTCCAAGTCCTTGATCACCCGCAACAACATCTTGCGGCTGAGTATGGAAACCTTGAGAATCCGCAGCTTTGCCTCCAGCGAGGGTGTGACGGCAATTCCCTTTACCAGCTCGTTGACCACGTTTTCCTCAATGGAAACGGACGACTGGGCCTGATAACGCTTGGGGAGCACATAGCTCACCACCACTCCAAGCACCGCCACGAGCACCGCCACCGCGCAGAACGACACGACGCTCTCGTTCACCAGCACGAGGTAACGCTTCATGTCCGGTCCCTCAGGCTGCTGCCCGCCTGCCTTCACCGGTCGCTGTCCCCCCTGCGCCATCTAGAACATCCCCTTTTTGGCGATCACGTAATCGCCCGCCTGCAGCAGCACGTTCTGGCTAAGGTCGCCCTTGTCGACAAGGTCGCCCGCGCGCACGACGATGACCTCCGGACGCCCGTCGTGAGCGCGCACGACCTCCGTCCGATTCCGGTCGGCAAACCGCGTGAATCCTTCGGCGGCCAGCAGTGCCTCCAGCAGCGTCATGCCATCGTGGTGGGCGATGGTCTTCGGGGTGTTCACGGCGCCGACGACGTACACCGCCCATTTCGAACGGAAAGGAATGAACACCCTGTCCCCCGGCTTGAGCTCCACATCGTCCGAGGCAACGCCCCGCTCGTAGAGATCGCGAAAACCGGTCCTCAGCACGTCCTCTCCACGCGACAGTGTTGCGCCATCAAGATCCGCCGTGGCTTCGGGAGCCACACGGGTGAGCACCTGCAAAAGCGTAGTCCGCCCCACAAGGGGAACCATGCCTGGCTTCACGCCCGGCCCATGCACGACCACGCTGTTGTTCTGCGACGTGTCCACACTTACGGTGACGACCGGATTGCGCACGATTTCAGCATATTTCGCGGCTATCTTCGTTTGCAGTTGCTCCGGGGTTTGCCCGGCGGCGTCCACATCGCCAACGCCCGGCAGCGTCACCTTGCCGTCCGGCCTGACCGTCACCTTGACCGACAGGTCCTTTTCACCCCACACATTGACGTTGATCACGTCTCCGTATCCGACTACGTACTCGAAGGAATAACCGGAAGACGCGCACACAAGCACAGCGACAACAGCCACGATTCCAGCAAAATATTTCACTATCGTGCTCCTGCTCCTAAAAGTACAACGGAGAATGTCCTCGCAAGAATCTCCATATCCAGCATCAGCGTACGGTTCTTGATGTAATAGAGGTCGTAGCGCAGCTTTTCGAGCGCATCGGACTTGCTGGCCCCATAGGGGAAGCACACTTGCGCCCACCCGGTAAGCCCGGGCTTCACGGCGTGGCGCTGATCGTAGAAAGGCACTTCGCGCACCAGTTCGGACACGAATTCGGGACGTTCCGGACGCGGACCGATGAACCCCATGTCCCCGCGCAGCACGTTGAAAAGCTGCGGCAGTTCATCAATGCGACAGCGGCGCAGAAAACCGCCAAGGCGGGTCACCCGGCTGTCGTTGACGCGCGCCCATACCGGCCCGGTGTCCCTTTCCGCGCCATCGCCCATGGTTCTGAACTTGTAGAGCACGAACGGCTTGCCTCCCCGCCCCACCCGAACCTGCCGGAACAGTATGGGCCCGGGTGAATCAAGGGAGACGGCAAGCGCCACGAAAGGCAGGAACGGAGCCACCAGGCAAAGCGCCAGGAGCGCCAGCACGATATCCGCATGCCGCCTGGCGCATTCTTCCCAACGCGCCCCACCGAAGCCCGGCGCGAAGATGAACCAGCCGGGGGTGATGCCCTCGATGTTCAGCTTGCGCGTGACAAGCTCGTAGAAGGTGGGCGCATCAAGCACCCGCACCCCGCGCAACCGGCACCGCAGCACGGCATCGAGCGGGAACGTGCCACGCCGTTCCGACAGGCTGATCACGATGATGCGCACGCCCTCCCGGCGGGCGAGGTCCGCCAGCCAGTCCGCATCGCGCCGCGCCACCTCCGCCCCCGGATCAGGGCACTGGACGGCGGCTTTCACCCGGTACCGCCCGTCGGAATCTGCCACGAGAGCCGTCATCCTGCGGATGCCCTCGGCATTGCCAAGCACGAGAACGCTCCGCACCAGCGCGGGAAATACGCGCCAGTACGAGGATGCGAGAACGCACCCACCGCGCAGCAGGGCAAACCAGAGGAGCGCCCACAGAGCCACGCCTTCGTGTTGCAGCAGTATGCCGGTGCCGAAATGCAGCGGCACCAGCACCACCGCTGCCGCAAGCACGGCAAGGACGGTTCCGCCCACCCCCGGGTGGACATCTTCTCCTTTGGCCTCCAGCGCTTCCACCGTGGCCGCACACAGCAGCAGGACGACAGCCAGCGCCAGCAGGTCGCGCAACGGCGGCGCCGCCACGCCGTGCGGAGCCGACGACAGCACGGCCAAAAGCAGCGCCAGCGCCACCCAGGCGGAATCACGCAACAGGTGTATGATGGGCAGGCGGCTCATTCCCAACCTCGTCAGTTGCCGGCTTTGCGCAGCAATTCCCTGGCTTGCGCCGCCTCGGGAAAGTCGGGGGTCTGAAGGGCCACGCGCAGTTCTTCCGCGGCCTTGCCCTTGCGCCCGGCCTTGAAGTGCGCCTCCGCATGGTGGTAGCGCAGCGTGGGGTTTTCAGGCGCCGCCGCCACCGCGCGGCCATATGCCCGGGAGGCCTCGTCGGCCCTGCCGTTGGCCATCATGCAGGTGCCAAGGGTATCAAGCACCTCGGGATTCTCGGGAGAATGCGTGTACGCCTGAAGGGCCAGCTGCAAGGCCATCTGCGCCCGGCCGTTCTGTTGCAAATAGGCCATGGCCAGGTTGTTCATGGCCACGACATTGGCCGGAGCCAGGCGCAAAGCCTTTTCGTAGACGGGAACGGACTTGGAGTATGCCTTGCGGCGCATCTGCAGCGTGCCCATGGCCAGCAGGGTCGGCACATCGTCGGGCTGGACCTTCAGGGCGTCCTTGTAGCAGGCTTCGGCCCGGGCAAGATCCCCGCCTCGCTCCAGCATCCCCCCCATCGCCAGCAGCAGATCCGCGCTTCCCTTCTGGCGATACGCCGCATCAAGAAGCTGGATTCCCTGTTCGCGCTGCTGCATGCGTTCAAGCGCATAGGCTTCGAGCATGGTCGGCAACGACGAACCGCCTTCCCGCAGGCCAAGCGTGCGTGCCGTCTCGGCGGCCTCCTGGTTGCGCCGCATGTGGGTAAGCAGGCGATAGCGGCCGATCAGGGCTTCGCGCGGTCGTTGCGCCTCGATGCTGCTGTAAAGGGCAAGCGCGGCATCCGGCTTGTTCTCCCGCACCAGCAGCACGGCGAGCGCCTCGCGCAGGTCTTCCTGGCTGTCAGCCTGCAACGCCGCCTCCAGAACCTGCCTCGCCTTGTCGGTGCGCCCTGTCGCAGCGGCACGGTTGGCGACCACAAGCACAACCTGGCGGTCCTTGCTCGCGAGCGCCCTGTCGAACCGCGCATCCGCCTCGGCCGTCCTGCCCAGCAGATCAAGCAGCGCCCCGGACGCCACAAGGAAGCCCGGAGAGTCGGGCGAAACGGCAAGATACGCCTCGCTCTCGGCCAGCGCCTGCTCCACCCTGCCCGCCCCGGCATGGACGCGCAGACCGGCAAGATATGCATCGGCAAATGCCGGATCGGCCCGGTGGGCTTTGGCCACCGCGTCAAGCGCCTTGGCCTCCTTGCCCGCATTGGCATAGAGAGGGACAAGCATCGTATACAGCACGGCGTCCTGCGGGGTGTTGTTCACCCCTTCGAGGACGACCTTCTCCGCCTTGTCCATTTCACCTCGGCCCAAGTGGAAGGAATACAGCGCGTTGCGGGCGATGATGTTGTCCGGGGCCGCGACCACGGCGGTGCGCAGGTCCGCCAGGGCCTCGTCCGTCCTTCCTTCCGACTGCTTCAGCGTGCTGAGCTGCAACAGGGCGCCGATGTGGGCCGGCTCCTGGGCCAGACCGGCCTCCAGTTCTTTCTCGGCGCCTCGCTTGTCCTTTCCGGCCAGAAGCACCCCGGCCATCAGGAAATGGGCGTTGGCGTCTCCCGGATTCCTGTCGAGAAGCTTCCGGGCCTCCTGCATCGCCTCGTCCAGGCGGCGCTGGGCAAGCAGGATGGTGCATACCATCCGCCGGGCCGCGTCATGGTCCGGGGTGGATGCCAGCACCGTGTTGAACTGGCTCAGGGCCATTTCCAGATCGCCCTTGGCATAGAGCGCCATCCCCAGCTTGTAGTAGCCCTCCACGCTGGGGCGCAGCGCCACGCTGCGTTGCAGGAGGGTGGCGGCTTCGGAGAAGTCCTTCCTGGTGGCGGCCAGGGCGCCCTCCAACAGGAACACCAGGGCGCTGTCCTTGAAGTCCGCGCGCATGGCGGCGGCCGTCTGCGCGGCCTCGGCCTCGTTGCCAAGCTGCAACTGGAGCACGCCCACCATGTACCGGGCGTTTTCATCAAGGGGGGTCAACTGGGTGACCCTGCGGAACAGGGAAAGCGCCTTGTCCGTCTCTCCCTGCCGCAACAGGATGTCGCCCTGAAGCGCAAGGGCCGCCGAGTCATCGGGACCGATGGAAAGGGCCTCTTGCAGCACGGAAGAAGCCGCGCGCAGGTCGCCCCGGTACAGGAAAAGGCGCCCCAACGCCAACCGAGCGGATATGCACTTGGGATCAAGGCTGAATGCCTGCTCCAGGGCCTTGCGCGCTTCTTCCGGGCGCCTGGCCTGGCCATAGGCAAGCCCAGCCAACTCGCGCGAGGCAGCGGTGGCACCGGCATGCTCCTCGAACTTCTGGACATGAACAAGCGCCTGGTCCGGAAGGTTGCGCGCAACGTACACTTCGCCCAGGGCGAGATTCAGCGCCGGGTCATTTGGCTGCTGCCGGTAGCACTTCTGAAGCTCGTTCTCGGCCAGATCAATCTTGCCAAGCGCATAGTAGGCGCGGCCCAGTTCAAGATGCAGCGTGTAGTCGCCGGGATCCTTTTCCAGCGCATTCTTGAAGAGCACCACGGCGCCAGCCGGGTTGCCTTGCCCCATCAGCTTGCGCCCTTCGGACAGGAAGTCCCCGGCCTTGTCGGTTCCGCAACCCGAAACGGACAGCATGACCACGACCCAGCAAACGATCCAGCGAAGATTGTTCCACACAGGGGCCTCCGGTTTCTCGAAAAACGGATGTGTCCCCTATAAGAGCCAATACCATGCCAGTTGGTCGCGCCGAATATGCACAAAAAATGGTTCTATATTTTACCGTATTATAAAAAATACATTCTAGACTTTTCCGTATTACGTATTGATAACCAAGACTCGCATGATAAACTGGACGCTGGTCGTGATAAGCTGGACAAAAAAAAGCCTCTGCCCACACCCGTTGATTCCGCGTGAAACCAACACGGCGAAGGCAAAGACACCCACGACCGTTCCGACAACAACAAACGCACCGGAACCTACCTGCCGGGTGCGGGCATCCCCTACACGCGACGCAACGCAACCGGCCACTCACACGCCACGCCCTGCCGGGCATACGGCAATGCCGTACGCGCCTGTATTTCATGCACCCGGCGAACCTGGATGACCTGCCCCTGCGCCCCCCCGCCCGCACAATTGTTACAATACAGAACCGGCTCGGCGCAGAATGTTCATGCCGTTCCGCTTGTCGGAAAATCCGACACCTGTAAATTCTCTCGACACACCACAGCGTCGTGTCCATCTTCGGCCTGCTGTGACAGCAGGTATTTCACCAACGCACGAAGTGAAATGATATCAGGCGTTACAAACGCCCCACCCACCACCACCCTGTCACCAACAGCCATGTAACGTATCTGGCAATTGAACGTCACAACATCTTCATCCGCAGGAAATGTAAACATCAATTCGAAAGCGCCTGCCTCTCTCATGACCTTTTCGTATTCACCGCATGCTTGATGTATCTCCGCCCTGAAACCACATAAAGAGATATTCCTTATGACAGTCGGGGTACATCTGTACTGATTTGCACCTTCAGAAACATGCGCTATGGCATCAATTTTCGCAAACTTGCGATGAACCCTCCTTTTCTCAATATCACTATTCATATAGCCAACATATCCACTTTCAAAGAACGTATTCAGTATTCCGGAAGCAATCTGCCCAGGTGGACACTTCAGACATTCAGAAACATTTGCGAGCCGCGCCCCTGCTTGCATATCTACTTCAACACTCATCACAACAGCGCCCTCACTTACGGAATTTCCGCCTTTAAGTGGTTCGCATACCAATCATGCTGAACATCATTGTACTCCGCGAACAGAACCTCGGCGCACCGCGTTGCCACCATACTCCATGCCACATTCATGCCAAACACAAAACAAACAATCTCGGATCATTACAAATCACTACCACGCAAAAGCGACACCCTGCTGTCGAAAAACCTCGCACCGGCACTCCACTGGCATGAAACTGGCTTGAGCCCCACCAAAGGCACAACGCGCAGATCAGCCACACAGAGGCCACCATGCTCGCAATCGCCGACAAAAGACGCACCATTCGCATCAAGCGGTCTTCCCTGCTCCAGTGCAAACTGGGCTCCCTGGACAGGCCAGCCATAAAAATAGCGGAAACGCCCGACGAATATACGAGGGCGTTCCGCCTTGTGTATGAAGAGTACCTGCGCTCTGGCTACACCAGGCCGCACCCGTCTCTCATGCACTACACCATCTGGAGCATGCTGCCGCAAACTTCCGTTTTCGTCTTCAAAAGCTACAACGACGTGCTCTGCACGCTATCGCACATACCAGACTCTGACTTGTTCGGGCTTCCCATGGACGCCTTGTACAAGCCCGAACTCGACACGCTGCGGGACAAGGGAAGGATCATTGCCGAAGTCGGATCACTTGCGACGCAGTACACACGCAGGTGGACAAACCTCATGGTCTATCTTGCGAAGGCCATGTTCCAGTACTCCATCATGTCCAGTTTCGACGACATCGTCATTACCGTAAACCCCAAGCATGTGAATTTCTATACGCAGATATTCCTGTTCAAGCCGTTTGGAGAAGTGCGCCATTACGATTCCGTGAATGCCCCTGCCGTGGCATTACGCATAAACCTTTCCGAGACCATGGATGAACTCAAGGAAAAGTACGGCAACTCCGACGACTTCGATACCAACCTCTTCACGTTCTTCGTCCGCATGAACAGTGGAGAGACGGATACCAAGGACAACCCCGTCAAGCGGGACCAGCCCCTTGATCCGTACACCGCCTATCATCTGCTGCGCCAACGCCCGGAACTTCTGGACCAGTTGGCCGAAGAGCAGCGCGACTTCATCGAAACCATCTACCACCGGGCCCTGTTCAACCACTTCTCGACACACCCCGTCCACCCCGAAACACCCAGCGGCGTCCCGCTGGACATGCTCAAGCTCGAAACCCGGGACGCGTACTCGGATGTGGCCTTTTGCAGAAACCTGGGGTTGGTGGACTACGCCGGGCAGCGCAAGCTGCTCGGCTCACGCGTGGCCATTGCGGGGCTGGGTGGCGTAGGCGGCGTGCACCTGATGACGCTTGCCCGCACCGGAATCGGCAATTTCAACCTGGCCGACTTCGACGCTTACTCGCCCGTCAACATCAACAGACAATACGGGGCGAGCATCGCCAGCTTCGGGAGAAACAAGCTCGACGTCATGACCGAGCGCGCGCTCAGCGTGAATCCGTTCATGGACATCCGCGCCTTTCCCGGGGGCATTTCCGCAACCTCGCTCGACGATTTCCTCAAGGATGTCAACCTGGTGGTGGATGGCATAGACTTTTTTGCGCTCGACATACGCCGTCAATTGTTCAACCGCGCCCTTGCGCTGGGCATTCCCGTCATTACCGCCGCGCCGCTCGGGTTCTCGTGCGCCCTGCTGGTATTCACGCCGGGCGGCATGAACTTTGACGACTACTTCGACATCACGGAACACACCGAGAAAATGGAGGGATATCTGCGCTTCGGCATGGGGCTGGCGCCCCGCCCGGCCCACCTTGGCTACATGGACAGGCGATTCGTCAGCCTGCATGATCGCCGGGGCCCCTCGCTGGACATCGCCTGCCACATATGCGCGGGCATGGCCGGCACGGAGGCGGTCCGCCTGCTGTTGGGCAAGAAAGGGATCAGGCCGACGCCGTACTTTCGCCAATTCGACCCGCTCACGGGGCGATTCACCACCGGAAAGCTGCGCCAGGGCCTGCGGTCCCCCTTGCAACGGCTGAAGCTTGCCATCGCCCGACGGTTCTTTCTCGGCACGCCGCGCACCGGCGCCCCGCGCCCCCCTGATCCGGAAATGATGGGGCTGCGCCAGGACATCCCGCCCGCAACGCTGGAATACATCGCGCAGGCTGCCACCCGGGCGCCCTCAGGCGACAACGTGCAGCCATGGCGCATCGCCCTGCACGAAACCGGCATACACATCCACGCGGCAAGGCATGCGGACGATTCCTTCTTCAATTACCGGCAGGTCGCCACACTGCTTGCCTGCGGGGCGGCCGTGCAGAATGCCGTTTTTGCCGCTGGCAGTGTCGGGCTGGACGCCGATCTTTCACTGTTCCCCGACGAACAAGACCACAACCGCGTGGCGTCGCTTCACTGCACCCCGGTCGGAGTGCAAAGCCACGAAATCATGGCGGCGGCCCTCTGGCGGCGGCATACCAACCGGCGCATGTATTCGGCCTGCCCCATACCGCCCGCCGTGCGCGACCGGGTTGACCACATCGTGGACGAACAGCAGGATGCGACACTGGCCTGGGCTGCCGACCCGGCGCAGCGCAAGATTCTGGCCAAGGCCGTCTACCTTGCCGACAGGGTACGCGTGGAACGGTCCGATCTGCACGAACACCTGATGCGCTTCATCCGCTTCGAACCACAGCAGGGGCCCTACGGCGACGGGCTGCCCCTAGGCAATCTGGAGGCGGGCCCACTGGGCGAGATGTACCTGCGCAGCCTGCGGCCATGGTCCGCCATGCATGCGGCAAACCAGGTCGGGCTCGGCAGGCTCATGCCGCTGCACGGTGCGCTCAGCGTTCTGCGCAGTGGTGGCGTGGCGCTGCTGCTGGCCAACGGAGAGGCCGAGGCGGACATTGTCCGCGCGGGCATGGCCTGGCAACGCGCATGGTGCGCCCTGGAGCACATGGGCTACGCATTGCAGCCTCTTGCCGCCCTGCCGCTGCTGCACCTGCGCATTCGCCTGGGGGACGCGGAAACACTTTCGCCTTGCCATGCATCCCTGCTGGAAAAGGCGTGGCGTCTGCTTGCCGAGGCATTGCCGCATCCTTCGGACAAACTGCCGGTCATGCTGTTCCGGACCGGCATCGGGCCCGCCATCCGGCACGGCACCTATCGGCTGGCCCTGTCGGAAATCCTGCTTCCCGACAGCAGGGCCTGATCCTGCCGCCCAAGCCCGGAACCGTCATACGGTTCCGGGCCGAAGGCGTTCCTCCGTCACCCCGCCCCCGCGCCCCCGCATGTCGGAAAAGACAACACGCTGTCGGCGGCCTTATGCCGCACGATACGCCCATCCCGGCCCCATCCCCGCGCGTTGTTCCGCGCTGCTTGTCGGATAGGTTAACATTCCGCCTTCCATTCGGGCCCTGAAATCAAGCCCAAAACACACCGCAACACGCTATAACAAAAAATGAAATACCAATTGGTACAACGCTTGCTTTTCACGGGCCATCAACCTTGGCGGCCTTCATAAATTTTCGAGACAAGGAGCACGTGAGATGAACCGCATCGTATCAACCATTTGCAGCACTATCATCATCTCGGCAATGATGATGGCCAGTGCCTGGGCGTCCCCCATCGCGTCGTGGGATTACACGGTCGATGGCGCTTTCATCAATTGGTCAACCACCGTGGGCACCAGCGGCAATTACGGTTCGCCGGTGCAGGGCATCACCACCAGCGCGGCGGACTACAAGTATCTGGCATACGATCTGGACGCGGGCGTCCCCGTCCCTCCGGGCACGTATGCCGAAGGATACTCGAAGCTTTCCTGGGGCGATTATGTCTGGAGCGGTCCGGGTCCCGTATACTCGCAGGTGCCGGGCGCCGCGCTGAGTTCCATCGGCATCACCCCGAACAGTGGCACCCTCATTACCGACGGTCCGGCCTCGCTTGGCATGCAGTTGTACCATGACAACAACGTGATCCTGGGCGGTTCGATCCAGCTTGAATCCGGCATGGTTCGCGCCATTCTCGAGCTTACCCCTTCGGGCTTCCCCCCGCTGCCCGTCTTTTCCACCACGCTGGACTTCCTGTTCTTTGAAACCCCGAACGGCACGCCCACCGAAAATGACGTGTTCGTCCTGCTGAACCCGGAAGTGACCGAGGAGACGTTCCACTACTACGGCGTCGACTACGTGTTCAGCTTCGGCGAATCGTTCGGGCTGATCCCCGATGCGTACCTTGCGCTGCTCGGCCTGGATCCCGGCACCGTGGGCTGGATAACCTCCGAGAACGCGCTCACCACGCACGACACGTTCCTCAGCATCACGGCGCTGCCCACTCCGGAGCCCACCTCCATCATCCTGATGGGGCTCGGCCTCCTGGGCCTCTTCGGCCTCCGTCGGCACGCCCGCACCTGACATGACCCGGGCGGCCTGTCGGAATTCCTGACAGTCGCTCCCTCAAACCAGCACAACGACCAGGAGTCCTCGAAAGGAGGGCTCCTGGTCAAATGACGGCTCGGTATACCCAGCAGGAGTTCATGCCATGAAACGCCTAGTCACATTCTTCTTGGCCCTGCTTATCCCCCTGTTGCTCCAGACATCCGCATCGGCCAGCATCGTCACCCAGTGGAATTACACCGTCGACGGAGTATTCGTTGAGTGGACCAACACGCTGAACGATACCAACGTATACGGCGACAGCACAAACGGCATAACCGGCAGCATCGAAAAGACACTTACCTACAACTACGATGGCGGCGTCCTTGTCGATCCTGCAAAAAGCGTCACCGGCTACTCAAAACTAAGCTGGGGAGACTATTACTATAATGGCAGAAGGTATATACACGAGAACGTCAACCCACTGAGCTCAATCGTCATTGCCGCGACCAGTGGCATAATCGACACCAACGGTGCCGCCAAGGTCGGACTTGTTCTCACGCACAACAACAACGCAATCCCGGCAAGCAACCTGGACCTGGCGAGAGGCATCGTCCGCGCGATCCTGAAGCTTACGCCCGTGGGTGGCAGTGCGCTGCCGGTATTCTCCACGTCCCTGGACTTCGCCTTCTATGAAACCCCCAACAACAGCAGCACCCCCAACGACGTGTTCGTGCTGCTCAACCCCGAAGTGACCCAGGAAGTCTTCCACTTTTACGGCATCGACTACGTGATGGACTTCACCAAGTCCTTCTCCCCCATTCCCGCTGCATACCGCGCCGCCCTTGGTCTTGCCGCGGATGCCGTGGGCTGGGTGACATCCGAAGGCGCTACCACCGTCCACGACACGCTGCTGACCATCCGTGCCCTTCCGACGCCCGAACCCGCTTCGGCGCTGCTGATGGGCATCGGGCTCGGGGGCCTGGCCCTGCTTTTGCGGCGCGCAAGGCGCACTGCCTAGCCCCCCCGCCACCCGACAAGAACAAAAGCGGAGTCCCTGATGGGGCTCCGCTTTTCCATGCCGCGAAAAAACCGGGGCATCCCGGAATCAAACATCATCATGCCCATCGCCCGCACACCAAGCGACTGGCGCACGGAACGAATGGCACACGAAGCGACTGGCAAAGCAAGGCGCAGCTACCACAACTCCCATGCGCCCGCATACAACACCCACAGGCCGAGCAGCGCGTTGGTCACGGCATGCGCCAGAACGCAGCACCCAAGGCTTCCCGTCCGCAAGGCCACCATGTTGTATGCTGCCCCGGCCAGCATGCCCGCCACCAACAGGTGATGTTCCAGGCCGAAAAGCACGGTCACGGCAATGAATGACAAGGGATGGAAGCGGGACAGCGGCACCGTGCGAAAATCCCCGCCCTGAATGTGGCGCATCAGGAAGGAGCGCCAGAACAGTTCCTCCGCCAGGGGAACCAGTACGGCAGCCCCAAGGAACCGGATGGCGAGCAGCAGGGGGCGTGCATCATCGCCCCAGGCCCGATGCGGAAAGGCAACGGGCGTTCCCACCCGGCCCCACGGCACATCAAGGGCCAGCCACGCCGCAAATACCGCCACGCCCACCATGGATGCGAACAGAATGCCACGCCCGGTCATATCCTTCGGCATGAGTTCCGGGCACCTCGGCAGGCACACCACCAACGCCACCGCCACGCAAACGGCCCTTACCGGATAGAGCGCACCCGCCCATGCGCCTGAAAACGGCAGGCCGAGCAATGTGGAAACCTCTGCAATTGCCGTGAACACCATGTAAACGGCGAACGGCGCCACTCGCCAGGCTATCTCGCCCGGCGGCGCCGCAGAGGTCTGCGCGGGATGCTCCGTGAGCAACGGCATGCTGGTGCGCCCTGGAAACGTCATTGCGGCAAGGGGAGTGCCGAGGCATCGATGTAGGCATCCACCCGCAATCCACTGACGAGCGGGCCGGGCGCGTCGAGCGTGATCAACACCTCAAGCACACTCCGGTCCACCGGTTCCGACGGGTTGCCGGTGCGCAGCGTCTTGGGCGTCAGGCTGAGCACCACGCGGCTTATCTTGCCGCCGAACCGTTCCTTTCCATAGGCATCGGCCCTCACGTACGCGGCCTGCCCCACCCGGACGCGGCCGATGTCCCGTTCATCCACTTCTGTCCTGACGTTGAGCGCCGCAATGTCACCGACGCTGATCACGGGCGAGGGAGCGAAGAGCGAAAAGACTTCGCCCGCCTCTCCGAACACCCTCAACACCGTTCCGGCCACCGGAGACCGCAGGTCCATGCGGCGCAGTGTGGACTCGGCCACCCGGACGGCTGCCTCGGCGGCGGCCAGCTGATGTCCTGCCTTGGCCACGTCTTCCCGCCGGTACATGTCCTCGACCAGCTTCAGCTGCTGCCAGGCGGCGTCGTACTCCTGCTTCGCCACGTCCATGTCGCGCTGGGCACGTTCCATGTCCTCCCTGGAGATGGCGTCCTGAAAACGCAGCCGCTGACGCCGCGCCGCTTCCTGCCGGGCCTGCTCGAACACCTTGAGCGCCCGGCGCTCCCTGGCCTGCGCCTCTCCCTTTTCCTCCGGCCTGGCCCCGTTGGTCAGCTTCTCCAGTTCCATTCGTGCGGCAAGCGCATTGGCGCGCGCCTCGTCAAGCTGGGCCAGTTCCACTTCGTTGCGAAGGCGGGCGAGCAACTGCCCCTGTTCGACCTTGTCACCCTCGGCCACGTGCAGCGTTTCGATGACCCCGCTGGTCTCGAAGCCAAGCACCAGTTCCTTGGTCACCGGCTCGACCCTTCCGGAGGCGACTATCCACCCCTGCTTCCGCTCCTCAAGGGCCGCCGCCGCGGACGTGCGCGGCATGAGCCCGTTCAGCGGCGGCTGTACCGACCTTGAAAACGCGAGCACCGACGCCACGCCGACAAGCGCGGCAAAGACAATCAGCCTGGGCTTCATGGCGCACCTCACCCCGGGACCTTTATCCGTCCATCTTCGATGTGCACGACCCGATCGGCATACGGCATGATACGGTCATCGTGGGTCACCACGACAACGGCGCGACCGCGCGCGTGTGCAAGGTCGCGCAGCAACGCCATGATCATGAGGCCATTCGCCGAATCAAGCGCCGCTGTCGGTTCGTCGGCAAGCATAACCTTGGGCGACCCCGCCAGGGCTCGCGCAACCGCCAAACGCTGCTTCTGGCCCCCGCTGAGCTTGGCCGGCATCTCGTCCTGCTTGTTCCCCAGGCCAACCTCTTGCAGGGTCCGGGCGGCGATCCGTCGCGCATCCCCCCTGCCAATGCCACGCAGGTCCAGGGCCACCTGGATGTTCTGCGAACAGGAAAGCGTCGGGAACAGGTTGTAATCCTGAAAGATGAAACCGAAGTACTGAAGTCGCAGGGCGGATGTCTCTGCCGTGGACCGCTTCGTCATCGCATGCCCGTCAACGAACACTTCGCCGCTGGTGGGAGAAAGAATGCCGCCCATTATGGACAACAACGTCGTCTTGCCACTGCCCGACGGACCACGCAGCATCAGCACCTCTCCGTCATGCACGGCCAGGTCCACGTCGCGCAGGGCATACTGGGCATTCTCCCCACTGCCGAAAACCATGCTCACGTCACGCACTTCAAGTAATGGCCGGGATTCCATCAGCGCCCCTTGAACACAATGGCGGGATCGATGACCAGCACCTTGCGGATGGAGATCACGGACGCCGCAACGCACATGAAAAGCGTGAGAAAGAACATGCCCAGCGCCAGGGCAGGCGACAGGATGATGGCGGTTTCTCCGTAGCGGCGCAGATGTGCGATGGTGAAACAGATCCCCATGCCCAGGCCGTAGCCCAGCAACGCACTGATCACCGCCTGCCCCATGATGATGCGCAGGATGTACCCGTCAGGCGCGCCCATGGCCTTCAGCGTGGCGAATTCGGGCAGGTGGTCCATTGTGGTCGCATACAGCGTCTGGGCAACGATGACCATGCCGACCACCAGGCCCAGCAGTGCGGCCAGCACCAAGGCCCCACCCGCCCCGGTGCTGAGCATCCAGTACTCGCGGGTTTTCTGGCTGAATTCCCGGGTGGTAAACACATCCACATGCGCGACCTGCCCGGCGATGCGCCTTCGCAACTCGTCCATATCCGCGCCCGGATCCGCCTTGACCAGCACGTAGGTGATCTGCCCCGGGGCGAACCGCGAATAGAGATGCCCGTTGCGGTAGTCGGTGAATACGTAGGGCGATGTGGTGAAGGAGCGAATGCCGATGGTGAAGCCCATCACCCTGGCTCGATGGGCCACTATTTCAACCTGTTCGCCAAGTGAAGTGACGCCCAGTTTTTCCAGATAGAGGGTGTCCATTATCACCGAGTCCTCGGCGTCCAGGCGCGTTGCATCACCCTCGATCATGTTCCATGGACCACCAAGGCCTTTGCGTTTCTCAAAGGCGATGATTTCTATGGACTCCTGCCCGCCATCCGGCTTCTTCCAGAAAGAGAAGTCCACGACCATCCCTGCGGCGTCCGCCACCCCCTCTACCCCCAGAACCTGCTGTACCCGGCTTTCGGGCATGGGCATGGCGATGTCGAACGTCTTGACCCCGCGCGAGGTCACCCACAAGTCGGCCTGACTGTTGTCCACCACGCCAGAGATGGTGGTGATGAACCCCAGAAAAAGCCCGCACTGTATCGTTACCAGCACCACGGCAAAGACGATGCCTGTAAGTGTCACGACGAGCCTTACGCGGTCGTGAAAAAGATTGCGGCACGCAATTTCGAGAATCATGACTGCGATCCTGCAAGGCCGAAGAACGATGACGGCAACATAAATATCAATTCAGCAGATCGTACTTCCTCATCAGTTCATACAGCCTGGCCCGGGACAGGTTCGACAATGCGCATGCATTATGCACATTACCCTGAGCCTCTGCATACAACTTGGAAAGGTAGGTCCGTTCGAAACTCTCCATCGCCTCGCGCTTCGCCTCGCGAAATGAAGGAATGACATGCGGCCGCGAAATGGAGACCGCAATATCCTCTCCAGAATGCAGGCGCGCATCATCATCCACTACAGCCGGGCCTTGCGCCATCCCGTCCCGCCTGTGGGCAGCCCCCTGCCTGGGGCCGGACCACGCATGATTGCTGGCTTGCAGCATCCCCGCATGAATCGTCGCGGGCAGATGCTCGGCAAACAGCACATCGCCATCCGTGGCCACTGCCAGCGTGCAATCTATGACGTTGACGAGTTCCCGAATGTTCCCCGGCCACGGATACGCCAGCAAGCGGGCCTTGAAGTCCGCCGACATCTGCCGTGGGCTGCCGCCATTGGCCGCGGCTCTCGCCTCCAGCAGATGTTCGGCTATCTCGATCACGTCCGCGCCTCGCTCACGCAATGGAGGAAGCAACACTTTCATCGTACCGATACGGTACAGCAGGTCATCGCGGAACGTCCCCAGCCGGACCATTTCCTGCAAATCCCTGTTGGTCGCCGCCACCAGCCTGAAGTTGCTTGTCTCTTCCTTGCCCCCGCCCACGGGGCGATAGCGCCGCTCGTGCAAGACACGCAGAAACTTCTTCTGCAGCGCCAGAGGCAACTCGCCCACCTCGTCCAGAAACAGGGTACCCCCGTCTGCCTGCTTGATGAGTCCCACCCGCGACCGGGCCGCTCCGGTAAATGCGCCCTGCGAATACCCCAAGAGCAAACTTTCAACGAGATGCTCAGGCAAAGAGGCACAATCCACAGTAATCAACGGGCCATCCTTCCGTGGACTCATCCGGTGGATGGCCTTGGCAAACAACTCTTTCCCCGTGCCCGTTTCGCCTTGCAACAACACATTGACATCCGCACTGCGAGAACGGCTTATTATACTAAGTTGCACCTGAAGCTTGGCAGAGCTACCGTAAATACCAAACTCTCGAAACGACGAAACATGATTTTCATCAGCAGATATGCCCGGAAGATGACTTATCAATGCGCATATTGCACGAGGAGCAGTTCCCTTTTGCATATAATTCAGTGCGCCACCAAGAATAACCTCCTGCCCAAAATTCGCATCATACCGTTCAGAAACCACCACAACATGCGGAGATGCAGACATTGAACGCAAAGTTGATATTGCAACTGACATTACAGGGACTACACCCTCCTCAAGCACCACAAGACAGCACTGGAACGAATCGCAGTATTCCACCCCCTCGTCGAACGATGAGGCGAGATGCAGCGTATGCCCTTCACGGACAAGCAGGCGAGACAGATGGGCATACAAGTCCGCCTGATACCCGATCATCAGAATACTGGCCATTCTCAGTCCCTTTCCAAAGGAAAAAGACAATTACAACACTCGACACAAGCACATGCCCACACCAAGCGCGGACCGCACTACCACGCCAAATAAACACAATTCAAATATAAAAACACAACTATGCCAACAAAAAAACCAGTTGATGATACACTATTTACACCACGTGAAATATTGTCAATTAGAAAGCAACACCACTCAAAAGCGTTATTTTTTATCTTCCTGTGCAATTATCAATCTAATAGCTTCCACTGACTTTGCAGAGTAGTTTTCAACAGAAGTGGTGACCTTGCCCCCCCTAAGGCTCGCCACGGTCCGGCGCTTACCCGATGGCCGGGCAAAACTGCAGCGGAGGATCCCGCCTTGCCCCCCCCATATACAAGGCCGATAATCGGCTGCAGGCGGCCCGCAACCTCACAAGGTGCGGGCCGCAAACATAATCAGGCACCAGCCCGAGCGGCTGACGATCCCCAGCTCCCCAAACCGCCTCCGGCGCAAACCGGTCCGCTCCCTTCAAAAGAGGCCGACAGACCTCCTGTCGTTGGGGTGGCGTTTGGTCCATATGCGCCATGAGCACAGTGGGATCACCTACAGAGCTCACATCGAATCCCAAGGATGAGTCGCCAGCCCTCCCCCCGTAACGACGATTCCCAGCACACAAAGCGCAGCCGTCGGCCTGCTGCACGCATCACGCGGGTGCAACCAGACTACGCGCACCTTACCGCCCAAAGAAAACGCAACAAGCTCGTCACCCGCGGCCCCAGCGCCCCCCCCCCCTGCCGCATCAGCGCAGCAAGCGCCCCCCAGTCGCCCCTCTGCCGCAGCCCAAGCCCGCAGAAACGGCACATCCAGCCATGGCATCCCTGCCATGACTGGATGGAACAAGCAGCACGACGGCCATCACTCATGATGGCCGCCGTTGCGCTCCGGCGTCGGGCAACACGTCTGCCCGCAAGCTGCTGCTTTCGGCTGCCGGGTTCAAAGGGAACGCCTATGGCAAGGCATGGTGGCGGTGCGCCGGGACCACCAGCCCCACCCACCACGCCAAGGGCGCCCCCCCCATGGGAGAGCCGCGCCCACTCAGGCCCAGCGCCATCCGGCAACTGGCCGCCCAGCTCAACTACCCGACTCAACTACCCGGCCTGACAACCCGACTCAACGGCCCGGCCTTCGAAGCCACGGGGCACGGCAGGCTGGAGCCACCCACCCTCGCGCCCGTCCGTGCATCAGGGCTCCATGGCACTCCTGCACGCCCCCTCAGACTTGCCATGGAGCATGGCCGGACCTTCCCGCTCTGGCCAGCCCCCACGAATGCACTTGCGGCTCACCAGCCAACCTTCCCACCAAAGCAAAGCTGGAGGCGCGACACCCGTACCGGCCATGCTCGCTGGCAAAATGGATGATGGCCTTTCAGCGGCTCTTCATCACTGCCGTACTCGAAAGGTATCGCCGGGTCGCCCGAGGCTGGCCGGGATGTCAGGGCAAATCGTGAGGGGCCACTCCACACACCAGATCATATCCAGTTGCCGGTCGACTGTTGCGTGCCGCGCCATAGAGCACACATGCCGACTATTGGACTATTTTGACCAATAACAACCAACAATGCCTCATTTGATCACAAAGCCGCCCACGCCCTCGCCGTGGCGGCTTTTTTCTTAATTAATTCACGATGATACGCGCATGGCAAACCATGGACCACCTATTGCAATACCGACGTCAGCCATACGCGACGCCGAGCGTTCGATTGCATGGCGAGAGTCAAGCACGTCTTCCCAATGGGCACGACAGGACACCTACAATGACTTTCATGGAACTTTCCACAATAGCAATTGCGGGATTTCTCTCCGCCATCATCAAGAACGGAGTGGGAATCGGCTCGGGCATCTTTCTGCTTCCTGTTCTCAGCCTGGTGTTTCCCGCAAAAATAGCATTGGGCATAGGCGCCCCCATAATGCTGGGCTCAGACATCATAGGCTTGCGCAACTACTGGAAGGAATGGGCGAGCACGCGAGAGTTGCTGTGGTTGCTGGTGCCGGCCGTGCCCGGCCTGCTGCTGGGAACGTGGCTCCTTCCCATCATTCCCGGCCATGCCTTCCGGATGGGCGTCGGCATCTTCGGCATGACGTATGCGATGGGCATGCTCTTTCCACGGTCGCACATTGTGACGGCCTTCACTCGCCTGCTGCCACGCCCACGTCCTGGCATCGAAAGATACAGCGCCGTCTTTTACGGCATGCTGGGGGGAATTGCCACGGTCATGTGCCATGCAGGAGGATTGGTATGGTCACTTCACCTCCTGTCCACGCAAAAGAATCGCCGCGTATTTGTTGGAACAATTGTCCTCTCGTTCGCAATAACTAATCTATACAAAACATTTGCATATGTAAAAATAGGAATACTTGACACACAAACACTATTGACAGCCATTCTTTCATTACCTGCAATATATATAGGAGCATTGGCAGGGAACATTCTCAACAAAAGAGCAAACCATCAAATATTCAGAATGTCCGTTCTTGTAGCCATTTTTTCCGTGTCATTACTTCTCATACTGTAACCATGCATCAAATTGAACATCAAAATAACACACACGCAAGCAAATCCACGCCACACGAACTAAATACAGAATAGCAATATACGTTGAACGTATACCGTAAATAATTACCAAGAAGGAGATCAACGAAACATCCATGAGGACATCCAGCATCAGCAATTGACAAAAACAACAATTTACATGAGGAGCCTTACATGTCGAAGGGGAATTTCTATTCAAGGATACCGCTGCCCATTCTCGTTGTGCTCTACCTGTGTGTAGGCCTGTGTCTTGGATACCTATTTCCGAAAAATGAATTCATCGGCGCCCTGCATACCAGCGGAACATACTTCCCAAAGACCATCGTCACCTTCGCGGCACTACTGATCTTCAACTTGCTGGCCGCAGCCATGTCCAAACTGATGCTGTACCACAAGGAGCAGGCGGGCAAACTGTTCGGCCTGATCTTCGGCGCATACCTGTTCATGGGCGCCGTCTCGCTGGTCTACGTCACGGGCTGGATCGCCGTACTCTCTGACATCCCCATGTTCCTTCCCGGCCTGGAAGTTCCCGGCCCCATGGCATGGATCAGCCAGATCGGCCACACCTTCGCCAACGTGCTGACCCAACAGCCGCTGTTGCAGGCGCTGGTGGGCGCCATGGTGGTCGGCTGGTTCTGTGCGAAGTCCGAGAAACTGCAGGTCATCTCCCACGGCTTCATCGCCATCGGCGACATGATCCTGTGGTTCTTCAAGAAACTGCTGTGGTACTACCCCATCATGATCGGCTGCCTCGCCATCGGCATCCCCATGAAGTTCGGAGCCCATGGTCTGGCGCTCTATGGCCAGGCCGTGCTGTGGGTCATGATTGTCACCGTTACCTGGGTAGGCCTGATGATCCTGCTCTGCCGGTATACTACCAAGCGCACCTGGAAGCAGATATTCTCCTACTACGGCGCGGTGTGGCCCACGGGCTTCGGCACCGGCGGTTCCTACGACACCCTGGCCATCAACATCATTTCCGCGGAACGAGACCTGGGCCTGCACGAAGACATAGCGGAAGTCTCCATCGTCTTCGGCACGGTGCTGAACAAGAACTGCAGCACCATGTCCGTGCTCATCGTGACCATCATCGTCTCCCAACTGCTGGGCGTTCCCATCTCCTTGTCCGAAATACTGATGCTCATCCCGCCGGTCATGATCCTGGGGCTGGAATCGCCCGGCATTCCGGGCGGAGCAGGGTACTTCATGTCGCCCATCATTGCCGTCCTGCTGGGGGCTCCTGACACGGGGGTCTACGTCACGACATTCGTCGCCGTGTTCAGCGGGCTCATCCCCATGTTCTCCACCGCCGGGAACACCACGGATGACGGCGTGGTCGGCGCTTTCCTGCAAGACCATTTCGGACACTGGATTACCGGACACATGCACAAAGAGGAGACCGCATATGAATAAGCCACTCGGATACGTACTGCTCGCGGCCGGATCCTGGATGCTTCTGTCTCCCCAGTCGCTGACGGGACTCAAGTACCTCAAGTGGATGCATGACTACGCCTTCCCCGGCGAGGTTCTCCTGGGCATCGCCGTGCTCTGCGCCGCCTACTACTGCCTCGCCTTCCCGCCCAAGAAGGCGGAAAAACCCAGCCACTAACCCCCCCTCCCTGCGCCGCATGACGGCAGGCTGTGCCCCTTGACACACACAGCCCGGCCTGGCCGTCATGCGGCTTTCATCTGCCCACCCAAAAAACAGACCGCCGCAGGATGACAATCGGGCGTACTCGAATCGCCCCCCCATCGGGACACCACCCGCCCGCTCCCGGCCAGCCCACGCACGGCAGCCCCCCCCCCCGCCTCGCCCCCTCAATCAGACGAGTCCGCCCGATCTCACCTTCCGCAGGCGCCCGGTCCTGCCTAGCCTCGTCCAGTCCACACCAAGACTCCGCCACCCCTCCCCACGCCTCTACCCCCGTCGCAACGCCACCCCACTCCGGCAGTTGCGGCAGGCGCGTCCCTCAAGGACAGAAGCGCCTTCCGCGCGCCCCGAAAGACGTCCTCAGCGGCGCATCCCCACCCATCTCCGAACGCTCCCGGCCCCTCCCGTCCCTCACAGATGACCAATTACCGTCAGCAATCCCGTGCTTGGTCAAAAAAGTCCAATACTGGACACCACCAACCACGCCACCCCGCCGACTCAAAATTAAAGTCAACAATTCAACATAAATACGACAAGAACACCGTTGGCACCATCCTTGCTGTTGAATGCATACAGAATGCGAAGGCACTGTATAACATTCTAACAAGCGCGGTTGGACATGATGCAAACGCACAAAGTCGATCTTCTCATACTTGGAATGGGAGCTGCGGCAGAGCTTGCCGCCATATACGCGCATGATGCATCGCCTTCACTGAATATCCTTATCGCCTCCAAGGCGTTGAAGGGTAAGGGTGGATGCAGCCGTATGGTGCAAGGTGGGTTCAATGTAGTCCTGAGCCCTGACGACTCGCACGAAAAGCATCTCATGGATACGCTCAAGGGCGGCCAGTACATCAACAATCAGGACCTTGCAAAGCAACTTGTCGAAGAAGGCACCCCGACGGTCAAGGAACTGGAAACCGTTTGCGGGTGCTTTTTCGACCGTTTTCCCGATGGACGCGTCCATCAAAAGCCCTTCGCGGGACAATCCTTCGACCGGACCGTGCACAGAGGCGACCTGACCGGCATCGAAATCATCAGCCGCACCACGGAACAGGTATTCAAACGGCGCATTCCCGTGCTGGAGGAAACCCGTGCGGTGGAACTGCTGCTTGACTCCACCGGCAAGACGGTCACCGGCGCCTTGCTGTACGACATGCGCCGCTGCGAATTCCTTGTCGTGGAAGCTGCGGCCACCCTGGTGGCCACGGGCGGCGGCCCCACCCAGTACCGCTTCCATGCCCCTGGCCCGGAAAAGTCCGCCGATGGCATCGCCATGCTTTACAGGGCCGGGGCCCGCATGCGCGACATGGAAATGATCCAGTTCCACCCCACCGGGCTCATCGTACCAGGCAGCGTTGTGGCCGGCGCCTTGCTGGAAGAGGGGCTGAGAGGCGCGGGGGCTCACCTCTACAACGGCGAGGGCGAACGCTACATGCAGCGCTACGCCCCCGACGTGGCAGAACGCGCCACCCGCGACGTGGTCAGCCGCTCGGCCTACATGGAAATGATGGCGGGCCGGGCCTGTCCCGAAGGCGGCGTGCACATCGACGCAGCCCACATGGGTGCGGACTTCGTGCTCAAGGCCTTTCCGGGCATGGCCGAGCGCTGCGCACAGTTTGGCTACGACCTGGCGCGGGGACGGGTTCCCGTCTCCCCCACGGCCCACTTCTTCATGGGCGGCGCGGAGATCGACACCGACTGCCGGGCCAGCCTGAACAAACTCTTCGTCGCCGGCGAGGATGCAGGGGGCGTGCACGGCGCCAACCGACTCGGTGGCAACGGCATCGCGGAATCCTGCGTCTACGGACGGCTGGCGGGCAAATCCCTGGCCCGGTTCCTGGCGACAGACCGCAGCATCACCAAGACCGCCCCCGGCCTTGTGAAATCGCTGGTTGCCCGGTTGCAGGAGCCTCTGCTGCGCACCGGCGGGCGGAGTCCGCTGGAAATCCGGCACGACATTCAGGAAACCAACTGGCTCAAGGTGGGCATCATCCGCAACAAGAAGGACATGGAAGAAGCCATCCCCATATTCCGCAGCCTGGGCGACGATGTGGAACGAGCTTCCGTTTCCGAGAGCAATGCCTGCAACATGATCTACAACGTATGGCTTGATACGCGCAGCATGATCGACGTGTCTATCATGGCCGCGACATCGGCATTGCTGCGTGATGAAACGCGTGGTGCACATACCAGACTGGACTTTCCCGAGCAGCGCGACGACTACGGATTGTTCAACACATTCCTCTGGCGCGGCGAAGATGGCATGCCCGTCACGGAAAAGAAACCCGTCGAATTTACGCACAAGTCGCTTGAAGCCTGTCAGAAATGGAAAAAGTGATTCCTGCTCGACATATCAACGCAGCACACTTCGGAGAAAAAAACATGGAACAGAGCAAGTTCGAGTACCGCGCACCACTGCAATGGGGAGACCTTGATCCGTATCGGAGAGAGCGCACACATGTCGGCATGTGGGCATGGCTGATACAGCGCTTCAGCGCAGTGCTCATTGTCATATTCCTTACATTGCACCTCTTCTTCACCTACAAGCCGTTTCTCCAGTTCATGCTGCTGGTCGCTGTGGCGCTTCACGCAGCGCTGGGGCTGCGAGTCATCCTGCTTGACTTCAATCTGGCGGACATCAAGCGACAGCGGAACCTCGTCTACTGGTTGCCCGGCATAGGCCTTGCCTTGGTGCTGCTCATCTGGGGCATCATCTACTAACCGGAGGCCATCATGACATCTCAACCAACGACCCGCACCGTCAGGGTGTTCCGCTACGACCCGGCCAAGGGCGGGGATGGGCATTTCGATACCTACACGCTGGACATCCCCGCGCCGGAGACCACCACGATACTCGACGTGCTGCTGCGCCTTCAGCGAGAGCAGGACCCGAGCATATCCTTCCGCTTCGCCTGCCGCGTCAACATGTGCGGCTCCTGCGGCATGGTCATCAACGGGCGCGAGGCCCTGGCCTGCAAGACCAACGTCGCCCACCTGCCCCCTGCGCAGGACATCACCATCCGCCCCCTCAACCACTTTCCCGTAATCAAGGACCTTGTGGTTGATATGGAGCCGTTCTTCGCCAAGTACGAGGACGCCTTGCCGTTCTTCGAGCCCGCCAAGGCGCACGACGAACCCTATGTCATCAAGCCGGACGACAAGGCGCGCGTCGACATCGGCATGGCCACGGACTGCATAGCCTGCGGCTGCTGTGTTTCGAGCTGCACCATGGTCAATCACCACGCGGGGTACGCGGGGCCTGCCGCCCTCAACCGCGCGTTCACCCTTCTGGCCGACGAGCGCGACGGGCTGTTCGAGGCCCGCCTGACCCGGGCGCTGGACTCCTGCTACGCCTGTCGCACCGAGTTCAACTGTACGGAAGTCTGCCCCAAGCAAATCAGCGGAACCCGGGCCATCAAGTACATCCAGCGCCTGGCGCTGAAGCACCTGAAATCCCTCAAGCCCCTTCCCGCCCATCCGGCAGAGGACAAGGCGAAGGATCCCGCGAAGGCTGGCGTGAAAGCCGCAGCGGCAGGGGCAAGTTCTACAGGCTGCTCCTGCGGGGGGCACCATGCCGCGCCTGCGGCACCGACCCCGACGGCGGCTTCACCCGACGCAACGGCATGCCCTCCCAGCGATCCGGGAACGGTCTGCGCCTCTCGCCGCTCATTCCTGACGGCCGCCGTGGGCGCAGGGACCGTTGCCGTGCTCGGCGGCATCCTGGGCACTGCGGCCCTGGCGCCGACCATGGGCCGCACCCCGGCGCAATGGGTGCCGGTGGCCCCGCTCAAGGACATCCCCGTGGGCGACATCAGCACCCTGCCGCTCGGCTACACGCGCAGACAGGCCTTCCACAGCGAACAGGTGCAGACCAGCGTGCTGGTCCGGCACGACGCCCCCGGCCAGGTGCTCTGCTTCGGCAATTCCTGTCCGCACCTTGGCTGCGCCGTCAGTTGGGACCCGCTGTCCTCTCGCTTCAAGTGCGCCTGCCACGGCGGGGCGTTTGACAGGGACGGCAATGTCATCGCTGGCCCGCCGCCCAAGGGGCTGAATCGCCTGCCCTGGAAGATCGAGGACGGAATACTCAAGGTCGAGGTGGTGTAATGAACATCAGCAAACATATCGGATGGGAAACGCATCTCAAGCCCTTCCTCTACAAGAGGCTGCCGGACGGCACGGGCTGGACCGCCGTTCTGGGCACGCTGTGCGCCCTGGTCTTTCTACTGATGGTGGTCACGGGCATCGTGCTGGCCTTCTACTACGTGCCATCCCCGGACAAGGCGTGGCAGTCCGTCCGCTACATCTCGAACGAGGTTCCCGCCGGGCAACTGCTCCGCGGCCTGCATCACTGGGGAGCGGGCACCATGGTGCTGCTGGTGTTCGTGCACCAGATGGTTACCTATTTCCACGGCGCATACGTGCATCCGCGCCAGGGCACATGGATCACCGGGGCCTGCCTGTTTCTGGTGACGCTGGGCCTCGGCTTCACCGGCTACCTGCTGCCGTGGGACATGAAAGCCTACTGGGCAACCGTGGTGGGGGCCAACATTCCCAGCCAGTACCCGCTGGTGGGCAACGCCATCACCCACTTCATCCTGGGCGGGGACGGGATGTCGGGGTTCACCCTGACGCGTTTCCACTCCATCCACACCCTGCTGCTTCCCGCCCTGCTGCTGCTCTTTCTGGCTGTGCACATCTATCTCATTCGCCTGCACAACCTCTCCGATCCGCGTGAAAGGGTAGGCGGCGAGCCTCTGCCGCCCCCGGCAGAAGGCAGCGCGCCCTACCGCTTCTTTCCCGAGCACATGCACCGCACGGCCATCGCCTTCGGCATCCTGTTCTGCGCCCTGCTTGCGCTGTCGATCACGGCCCCCGCGCCGCTGGAGGACAAGGCAGGCACCTTCATCGCCGACTACCTGCCCCGGCCTGAATGGTACTACATGTGGATATTCCAGCTGCTGACCTACTTCACCGGCATATGGGAAGCTGTGGGCAGCCTGGTCATTCCCGTGGGCGGCGCGCTGCTGATGCTGTGCGTGCCCTTCATGAGCGAAAGCCGCATGAAGGGGCTGACCAACCGGCCGGTATCCATGAGCATCGGCCTGACCTTCATCATCTGCGTCGTCTACCTGACCGGCCAGGCCTATTCCGAGGCCGCGCCCTACAACAAGGTCGTGCTCACCCCTCCCGGCGCCATGTCGGAAGAGGTTCGCCAGGGCCTGCGCGTCTACGTTGAACGCGAATGCTCGTACTGCCACAACATCCAGGGGCAAGGCGGACATCGGACCGGGCCCGACATGTCCAACATGCGCGCCAAGGGGCGTTCGGCCGATTATCTTGCCGCGTACATCAAGGATCCCAAGTCCAAGATGTCCTCCAGCTCCATGCCTGCCTATGCCCTTCGCCCCGAGGAACTGAAAGCCCTCGCCGCGTTCCTGCTGGCCGTCGACCCCAGCCGGGGAGCACCGGTGCCCATGCGCACCGAAGACGTCCGCACCAGCATTCCCGACACGCTGACCAATCCCCCAGCCACCCGCTGACCGCAGCGTCCAACACAAGGAGTTGGCACATGTCTTCATTCGACTATCGCATTGTGGAAGAGGCGGCCAAGCAGAGCTACATCAAGGCCCTGTGCGACCTGCCGCCGGACGTGCGGGTTGCCCTGCACAAGGCCCACGACCGCGAGACCGTCCCCACCGCCCGCGCCATTTTCGAGGCCATGTTCAAGGCCATCGACATCGCTGACCAGAAAAAGACCCTGCTCTGCCAAGACACGGGCCTGCCCATCTACAAGGTGCGGGTCGGTTCGCGATTCCCCTGGAACGGTGCCGCCATCAAGAACTGCCTCTACGAAGGGGCGCGGCGGGCCACCCAGGAATTCCCCTTCCGCAGCAGTTCCACGCACACGATCACCCGGGTCAATCCCCAGACCTCGGTCGGGCCCGGTCTGCCCGTCATCTACTGGGATTTCGTCGAAGACAGCGACGCGCTGGACATCTTGATGGTGCCCAAGGGCTCCGGCTCGGAGAACATGAGCAAGATGCAGATGTTCTACCCCCAGCACGGGATCAAGGCGGTCAAGAAGTTCATCCTGGACACCGTGGTGGAAAGCGCCGCCAATCCCTGCCCCCCCGGCGTCATCGGCGTGGGGCTGGGCGGCACGTCCGACCTTGTGATGCGGCTGGCCAAGGACGCCATCTGCCGTCCGGTGGGACAGCGCCACCCCGATCCACAGATCGCGGAGATGGAGGAGGAGCTGGAAGAGGCCATCAACGCCACGGGGCGCGGCCCCATGGGGCTTGGCGGCGACGTGTCCTGCCTGGCCGTGCACATTGAGTACGCCTACACCCACATCACCCAGAACCCCGTGGCCGTGAACACCCAATGCTGGCCTGCCCGGCGGGCGCGAGCAGTCATCCTGCCTGATGGCACCACGACATACGGGTACTAGGAGACAGTCATGAGCACCACGCACCATCTCACCTCCCCGTTTTCCGAAGCGGACATCCGCGCGCTGCACGCTGGCGATGTGGTCTACTTCGACGGTCCGCTGTTCGGCATCCGCGACCTGACGCAGATCTACATCTTCGACCAGGGGCACACGCCCCCGGTCAGCCTTGAAGGCATGCCCTGCATCCACACCGCCCCCAGCCTGCGCAACGTGGACGGCAAATGGGAAAAGATCTGCGTTGGCACCACCACCAGCACGCGCATGGACCGCTTCACGCCGGGGCTGATCGGCACCTACGGGGTGCGGGCCATCATCGGCAAGGGCGGCCTGTATCAAGGCAGCCTGGACGCCATGCGCATGTACGGGGCGGTGTACCTGGCCATCGTCGGCGGGGCCGCAGCGCTGGAAACGGAACAGATCGAGGAAGTCGAGGCCGTTTACTTCGAACATCTGCACCCCGAAGCCCTGTACCGCTTCCGGGTGAAGAACTTCGGCCCCCTGACCGTGGCCATGGATAGCCACGGGCGGCACCTCTACGACGAAGTCGCCGAGGAAGCCAAACGCAGGCTGCCGGACATCTATGCCAAACTCGGTGTGGCCTAGGGGCGACACGCCACGGTCCCAGCCGTCAAAATGCAACTGATCAACCCTTCAAGGAGGAACTCATGTCCATTCAGTTTCTGGTGCACGAAGACGGCGATTCCGTCGGCGTCGTGGTTGTTGAAGGCGTCAAGGCCGGTCAGGACCTGACCGGCTGGGTGATGGCCGAAGACCGTACCATCACCTTCAAGGTGCTCAATGATACCCCGATCGGCCACAAGCTGGCCCTGAAGGATCTTTCCGTCGGCGACACCGTGATCAAGTACGGCACCGACATCGGCAAGGTGGTCGCTCCCATCAAGAAGGGCGAACACCTGCATGTTCACAACGTAAAGACCAAGAGGTGGTAGGAAAATGACTGCTGAAACCTTCCTCGGCTACCGCCGCGAAAACGGCCGCGTGGGCGTTCGCAACCATGTGGTCATCCTTCCCCTGGACGACCTTTCCAACGCCGCTTCCGAAGCGGTGACCAACAATGTGAAAGGCACCCTGGCCCTGCCGCACCCCTATGGGCGCCTGCAATTTGGTGAAGACCTCGACCTGCACTTCCGCACGCTGATCGGCGTGGGCAGCAACCCCAACGTTGCCGCGGTCGTGGTCATCGGCATCGAGCCGCAGTGGACCAACCGCATCGTGGAAGGCATCGCCAAGACCGGCAAGCCGGTTGCGGGCTTCTCCATCGAGCAGAACGGCGACCACAACACCATCTGCAACGCCTCGCGCAAGGCCAAGGAATTCATGCACTGGGCCACCGAGCTGCAGCGCGTGGAATGTCCGTTGAGCGACCTGTGGGTGTCCACCAAGTGCGGCGAATCCGACACCACCTCGGGCATCGCCTCCAACCCCACCGTGGGCAACACCTTCGACAAGCTGTACGAAAAGGGCTGCACGCTGCTGTTCGGTGAAACCACCGAACTCACCGGCGGCGAGCACCTGGTGGCCGCGCGCTGCGCGACCGAAGAGGTACGCAACAAGTTCCAGTTCTTCTTCGACCGCTACGCCAAGCTCGTGGACGACCACAAGACCGACGACCTTTCCGACTCCCAGCCCACCAAGGGCAACATCGAGGGCGGCCTGACCACCATCGAGGAAAAGGCGCTCGGCAACATCCAGAAGATCGGCCGCAAGGCTCCGGTCGTGGGCTGCCTGGACAAGGCCGAAGCCCCCACCGGCCCCGGCCTGTGGTTCATGGACTCCTCTTCCGCCGCCGCCGAAATGGTGACCTTGTGCGCCGCTGCCGGGTACGTGGTGCACCTGTTCCCCACCGGGCAGGGCAACGTCATCGGCAACCCCATCCTTCCCGTGGTGAAGCTGTGCGCCAACCCGCGCACCGTGCGCACCATGAGCGAACATGTCGACGTGGATGTCTCCGGCATCCTGCGCAAGGAACTGACCATGGACGGCGCGGGCGACAAGCTGCTCGACATGGCCATCCGCACCGCCAACGGGCGCAACACGTCCGCTGAAGTGCTGGGCCATCGCGAATTCGTCCTGACCCGCCTGTACGAAAGCGCCTAGCCCACAGACGCCTCCCCCTCCTTGCGGCGCACCTCGCCGCAAGGAGGCACCCCCTGCGGCACGTGCGCATGCCCGGTGTCCTTGGGCGTTACCTCAAGGTTCACCGGGAGGAGCGCATGCCCGACCCGCCCGCCGGGCATGACCCGCGCGCGTGCCGCAGTCTACCCCACACGCCAGTGCCCCAGGCGCCTCGTGGCCCCGCATGCCTCGCAGTGCCTGACCACGATTCAAGGGGGCGTGGTTGTTGAAAGCGTCAAGGCCAGCCATGACATGACCGCGGGTTGATGGCCGAAGACTGGACCATCGCCCTCAAGGCGCACAACGATACCCCGATCGGCCACATGCCGGGCTGAAGGACATTTCCGCCAGCGACAGCGTGTTCAGGGACGGAACCAACGCCGGCAACCCAATCCTGCCGGGAGCAAACGGTGTCCACTCCGCACGCTGCGTACCATGAGTGAGCACTTTGACGTGGATGCCTCGGCCAACTGCGCCGCGAGTTCCACCTCGGTCCCGCTGGGGTCAGGTTCATTGACATGATGATTTGCGCATGCAACGGTAGACGCACATCTGCCGAAGCCCTCGGGCACCGCAAGTCCATCATATCAAGAATATACAATATCAAATAAGAGTGATTTAGACCATGAGCGGGGCCGGAACGAACGGCTCCACGAATGCAAACCCATACGCGTACCCTTCATGCAACATAGGCGAGGGAACGATGAGTGACATTCCTGACAGGTTCTATCAAGCCCTGCTGCTGATTAACAACATTCTTGTTCGCGAAGTCACCCAAGACGGTCTTTTTCAGAGTCTCGTAGCTACACTGCAGCCCTTGGTCAATTGCGACCGATGCAGTCTCAGCATCTATAATGCAGAAAACGGAACGCTGGAATGGTTCGCACGTGCAGAAGGGATTGCTGTCACATGCATGGACGATATTCCAACCCCTCAGCGGGGGCCTTTGGCCCATAAGGCTATCCACGCAAAGTCCACGTTCGTCGCCTGGGACATCAAGAATTTTTCTTCATTCGACGCAATACGCAGCATGCATGATGCTGGTTTGCGTTCGGCCATCGCCCTGCCGCTCATGAGCCGCTCCCAGCCCATCGGCGCACTGGTTGTTTCCTTCAAACGCCCGCTGCTGCGCGACGACGACACGGTCCTGGTGGCGTTTCTGGAAAAGATATCCGTGCAGGTGGCCCTGGCCGTGGACAACATGCTTGCCCATGCAAAACTCCAGAAAATAAATACGGAACTGAAGCAGCGCGTGGGCGACCTGCTCTATCCGGAAGAGGCAAGCTACTCTGAACCGCGTTTTTTCTACCGGTGCGAGAGCATGCGTACCGTCATGCAACAGGCGCAGCTTCTGGCCTCAAGCAACGTGCCGGTCCTGATACGCGGCGAGACAGGCACGGGCAAGGAATTCATCGCCCACATCATTCACCGGCACAGCACTCGAAAAAGCAACAACTTCGTCAAGGTCAACTGCCCAGCCCTATCCTCCACTCTGTTCGAAAGCGAACTTTTTGGTCACGCCAAAGGCGCCTTCACGGGCGCCAACAGTCAGCGCGTGGGACGCTTCGAAATGGCGGACAAGGGAAGCATATTCCTGGATGAGATTGGCGATCTGGACAAGATACTCCAGGCAAAGCTGCTGCAAGTGCTGCAAGATTCCAGCTTCGAGCGAGTCGGCGAGAGCCGCTCCATCCGGGTAAACGTACGCTTCATTTCCGCTACAAACGCCGACCTCGGTGCGTTGATACAGGGTGGCCAGTTCCGAAGCGACCTGTATTACAGACTCGGAACGGCCATTATCAACATCCCCCCCCTGCGAGAACGTGTCGGAGAGCTGCGCGCGCTGCTGCAGCACCTCGTCGGCATTCTTACAGAAGACATGCAGTGCCTGCCAATCACCTTCTCCCGCTCCGCGCTGCACCTGCTGGAAGAGTATCATTGGCCGGGAAACCTGCGCGAGCTTTCCAACATGGTCAAGCGGCTGCTGATCCTCAACTACGGAGGCGAAATACAGCCAGACATGATTACTCCGCTGCTCCAACAGGAGACGCACCTTCCGAGCGTTCGCGACGTGCCCGCCGCCCCCCTGCCATCTCCTCCCTCGGTGACATGCGGCTATTCCCTGGCGGATACCGAACGGCAAGTCCTTGAACGGGTGCTGACCCTGACCAACGGCGTGATCAGTGGAAAGAAAGGCGCTGCCACGCTGCTTGGCCTGCCGCGCTCAACGTTGCTCTACAAGCTCAAGAAGCACGGTATCGAAATCAACCGGTATACACACAGCGTCGCAAACCTTGCGGCTGCCTTCACCAGCAAAGCCCCCTAGCAGCGTCCGGGCAACGCACTCACACAGCCGCGCAACAGGCAACGCACGCAACACATCCGCTTCAGGTCAAGCCCACGAGAACAAACGCGGACTGCGAACCGGTCATGATGCCCATGGCCGAGGCGCGACCGAGTGCGGGCACGGGTTCCTTCGAGACAGCTGGTGGCATTGAACGCCGTTACGCATTCCGTACCGACTTCCTGCTGCGAAGGCGCACCGTCCTGCATGGTCCTGATGCTCGTGGATGGCGAGCGCATGGACCCGTTGCGCTCAATGGCGATGGGGTCCTGATTGACCAAAGCCAACGGGAACCAAGGGCGGGCAAGGTTTACGCCGTGGGCGTCGAGGATGTCGCCTGCCTCAAGCGCGTGAACGACGTGCCGGGCAAGGTCATCCTGTAGAGCTACCCCCCGACTCTCCACTGATCAAAACGAACACACCCAACTACTTACATAACGAAATCGCCATCATAGGTAGAGTATCCAGGGATGGACGCGAGCTGAATTGACGCAGAATGCCGCGCAGACGCGGCAGAATCGCGCAGGATTCATCATCGCATTTTGCCCTGCCTAGACAGCAAACGCAGAACACAGGCAAAACACAAACGGGCGGCCTGAAGGGGGCGCCCGTTTTTCTTCCATGCCTGTGATGAACCGTGCCAATCGGCGCACACTCTTCTGCGCGCTTCTTCCAAACGAGTTCAAAACGCCGCGCGACAGGCTCGGCACCAAATTTTCTTCAAACGCATTGCGGCACAGGGGCCAACGGCCCACGAACATGCGCCACCCGTTGTGCCAATCTGAACGCCTCCCTGGTTTTGCTATTGCAGGATTTCGAGTAGCCATCCCAACGTTGAAATAGGGCTGAAAAAAACAAAAGGCCCTTACGGACGTTCTCCGTAAGAGCCTTTATTTACTGGTTGCGGGGGCCGGATTTGAACCGACGACCTTCGGGTTATGAGCCCAAGAGTTTCGCAGCAAACCACACAAAACAAAACACTGTTTAGCAAATTACATTGCTAATATTCAAAGGATTTTTTTGTACCCTTTGCTTCTGATTAGTCACTAGCATGAGCTCCCCGGTTGGAAATTTGGTTGGATTTTGCTTTACAGGATGGAAATAGGGTTGGAAAATACCACCACCCAACCCCATCTACCAAGGAAGGAAGCATGCCACCCTCGAAGCGAATCAAGACGGCCTACCCAGGCGTTTATTACCGTGAAACCATACGAACAGGCGGCAACGGTATTGAGCGCGTATACTACGCAGTTTATAAACGAGATGGAAAGCTCATCGAAACAAAGGTTGGCCGACAATACGCCGACGACATGACCCCGGCCAGAGCCTCGATAATCCGCGGCCAACTACTTGAAGGCAAACGCCTCACCCGAAAAGAGACCCGTGAAGCGGAAAAAAGCGCCCTTTCCACCAAAGAGTGGACAATCCATAGCCTTTGGGAAGAGTACAAACACCGGAATGAAAACCTCAAAGGACTTACAACCGACCAGAACAGGTTCACTGTCCACCTGAACGCCTTTAAGAGCCTGAAGCCTGCAGAGATCACAACGACACATGTCGACAACCTACGCCTGGCACTTACAAAATCCGGAAAGAAGCCCGGAACAATTAGGAACATTCTGGAACTACTACGTCGAATTATATCATTTGGCGCCAAAAAAGGATTGATACTTCAATCACAAATTGCTGTTCAGTTCGAAATGCCGCGCCTTAACAATGAAAGAACCGAAGACCTCTCACCGGGGCAACTGATTTCGCTTCTTGAAGCTATTGCGAATACAAGGCACAAAAAGGCTGGCAACATGATGCTGCTCGCCCTATACACTGGCATGCGCAGAGGAGAAATGTTCAGCCTAAAATGGGAGCATATTGACTGGGAACGAGGTTTCATCAATCTTGTTGGGAACGATGATGGCAGGGGAGCGAAGTCCGGACAATCCGAGCGCATCCCCCTCAACGACCTCGCACGCGAAGTGCTAATGTCGATTCCGCGCTTGATCAGCACTTACGTTTTTCCAGGCAAAGGTGGTGGAAGACTGGTTGATATCCGGAAGCAGGCCGACGCAATCAAAAAAGAAGCGGGCCTCCCAGAGGACTTTCGTCCATTTCACGGTCTACGACACGTGTATGCAAGCATGTTGGCAAGCTCTGGAAAAGTCAGCATGTACGAACTGCAGAAGTTAATGACTCATAAAAGTCCTGCCATGACACAGCGCTATGCCCACCTCAGAGACGATGCGCTTAAAAGGGCTGCGGAAGCCGCAACACAAACCATAGCCCACGCACTCAACCGTCCCACAGACACGGAGATAAAAAAGCCATGAAAAAACAAAATGCGGACCTAGGAGGATATCGCTTAAAACTTTCTGCCTTCTTCAACAACGAATACGCACTCAGGCACATCGTTACAAACCCTAAATATGAAGAACATTTATCACTCCTCCCGGCGCTGAAGACTGACCTACAAAACACACTTGGAGAACTTTACACCGAACATTCTGCAGACGCATTTGTAGAATATTACACCTTTATGGATAAAGACAATGAAGATATGGACATATACAATCAAGCGCTTTTACGACGAGTGATGGACCATGCGCATGGCGACGATTTCGACAAACACTGGAAATTCATGGACGTATACAATGAATACATATCTAACAAAGCAAACGAAGCATTAATAAGCGGCCTATCAAAAATATCCCTTGAGCACGGAGTATACGCTACGCACGCAGACACTTTCCGTAACAAGGAATACTCTATGCTTGCCATCAGCGAAAAAAACATCACGGCCTCCATAGAACCAATATTCCCCAAAAAAGAATTCTTCCTCAATATCAACTGGATGCCATTATGGGCATCAATAGAAGAAACGTATAACACACCCCTTGCAGATAAAAGCAAAGCACTGCAACACCTATGCTTTTTTATTGATTTTGAGGAACTCGACCAGCATTACGATGACGTTCTCAACAGAATCAAGTCAACCCTTTCGATGATCGCCTACGAGCACAATCCACAGAAACACACAAACGATGACACAATAACACGCCACTACTTCAATACGTTCTTCAACACTACAAAACTTAAAGAAGTAGAGGCCGAAATATCTAACCGATTATTTTCGCTCGTACTCTGGGACAACATAAACTTCAAGAAAATGAATAAAACCGAAGCATTTATCGAGACACAAAAGACTATCAAGTCGCGCAGAAAGACTGCTATATGTGAGAAAGACTCCTGCCTTAACCTCTCAAAAAAATGTGATTACTTCAGCGAATGTTACAATCTGGCACAACATACGTACGACGCAACAGATAAATCCATCAAAAAAGGCAGGCTTGCCACTTCAAAGGAATAAAAAAAACGATTCAACAAAAGCGAACAAACGACAAAACACAGAAGTCCTAAGGCCGACACACGCCACAAGGCCTAAAGCCTTTCTTTATTGCATCCTCACGCGTCTCAAAAATAACGACACAATTGGGGCAGTCATAATCCTTGCAGCCTGAACGGTGAAAAACGTGGCTACGTTGATTGCCGTGATATCCTACCTCGGAAGGCTGGCCTTCAACGCCACTCTTATGCTGGACACCCTGCGTGGACGCCCCCCTCTTGCTCTTCCGCCATTCCCACGGCGGCATGGGGCGCGGATCGCCCCACAATCCCAGAGACGAACCACGTGCTGCACCCTCTAACCGTCGCCAATCAACACACACCACATCGCGACAGTAAGAATCGTACACCCACGCCATCCCCCGCCTGACTTGCTCCGCATTGATATCAACCTGGCCGACATGCAAACGAGCGACGACCCTGCCGTATCTATCAACATCGACCTCATCAACCTCTACCATCTTACCAAACAGCAAACCCGACAGGCTCTGCTTGGACTTCGCGCCAAAAGACTGCTCGCTCTCAGGAGCATCAATTCCATACAGACGGACACGAATTTGTTCATGACTGCTGCTGAGCACAGTAACCGTATCACCATCTGAGACACCAACAACCTTCCCGCCCCACGCGAAAGACAACACAGCAGAGAATGTCAAGAACAGAAGAAACACAACTGCCGCGCACAGACACTTGAATTTTCTACAAGCCACCTCTCACCTCCTACATAGTATGTAAAAAATAAGTCTGACAAAAAATTAGCACATCAAACTTCACCAACAATCAATTTCAAAACAACAAACACCTAGCATGGCGATTTATATTCTAAATTTTACACATGCTAAAATTGTATTATCTCTCTTATGTATCTATTATATATTCATTGTTCATAAATAAACATTAAACACATAAACATATTTGTATAAACATACACACAACAAATACCACACATCCATATCAACAGCTAGCCAAGGATAGCCATACCAAGAGCCGACATCACGAGTGTCGGCTTCTTTTTGTGTAAACAATAACACTCTCCACTAATTCAATAGCCCAAAAAAGGAGTACACCATGTTCATAACAGAAAAAACCCACAGAGACTATCCAGTTCAAGCGTATAACGACAAGCCCTGTCGTATCGACATACTCGATGCCATCATTGACCGTATCGAGTACATGACGAATCGATTCAGCAGAGTGCTCTTCATCCGCTTTGACTTACGTTATCCGCGAAACTTCTATTCTTCCCGTGGAAACGAAGATATTCAGCGCTTTTTCAACAGCTTTACACGCTATTTATCCCGCAAGGGGATAGCCTTCCAGTACGTCTGGGCACGTGAACAATCCAGAGAAAAACACCAGCATTACCACGTGATGCTCCTCCTAAATGGCAACCTAACAAAAAGCAGTTGGAACCACATGGAGAAGGCTGAACAACTCTGGCAGCGCGCTCTTGGGATCGACTACTCTGGCCTCCTACAAAGGTGTGACCAAAGCAGAGACGGCAACAGGCACCCTGACTTCATCCACCTGGATCGTCATGACGCCTGCTATGAACGAGATATCCAAAGATGCGTGGAGTGGGCCAGCTATCTGGCTAAAACGAGGACCAAGGGCTATGCCCCCTTGAACGTGAGAGAATGGGGAGGGAGTTCATTGCCAACTTAATGGTGAACAACCGAAGGAAAGCTCCTACGAGAGCAATGCACTACGCAATCCACCACCATACGTTTGCGAGTCAAAATTCCTACGATTGAGGAGTTTCTTGGGGACGCAAGATCGCCCCCTACTTGAAGAGAACACAAACAAATTCCGATAACGGCTTGGGAAGCAATACATCAGGCGGGTTGTTACGAAAGGTAGCCCACTGGTTGTTAGCAGCAACCACTGTACGTTTGCACCAAAGCCGGAACGCCTTGTCGGCACCCATGACATGCCCCAGACGGTCCATGAACACGTTGATCCGGCGATATCCAAAGCGCGGATACGTCGCTGCTAGACCTGACATCGCCGCCATCAGGGGCTTGTCCCGAGCCTCCAGCCATGACTCGTAGTGAAGCGACGACCGGGAAGTGGATAACAGCGCACACGCCCTGCGTTGTGAAAGTCCGCGACTCCTAGCGTATGCCACATGGATGCGTCGGACGGGTGCGCCTACCATTTTTTTGCAGCGATTTCCTTCATGACCTCGATTTCAAGGTCCCGTTCCGCAAGTATCTTCTTCAGCCGCGTGTTCTCTTGTTCCAGCAAGCGTAGCCGCTTTACGTCATCGGCGGACATGCCTGCGAACCGCTGGCGCCACGTGTAGATCGTCTGTTCGCTGATTCCATGCTTCTTGGCCACCTGGACCACTGAACTACGGTCAGCTTCTCGCAGAATGCCGACCATCTGCTCTTCGGAAAATCGTCCCTTTTTCATCGGTTCCCTCGTGGTTGAGGGAGAAACCTATCTCAAGTTTCGGCTGGTCTGAAAAGTGCCGGGCAGGTCAGTTCGCTTGGCTGCTTTGAAAGGTCCAGAGACTGGTCCACGACTCGCCAGGGAGCTGTGAGGCCAAGGCCCAACGTCAGTAAATCGTTAGCTTCCACGGCTCCTTCCCTCCTGGGCAAAAGGAAAGGCTACGATGCGTCAGGAAGGAGAGTCAAGAAAGCTGATTTCCACGTCTCGCGTCGAGGAACCAAATAATTCTGTCCACCGATGACGTCCTCGCCTGTGAACAGGGTGCTCCCTGAGTGATCCAGAACCTTGGCGGGAATGGGTGGTTTTTCCTTGTTGATGGCGTAACCGCCAAAAATCAGGACTCCAAATGTCAACGCGAGACAAAAAAAGAAAACAGCCTTTACCTTTGGACTTATCATTTCTGCCCTCCATTGAATCCAACACAAAATCTGATTGGAAGCCTCAACGAATCTTTAAAGCAGAGATCAGCTATTGATGAAAAAAAGGGGAGCCGAAGCCCCCTCTTCATCTATTTACCCGCCATCATGGCCGCGATGTCATCCTGCACTGTTCCGATTGGTTTGATGTTGAAATTTTCAACCAGTACCTTGGCCACGTTCGGGGACAGGAATGCCGGAAGCGTGGGTCCGAGGCGGATTCCCTTCACACCTAAGAATAGGAGGGCCAGAAGCACGGCCACGGCCTTCTGCTCGTACCAGGCGATATCGTAAGATACGGGCAGATCGTTGATGTCATCCAGGCCGAAGACTTCTTTGAGTTTCAGAGCAATGACGGCCAGGGAATAGGAATCGTTGCACTGCCCTGCGTCCAGCACACGTGGAATGCCACCGATGTCACCGAGATTCAGTTTGTTATAGCGGTACTTGGCGCAACCGGCCGTCAAGATCACGGTGTCCTTGGGCAAATTTTCGGCCACTTCAGTGTAATAGGAACGAGACTTCTGCCGACCGTCACACCCGGCCATGACCACAAAGCGCTTGATCGCGCCGGACTTGACAGCCTCAACCACCTTGTCGGCCAAGGCTAGTACCTGATGATGGGCGAAACCGCCGACGATGCTACCAGTCTCGATCTCAACGGGCGGAGGACATTTCTTGGCCTGTGCGATCAGCGCCGAGAAATCCTTGGCTCCTCCCGCAGGCCGGTCAGCGATGTGCTTGGCCCCTTCATACCCAACCACGCCAGTGGTGTAGAGACGGTCCAGATAGGTGTTCTCTTTTTTGAGCGGCACCAGACAGTTTGTGGTCAGCAGGATGGGGCCGTTGAAGGACTCGAATTCGGGATTCTGCTGCCACCAGGAACCGCCGTAGTTCCCCACGAAATGCGGGTACTTCTTGAACGCCGGATAATAGTTGGCGGGAAGCATTTCGCCGTGGGTGTAAACGTCCACGCCTGTGCCCTCGGTCTGCTTCAGCAACTCGGCCATATCCTTCAGGTCATGGCCGCTGATGAGGATGCCGGGGTTCTTGCCCACGCCGATGTTGACCTGGGTGATTTCCGGGTTGCCGTAGGTAGTGGTGTTGGCCTCGTCCAGCAGGGCCATGGTGGTTACGGCCATGCCGCCGGCCTTCATGACCAGCGCGACCATTTCATCCACGGACAAATCCTTGGTCGTTGAAGCCAGGGCCTCAAGCATGAATTCGTCGATTTCGGTCTTGCGAAAGCCCAGTACAGCAGCGTGCTCGGCATAGGCCGCGACACCTTTCAGACCGATTATGAGCAGTTCGCGCAAAGAACGCACATCTTCGTTCTCAGTTGCCAGAATGCCTACGCTCTTGGCCTTTTCAGCAAAAGCGGTAGAGTCCCCAGTCCAAGTCGCGGCTTCGGGCAACGGCTCGCTGAAATCTTTGCCATTTTTTGCCTTGTAAACAGCCAGAAAAGCATTTCTCAACTTGTCACGCCGAGCCAAGCCTTCCGATATCATAGCCTCAAATCGGGCATCATCCCAGTTAGCATTGGTGATGGTCGCAAATAATCCCTGGAGCACGAAGTCGTCATTAGAGCGGTCCGGCTGTCCCAACTCCTTTAATTTTTCGCCATAAATGGCGATGCCACGCAGCACAAAAATGAGCAGATCCTGCAAATTGGCGGTTTCTTCCGGCTTGCCGCACATACCTTTGACCGTGCATCCCGTATTCTTCGCTGTTTCCTGACACTGGAAGCAAAACATAGTGACCTCCTTTATAATTACTGTTGCCGATCGCGTGACAATGCACGCACCTCAAATCGATACTAGAAAAAAAAACTACCTCTGAAAGCCGCTTTCCTTGTGCTTGGCGGCAATGGCATCCGCCAGACGATCCAGGGCACCGTACGTGTCGTCTGTGGGCAACCCCTTACACAGCACAGGATCCAGCACCTCGACCTTCAGATTGGGAATCATGCCGGCCAGAGTTTCCACTGTCTTGCCGCCCCAGCCGTATGAACCGACTATGGACAGATATTTGGCCTTGGGCCGCAGGGCGTTGGCCAAAAATGCCGCGTAGGCGGCCATGGGATGCGGACCGGCAAGCACTGTGGGGGTGCCGAGCACGATGGTGCCCGCATCCACGAGGGACATAGCCAGCTTGCCGATGTCGGTCACGGCAAGGTTAAAGAGTTCCACCCTCACATCGCGTTCGGACAAAGCTGCCGCCAAGTGGTCGACCATGAGCCTAGTGCTGCCGTGCATGGACACGAAGGGAAAGGCCACCAGGTTGTGCGCCACGCCTGAAACCCAGTCCCTGTAGGCGTCAATGATCCAGCCGGGGCTGTCGTAAATCTGGCCGTGGCTGGGGGCGATCATGCGTATGTCATAGGGGGCGAGTTTTTCCAGGTTCTTGGCGATTATGGTCCTAAACGGCATCATGATCTCGCCGAAATAGCGTTTTGCCGCTTCATGTACCCGGCCTTGATCGCGCACAAAGAGATCGCTCGTTGCGATGTGCGAGCCAAAAAAGTCGCAACTGAACAGAATCTTGTCTTCGGCCAAGTAGGTGGACATGGTTTCCGGCCAGTGCACCCAAGGCGTGAGAATGAATGTGAGCGTCTTGTCGCCAAGGGAAAGGGTTTCGCCATCCCCGACAACGATGAATTTGTCGTCGGGGATGAGCAAAAGATCCATGAGCATAGACTTGGCCTTGGCGTTGGTGACGACCTTGGCCTCAGGGTACAGGTCCAGCACCAGGGCAATGGTCCCGGAATGATCCTGCTCCGCATGCTGGGATATTACGTAATCAAGCTTTTCCACCCCATCCAGATGCCCAAGTAACGTATCGACCATATCCGGGTCCACGGCGTCGATGAGAGCGGTCTTCTCGCTGCCTTCCACGAGATAGGCGTTGTAGGTTGTCCCATCGGGGAGCGGAACCAAGGAGTCGAACAGACGCCTGTCCCAATCCACTGCACCAACCCAATACACTGATTCTACAATTTTTCTCATTTTTTTCTCCCATACTGAATTTTAGTATCAAAAATTACAGACTTGTTTCTTCCAGTTCTTTTAGCTTCATACAAAGCTTTGTCAGCTTGATTATAATAATCAGAATGACTCATTCCATCTGTATACACAGAAGCGCCTATGCTAATCGTTATCTTGGACTTGTCTTTGGAAAATTCTTTTTCCACTACACTCCGAATTTTTTCAGCCAAAAGTAACGCGCTTTCGTGATCTGTCTCGGGTGACAAAACAGCAAATTCTTCCCCCCCGATCCGGTAGAAAAAGTCTGTCTTTCTGATACATTGCCTGACCGTCCCTGCCATTTTTTTAAGAACCCTGTCTCCTTCTGTATGCCCTAAAGAATCGTTAACTTTTTTAAAATGATCTATGTCCATTATGAGCAATGAAAACTCCCTCTTGTTTCTCTCATATCTGTCTATTTCTTCTTTGATATCCAGGTCAAATTGACTCCTGTTATAAACAGACGTCAAACTGTCATGGCAGGAGCTATGCTCGACTTTTTGTACAAAAATCTTCGATATCAAATAGAAAATGAATGACGAGCCAAAAAGGAAGAAAACATAATAGTATAGTTTTTTGATATTTGAAGTTTTACGATCTGATCCAATAACTTTCCTCAACATGAGAGAATTAGAACCACTCCAAATAGATTCACTCATTAATGACAGTTCTTGTAAAAATTGCTGCTGTCCAGCCCTGTTTTTATACAAAACATCCTTAAATGCATTCCATTCACCATAAAGACTCTTAAAAGGCTGATATATCTCTGGGTCAAACCTAAATTCAGCCGCCTTGCCATCAGCAACGTAAATAGCAAATATTGTATCCACCTCGCTAATAGAGAAATCAGCACTATCAATATTTTTAAGCAATTCAAATTTCAGAATTCTTTGTGTCGACCCACGAATAAAACCTATGTTGCTAATAAGCTTGGCATCGCGCTCCAACGAAGAATGAATCGAATATATACTCCACACAATAAAAATATTAATAATAAAAAGAATTAACGAAAAAAAAGATATCAGCTTTGATGCGAAAAGTTTTTTCATCATGGAGTTGCCCCTGCTAAACCGGACACCCTGCGGTTGCTGATGCGCGGATAAATTCCCTGGGGGATTTCATCCGCAAGCCCTTGTGAGGGTGCCTCTCGTTGTAGTCCTCGAACCAGCCGGGAAGCTGGGCCAGAACCGTTGCCGCATCAGGACGGGCGTGGATACGCACGTAATCCCGCTTGAAGGTGTTCACAAAAGCCTCGGCCATGCCGTTGCTTTCCGGGCTGCGCACCGGCGTGAAGCGCGGAAGCAGGCCTAACAGTGTCGCGAACGCCACCGTTTCCCTGGCCGTGTAGCAAGAGCCGTTGTCCGAGAGCCATTCGACGGGCTGCGGGGCCTTCACGACCCCAAACCGCTTCTCTACGCACTCCAGCATCAAGTCCTGCACCATCTGCCCACTGATGCCCGCCGTGGTCGCAATGGCCCCCATGGCCTCGCGGTCGCAGCAATCAAGGGCGAAGACTACCCTCACCACCTCGCCACTGTCGCAATGGATTTCAAACCCGTCTGAACACCAGCGAAGATTGCTTTTGAGGGTGATGACCTTGCCGTCGTGGCTGCGGTCTGGCCGGTAGCCCTTGTGCCTGGCCAAAAGCAGGCCATGAAGGCGCATGATCCGATACACGCGCTTGTGGTTGACGCGCGCATGACCATCCTGGACCAGGCGACGATTCAGCACCGCGCAGACCCGGCGGTAGCCGTAGGTCAGCCGATGGTCGATGATGTCCCGAATCAGGGGCAACAGCACCTCGTCCTCAGCCTTGGAGTAGCGGGGCGGACGCTCCCGAGCTGGGTCTTTCACTCTTTCGGCCAGCCTGGAGCGCGAGACCGTCAGCGCCTCGGCGACACGCTTCATCGGGAACCGTCCTCCCAGGGCAACGGAGTGCGCGAGATCAGTTTTTTTTCGCGCGCAATCTCCAACGCTTCCTGAAGGATTTCGACCTCCATGGTCTTCTTGCCCAGCATTCGCTCCAGATCGCGTATACGCTTCTTGAGCGCCCGGACCTCCCCGGCTCCGACGACCTGGTCATCCGCCTGGACGGCGGTCTTGCCTCCGTCGCTCATGAGCTTCCTCCAGCGAAACAACAGGCTGGGAGAGAGGCCGTTTCTTCGGGCGACGTACGAAACGTTCATCCCCGGTTGCAACGACTCCTGGACCAGTTGAACCTTCTCCGCCACCGTCCAACGTCGACGCTGGGCTGTGGTCAACACTTCCACCACGGCTCCCCCGTTAGCACTAGGCCTGGTCATAGGGCTAGACCTATCTCCTATCGTTGGCGGGGTGTCCGGTCCAAACGGGGGCTACTCCACATCAATCCCTCACGTTTTTAGGGTCTTCGACGTTAGCTGTGGAATTCACGCCTCCAAGAGTTGGGTGATGGGCGCTCCGATCAGGTAGATCATGGTGATGAAGGTTGTTACGTTCCGATACCCTCTGGCCCGCGAGCGAGCAGCCTGAAAGAGGCCATTGAGCCCTTCCAAGCGAGCATTGGAAAGCAAGGAGTCCCATCTTCTCAATATTCGAGGCAAATGATCCTCGAACGTGTTCAGCGCCTTGCGTACCGGTGCGAGCAGAACCGAATCCCCGGCAAGTTCCCGAGCGAATTCGAAAAACCGCGTTGCTCGCCATCGCGCACCCTGCCTGGTGTCAGCTTTGCGCACCCACCGCAGCAGTTCCTTCACCCGAAACGCGGTGGCTGTCGCCAATCCACGTTCCTCCAACTCCTTGAGCGCCGCGACCTGCTCCTCGCTACGCCAAGTTTCCAGGCCCTTGAGAACCGCCCACCGGGCAGCCTTGGGAAGTATGACCTCTCTGGCTTCCAGACGCCTGACCTCGTCGAGGGCTTTGGTGAAAATCTGAACCACATGGAACCAGTCCACGGTTACAGCGACATTTCTGAAGGTCGCCTCGGCCGCCGACAGAAAAGCTGGTGACATGTCGCAGACCACCTCGACCACGTTCTCCGGATTGCCCTGACGCCCTTTGAGGTACGCGGCAAAGGTCTTGAGGCATTCCTTGCCTTTGCCTGGAGTCGCGAAGACCACCGGGCGGCTTTCCCGGTCCATGTCCACGAAGATGGTGACGTAATGATGGCCACGCTTGGTTGCCGTTTCGTCAAGGCCGATTCCGCACAGTCGGCTGAGATCAAGCTTGCCCATGGCCTTCAAGACGTAGTGCGTCACGACCCGCCATATCCGCTTGTCGGTGACGCCGACGTAACGCGCCACGGCGTTGACCGGCATCTCTCGGGCAAGAAGCATGACCGCTTGCTCGAAAAGCAGGGTGAACCCGCTGCCAGGCCGTGCCCATGGGACATTGACGCGCTTGAGGCCATGTTCCGGGCATCTCACTCGGGGGACACGGGCCTTGATCAGGCAGTGATGCTGGAAGAAGTTGAGATGCCGCCAGCTGAACTCAGCGAAATCATGGGCCTTACACAACGCACCGCACGCCGGGCAAGGGTAGCGCTCACCTCTCGCGGCCTCGACCTCAAGGCGAAGTTCGCTTGGCTGCTTTGAAAGGTCCAGAGACTGGTCCACGACTCGCCAGGGAGCTGTGAGGCCAAGGCCCAACGTCAGTAAATCGTTAGCTTCCACGGCTCCTTCCCTCCTGGGCAAAAGGAAAGGCTACGATGCGTCAGGAAGGAGAGTCAAGAAAGCTGATTTCCACGTCTCGCGTCGAGGAACCCGAAGAATATTGAGCAATGACCACAAGGGACACAGCGCTATAATCAACTGCGAGTCCGTATCCAGCAAGAAATATTCGTAATTCATTGTTTTTTAGATATATATTACACTTTTGAATCCCCAGCCTTTTACTTAAAAACAGCCCTAATACCCCGCGTATCAGGGCTAGTCTCTTTCTAAGGAGTCCTTATGTACCCTACCGAGTACACCTCCCCAGAGGTCACAGACCTCGCCAAGGCCCTCATTGCCGTTCAGCACACCCTGCAACCGGCCATCAAGGACCGTGAGAATCCGTTCGCCAAATCGCGTTACGCCACACTCAACTCCGTCATGGATTCTTGCCGCGACGCGCTGCTGACCAACGGGATTTGGGTGACCCAGTATCCGGTCCCAGCAGAGGCTGGGCACCTCGGTCTCGTCACCAAGCTCACGCATGCGGAATCCGGTCAGTGGCAGTCGTCGCTGCTGGTCATGCCCCTACCGAAGGCAGACCCGCAAGGATATGGCAGCGCCATGACCTATGCCCGTCGCTACGCTCTCTCGGCCATGCTTGGCATGGTGACGGAGGACGATGACGACGGAGAAGCTGCTTCCCGCGATACGTCTGCCAAGCCACGCACAGCACGTCAGCCCCGGCAAAAGGTGGAAGGGAGCGCCGCAACTGCGCATGTACAGCCAGTTCCCCACACTGAGTCACGCCCCATGCCGCCAGACAAGGCATTACACCCGGCCTTGGCATCGCTGCCAAAGCTGGATGGGGTAACCTACACGACGGCCACCACGCAGGATGGCCGTCTTTGCGTTATGGCGTCCGGCAACACGTCTGCCCGCAAGCAACTGCTCTCGGCTGCCGGGTTCAAATGGAACGCCGAGCGCAAGGTCTGGTGGCGGTACGCCGAGACCGCCTGATCCACACACCACGCCAAGGGCGGGGATTCCCCCGCCATGGGGAGCCTCGCCCATTCGATGGAGCCCCCATGACAGACACCTCGCAATCCCCCATGCCTCCGGCACTGCCGGACCCTCTCTGCCTCCTCGCCGAATCCATGCTCGCGCAAGAAATCCACACCACGCAGACGCAACTGGGCGACCGCAGCACCTACGTCGGCATGTCCGACATCGGCGCCGCAATGGAATGCCTGCGCTCGGCGGCTGCCCGCAAGTTGGCGTCGCCGGGCACGCAGCCCCACACCATCCCGCCTCAGCATGTCGGTTCCATCCTGAAGCGCCACCTCCCACTGCACCGAGGCCACTGGCAGGAGGCCGGGATCACCGACGCCCTCACCAGAAGCGGTCACCGCCTCATCCCGCAACTGGAAATCAGCGCATCCTTCCACCGCGTGCCCATCAAGGCCCACCTCGACATCACCCTCATCCACGAAGCTCCGACACCCGTCATCCGGGTGCTGGAGCTGAAAAGCAACGGGCACCTGCCCGAAACCCTCTACACCTCCAACGAGGTGCAACTCTACGGGCAGATCGGCCTGCTGGAGAGCACCTGGCATCGCCCGTGCTGCTCGCATCGGGACGAAGACGGTCAGCCGATCTTCACCCGCAAGCCCTTCCCGGAAGCGGCCCGTCTGCTCTTCGGCATCAACTTGCCGGACACTCCGGAAGGCGTGACCATCGAAGGCTGGGTGCTCTCCATCTCCATGGCCGACGCCAAGGCCTTCGGGCCGTATACGCCCAACCGGACCATGCTCGGCATCTGCTGCAACACTGCCGCGGACCTGTGGCAGGCCGTCAACGCCGTCAAGGCGGGGCAGTTGGCGCTTGACGACCTCCCGTACTGCCAGGGGTTTCACCCCCTGTGCGACTGGTGCGACGCCAACGCCACCTGTCCCAAGTTCCGGCCCATGCGGGTTGACGGAATACCCGTGGACCTCGGTCCCGCCCATGCGGCGGACCTCGACCATCTCGCGGGCCTGAAGGAACGCAAACTCGCCATCGAGGGCGATATCGCGGCCATCGAAGGGCGCATTCGCTCCGCCTTCCAGCGCATCGCGGCGGTAAGCGACAGCATGGCCCGGGACTGGATAACCGCGGGCAGACACCGCTTTCGGGTGGCATCCATGCCCGGCAGACAGACCATCGACCAGTCGGCCCTGCAGGAGGAACTGCAGGCCCTGACCGGCGATCCCCAAACGGCGACAGACATCCTGGAGCGGGCTCGCAAGACCGGCCAGCCTCATGAACGGCTGTTCATCGGCCCCATCAACGGAAAAGGAGAATGACCATGGGATACTACAGCGAAGTCGCCCTGTGCCTGTCCGACAACGGGCGGGCACGGCTTGATGCCGCGATGCACGAGGCACGGCAGCATGCCACGAACCCCAGCGATATCGAACTGTTCCTGCAAAACGGACTCAGGCAGGACGCACCGGACTCGGAAGGCGTGCTGTACTACTGGGAAGGTGTCAAATGGTACGCGGACTTCGAGGAGGTACGGTTCATCACCGACGTCATGGATGAACTTGACGTTGACGACTACCTCTTCCTGCGCATCGGCGAGGACGTTGACGATGCCGAGATTCTCGGCGGCTGGTGGGACAATCCCTTCGACGCACGCCTGTTCCGAACCATCGACTTCGGCTAGGGGGCGTCAGAGTTATCCGGTCCCGGCCAATCCTTGCGCTCATGGAGCACCCTGACCACGGCCACTCGCGCCTCTTCGACCAAGTAGACAAGAAGGTAAGGGCTCCGCCTCACCACGAGTTCGCGGGTACCCGCTACTCGCCCCACGCGGCCAGCAAGGGGGTACGGCGAAAGCAGTTCAGCGGACGCGAAGATGAGTCGGACCATGCCTTCGGCCAGCCCGGCATCCTCCTGGCGCAACCACATGGCGATCTCCGCAAGATCGTCCAGCGCCGGGAGCGACCATTCGAGGACACTGCTCATTCCAGTGCAATGCCCAAGGTGCGCATGCGGTCTTTGGCCTCATCATGGCTCACCACGCGCCCTTCGCGTGCGGCATCCAATCCCTGCTTCACCTTGAGACGAAACCAGGCGTCATAGGCAAGGAACTGCTCGACGGCTTCCTTGATGACTGCGGCACGCGTGCTGTCCGTGGCCTCAGCGATCTCGTCCAGCCGGATAACGGTATCCTGATCCAAACGAATGGTGGTGGGATGCTGCATGGGATGACCCTCCGTAGTCATTTACGACTACATCCACCATGAGCAGACGTCAATCGCGTTGAGGGATAATCCGCAGCACCTGCACCTCCCCACCCCGAACCCGGTAGATCAACGTACAGAAGGGATCAGCCATCACGACCTCACGGGTACCCGGCACCCGTCCTTCCTGGCTCTTACCAAGAGCCGCACGCAGCATCTCCAGGGTTTCTGCAACCAACTGGAATAATCCCCTGCTGTTCTCAGCGGTCAGGCGTGATCCCAGCTTTTGCAAGTCGGACCACGCTTCAGTGGTCCAAGCCTGAGCAGTGTCCACACCACATCGGGAAAAGCTCTCACGAACCACATCAGCCATGGTGAACAGCCCGGCATCTGCCTGCCGCAGCCCAACAGCAATGGCTCCCACCACCCGGCCTTCATCCATGACGTATCGGCGCACGGCTTCAGCCACGAGCCATGGCACGGACTTGTCCATGGTCTTGGCCAAAGCCTCCAAACGTTCTCTCGTTTCCGGGTCAAAATGCGTACCCAAATTGGACATGCGCCCCTCCTTGTACCTCGACATAGCCAACATCCCAAACTGACACAACATAAAGGAGCACCCCATGCCCCATACCGATTCGGGCCTGCACGCGTTGCAGCCCGTCGATCTCGACGCTGGCGCCGTGTTCAGCGGCACCCCGTCGGGCCGCATGATCAAGGGCTACCCCCAGCCCTCGACGTACACCCCCAAGGCCGACCCCGACTACATCTTCCACGAGACCACGCGCGACATCGTGGTCTGGCTGATGACCGCATCCGATCCGCTCTACGTGTTCGGTCCCACCGGCAGCGGGAAGTCCAGCGCCATCCGGCAACTGGCCGCCCGGCTCAACTACCCGGTGTTTGAGGTTACCGGGCATGGCAGGCTGGAATTCCCCGACCTCGTGGGCCACCTGTCCGTGCATCAGGGCTCTATGGAGTTCCGGTACGGACCGCTGGCGCTGGCCATGAAGCATGGAGGAATCCTGCTCCTCAACGAACTGGATTTACTGGAACCCGCCACGGCCACGGGGCTCAACGGCATCCTCGACGGCCAGCCCCTGTGCATCCCGGAGAACGGCGGTGAACTGGTCATGCCGCACCCCATGTTCCGGTTCGCGGCCACGGCCAACACCAACGGCGGTTCCGACGAAACGGGCCTCTACCAGGGCACCCTGCGCCAGAACCTCGCCTTCCTCGACCGGTTCTGGCTGTGCGAGATGGGCTACCCCGAACCCGCAGCGGAAGAACGATTGCTGGAACGCATCGCACCGCAACTCCCTGCACCCCTGCGGCGCACCATGATCGATTACGCCAACGAAGTCCGTCGTCTGTTCATGGACGAATCGGGCACGGCGCATGGCGCCTCCATCGAGGTGACCTTCTCCACCCGTACCCTGATTCGCTGGGCCGACCTGACCCAGCGGTTCCAGCCGCTCGCCCTGCAGGGCATCCAGCCCGTGGCCTACGCCCTCGACCGGACGCTCGGCTTCAAGGCCACCCGGGAAACCCGAACGCTGCTCCACGAGATCGCCCAGCGCATGTTCCCCTCGGGGGAGTGAGCGGGGACGCCGCTACCGCGCCGAACACGTCCGCTGCGGACACCCCCGGCAAGGATGCCGCGTCTCCCCGAATCCCGGGCAATACCGGCCTAGTGCTCCAGTTCATGGATTCCCTGCTTACTCGTCAGTCTCTTGACCCCGCCTTCTTCGCCTCCCTCCCTTCACCTCCCTGGCTGCGCCTCGAAAAGGACACACCTTCGGGCGGCAAGTTCTGGTCCTGCACCATCCAGGAGCACGGCATCGACCTTCATTGGGGCAAGCTAAATACGCAAGGACAACGGCTTGCCCTGGCCATCACCCGGTGCAACCGGGGCAACCCCATCCGCGAGGCGCGGTCACGCACCCTTGGCAAACTCAAGGAAGGCTACCGGCTCGCCTCGTCATACGGCCCTCTCCCGTAACCGTGATTTCCCTCCCGACGATTCCGCATTCTGGAACGACCTCGACCTACACAGCACCCACGAGGAGCACACTCTCATGAAAGCGACATCCGCCATGCGCATCTTCCCCTTCTCCCGCAGCATCCACCTCGTCCGGGATATCCACACCAACGGCGTCCGCCACCACTGGAAGGCGGAAGCGGAACTCTACCTCCTCAAGGTCCGCACCTGGACCGGGGATGACGAGGAACCACATCCCTCTCGGGTCACGGTCCACACCATCGGGTGGGGCCGCTGCATCGACGAGGACCCGGTACAGGAAATGTGGCGACAGGCTGCGGAGAAGATCGAAAAAGACCACTACCACTTCCACAACGGAATCTAGGACGCCCCTCCCCCGAGGGGCGTTCCGCTTTTATGGAGCACGCACATGAACGACACCATCCTGAACTGCCTTATGGCCATCAACCTCGACGTGAACATCTGGACCGCCCGCCGCAAGTTGACCCCGGCGGACTTCGGCGGTGCAGACCTGCCGCCGGAGGAGCTTGCCTCCCTCGGCAGCAAGCGCATCTGCGATCCCGAGGAACTGAAGATCTTCGGCACGCTGAAAGCGCGCGCGGTGAACCTGCTCGACCGTCACGGCGTACGCTTTCTTGGCGGTTGGGGCATTCCGGAGGAAAAAGCCCCCGTTCTTGTGGAAGAACTCGACCGCATTCGAACCGAATTTCTGGCAGCCAGGGATACCTTCCTCACCCGGTACGATGACGCCGTTCGGGACTGGATTGCCCGGCACGGCGAGTGGGAGCGCATCATCGCCGATTCCACCGTCAGTGCGGACTACGTGCGCAGCCGCATGGGCTTCCGTTGGCAGGTCTACCGCATCGTGCCGCCCGCTCAGAACGATGTGGAGCCGGTTGCCCTGGGGCTTGCGGAAGAGGTGCGAGGGCTTGGCCGGACCCTGTTCGACGAGGTGGCCAAAGCCGCCACCGAGGCCTGGCACAAGTGCTACGCGGGCCGCAGCGAAGTGACCCACAAGGCGCTGTCTCCCCTGCGAACCATCCACCAGAAACTGGTCGGGCTCACCTTCGTGGAACCCAGGGTGGCCCCGGTGGCCGACCTCATCGGAACGGCCTTCGCCAATCTGCCCAAGCGGGGCAGGATACAGGGGGCGCACCTGCTCATGCTGCAGGGGCTGGTGGCCCTGCTGCGCGATCCGTCCGCGCTCATGGAGCATGGGCAGCGGATCATGGAGGGGCATCGTCCGGCAGACCTGCTGGATGCTCTGCTGCGGCAGGATGGGAGCACGAAGAATGGACGGATAGCGTCCGCAGACGAACCCGAAAAAGGGGAAGACGACATGCCCGACCTTGGGGACGACCTTGCGCTGGACGCCATTCCCCGCGAGGTCATGCCCGACTTGCAACCCGTCCTGCCCAATTGCGGGCTTTGGTAGGGCTTACATTCCCCCATCCATTGGCGCTACTACCGGGCGGACCGGCCACTACGGGCCGCCTTGCAGGAGGACAACATGCTGGATACACGCGCCGTGATGCGCTCGCTGCCGCTGGTGGCGAGCGTGCTCGGCAGGAAATACGGCGTCACCGTGACCATCGGGGGCACGGAGGCTTACACGGACGGCGCGGCCATCCATCTTCCCGCACTGCCAGTGGACGCGCCCGACACCTTCCTCGCACTGGCCCGCGGCTACATCGACCATGAGGCCGCCCACCTGCGGGATACCGACTTCGCAGCGCTGAAGGCCGCGAACCTTGCCCCTCTTGAGCACCATGCCTGGAACATCATCGAGGACTGGAGGGTGGAAAACCGTCTGGTCGCCTCGTTCCCCGGTTGCCGGGGCAACTTCGACTGGCTCATCGGCCATTTCTTCGGCGGCAAGGCGACCAAGACAGCGGACGATCCCGCTGTGCTGTTCCTGAACTGGCTGCTGCTCACGGTCAGGGCATGGGACGTCCCGGCCATCGAAAAACGGCGCGATACCATCGCGGCACATCTCGATAAAATCTGTCCGGGCCTGCTTACCCGCATGGCCTGCGTGGTGGAAGCGGTACGTACCTCGTGCGCATCCACTGCCGAGGCCATTGCCCATGCGCGGGCCATCGTCGTTGAACTGGGCAAGGCCACGGAAACGCCGCAACCCGCGTCAGGTACGAATCCGGACGCCAATCAAACTGGGGGAGCCCCGGAGGGTGGGTCTGGCGATGGCAATCAGCCTACGGCATCGCCATGGGAACGGATAAGGAACCTGCTGCATGCCCAGGAGGACGAGCTTCCGCAGGAATTCGGTGCAATCCTTGGTGAGGCCCTGAAGCGTGAGGCTCCCGCACGTGATGGACTGCCCGTCAGCGTGGCCACCGTCACCCACAAGGCCAGTTCTGACCTGCACCCTGATGACATCGTCGAGGCCAAACGGGCATCGACGGCCCTGCGGACGCGGCTTCATGGCCTGTTGCAGGCTGCGACCATCAGCCGGACCCACGGGGCACAGAGCGGGAGGCTCGACCCGCGCAGGCTCCACCGCATCGCCACGGATGACGCTCGCGTCTTCATGCGCAAGGGAACGCGCGTCGGCATTAATACCGCCGTGCACCTACTTCTCGATTGCTCAGGGTCCATGACCCCGAACATCCGGCTGGCCAGCACGGCCTGTCACGCCGTGGCTTCGGCCCTTGAGACCGTGGGCATCAACGTGGCCATCACCGCTTTTCCGGCCAGCCATGACCCGGCGTCAACAGAACAGAAAACGGTGGGGCGCCTGGTGCGGCACGGTCAGCGGGTACATCCGAGACTGAAGGTGGCAGCCGTGGGGACCACCCCACTGGCCGAGTCCCTGTGGTGGGTAATGCAGGAAATGCTGCCCCTGCGTGAGGCTCGCAAACTCATCCTGCTGCTGACCGATGGCGACCCCGATACGCCGACATGTGCCCTGGAAGCCATTCGGCACGCCGAACGGCTGGGGTTCGAGGTCTACGCCATCGGCATCGGTGCGGTGAACATCCTGCAACACCTGCCGGGACGGCACAGGACGATCAACACCATGGCCGAACTTACCCCGGCGATGTTCGGCCTGCTCCAAGGCGCTCTGGTCGGAAGGCGCGCGACATGATGCAACGACGAAAAACACCGGCAACGAACAACGGGGAGGCACCACGCCTCCCCGTTCTCTTTCAACACCCCGACAAGGAGGTCATATGCGCTGGATGTACCTGTGCCGGTTCTGGCCGTGGAAGAAATGCCTTCTGCCGCCTGCGGAATGCGTCCTCTTCGCGGACTGCCCCAAGGTCCGCACCCCGAGGAGAGGAAAATGGGCATAAGCTGGGGATCAATCATCGCCATAGCCATCGCGGTACTTAACGTCGTCAAGGAGAGCATCGATGACTGAGCACGAGTCCAAGGACAAGGGAATGAACAGGGCCTGGGTGTTTCTTGGCGGCTGCCTAGCCGGTGTCGCTGGCGTGTTCGCTGCTGCCATATTGTCGGAGACAGGCACCACGAAAACGAACGATTGCGAGGAAGAACCGTTGGCGCTGCCTGAAGGCCGTCCCCAAGAGGAGTAGTCCATGAAGGAGGGGGGAGACTATCATCCCCCCCACAACGGAGTAGGGGGAACGCCACAGGCGCACACCCCCACCCGGATGCACTAGCCCACCATGCTGACATTACTATTTTTTTCTTTTTAGCCCTCAATTTTTCACCGATTTGCGGTGTATAACCACCGAATCACCGGTGCATTTCGCGGCACAACCCCGGCACATCACGATAAAAGCACTGCGCATGGCCGGGCATTCCAGAAAAAGGAAGGGTGCCCCGTATGCTGAGGCACCCGTTCAAGACGGAATCGCTTGCAAGCAGCACTACACACAACGGTAGTAGGTGGCCTTGCCTTTGCCTTCCTTTACGATAAGCCCTCGGTCCTTGAGCTTTCGGAGTATGCCACCAAGCTTGTCCTCTTTGAGGCCGGTCCGTGTTTCCAATTCAGACCTGGAGCTCTTCTTCTCTTTCAGCGCACTGAACACCTTTTCCTCGTCTGGCGACAGGGAGTCCATGTCGACATCCCGGGTGGGAACAACGGGGGGCTCCATTGCCCTCGGCTCGCTGCTCAATCCTTCAGACATAGGCGATTGCCCGACGTCTGCGAGAGAGCCCTCGATATGGCGCCACCCACTACCTACCGGAAGGTGGTAGGTACAGGATTTCCTTTCAAGTTGGGGCGCAGCCTTGCACTTGGTAACGGTCATTCGCACGACTGGACCGTCGGCTTGGCAAACCTCCTCCAACTCAGGGCTCCGGTTCTCCTGGCTTGCCAACTGCTCGCGCCCATCCAGGCGGATGACGTTCTGGGACAAACTGGAGAGATCGGCTGATCCTTTGAAGTTTGTTCCATCCTTGCCGGAGTGATGCACGATGATGACCGCGATCCCTGCTTGTTCAACTTGTCGGACGAAGTTGAACAGCCCATCGGCGTTGCTTTTGGCCGCGCTTGGAGCCAACGACAACAGGTTGTCGATGACAAGCACATTAGCCCTTTCGTGGCGGAGTTGTTCGATGACTTGTTGCGAGCATGCCGCATCCAGAATGTTCAAGCCGGATTGGGGCAGGATGCTCAAATTTTGATCCACGAGGGCCTGGGCATTCGGGTTTCCGTGAAGGAGTTGCTGACAACGCGCCTTGAAGTCTTCCCCGCCAACCTCACCATCAAGGTAGCAGACGCGGCGAGGGCCCATCGCAGCTAGTCCGAATGCTTTGAATCCACCAGCCATAGCCAAGGCCAGTTGGATAGCGACCCAGCTTTTGCCCGCATTGGAGCATCCCCAAATCAGCGTCGTGTATTGGGGCGTGATCAGGATATCCAGAGTCAGAAGAACTCGGGCACCCGGCTCTTTTCCCTGAATGTCGCCAAGACGAAAAAACTGGATGGTTCCCTTGCTTTCCCGAACCTCCTCCGTGGGCACGGACACAAGGCCCACGGACGCCATCCACCGCCTATAGTCCGCAGCCGGAATAGACAGACGGCACACGTCCTGAGCAAACTTTGAGGGCAATTCAATGCGGTCAAGGTACACCGCCCTCCCCCACAGCTCCTTTTCCCACGATTCAGGGGGACAAGAGGCATCAATGACCGGCACACCGGTGGCAATGATGGGCCACGGGTAGACGCTCACGCTCGCGGCGCCTTCCTTTGCGCAACGTTTCGCCCAGTCTTCAGCCCCCTTCACCCCCTCACGAGTGGAGTCGGGGATAATCACGACAGGATGCCCGGCTAGGTCTTTGAAGTGCAGGGCGTCAAATGCAGTCGCCCCCCCAAAGCAGCCAGAAGCAATGATGCCTGCCCGTTCAAGCAACCGACCCTCCCGTGCCTTCTCCCGAAAGTGCATGGCCACCCGCGTACCGAGGCAGAGCAACACGGGAGCCTTCCGATATCTTGCCATCCTCGTGCGCGAATACAGCCAGGCAGAGGCCGGAGCCACACCGATACGTAGTGCAGGTTCGCCATCTTTCTCGACTCGGCTCGCGAGCACAAAAAAATCGCCATTGCCGTTGGTATAGCGGCAGACCGCCTGCTCCTTGAACCCACTGAAGTCATGCAGATAGTCCACATCTTCAAGTTGGTAGGAGCGCCCTCGAACGATAAGTTGCTTCGGGATATACTCCTCAATGATGCTGGTGCTCGGTGGCAGGGGGGGCGGGGTATTGCTCCCAGCCGGAAACGTATGGAAGCAGTATTCCGGCTTCAAGCCGAGCAGCCCTCCCACGACCTGAGCCGCTTCGAGTGGGCCTCTATTCAGGCTTGAAGACGCCAGGGAAATGATGCTCTCATCCCCCTTGTTACTCTTGGGATTCCCGCCTCGGCGAAGCCACAAATGCCTGTCAACGTCAATGCCAAGCGCCATAAGCAGGCGCTCGCGACGGTCAGCGGCGAGCTTTGCAAATTCCCACTCGACCAGCGCGCTGAATACTTCCGCATTTGAATCCGCCGTGAGGACAGACGGAAGGTTCGAGCCGTCAACCCCGGCCAGCATCCGCTTTACCTTGGGTGATATTGCAGGAAAATATTGAGTCGTGTCTGCCGGGTAGCTCGCCTGGTTATATGGCAGATGCGGGGCCAGTGATGTTCGGGGCCGCGCCCATGGGGCCTCCCGTTGCCACCGATGAGGCGAACTGGGCTGCGGTAACGAAGAGGCCTCTGTGGGTGTGACGTCAATGACAGGAGACTCACCATGTAAAGCTGGCTCCCCAAGCATGCAGGAACTAGTTACCGGTTGCCTCGTTTTGCACGCAGTTTCTATCATTTTTTCAATGCTCAACTCTTTCATAAGAACTCCTTTGCATGGGCAGGGGGGTATCCCCCCCAGCCATGCGATCTATCGCTTTGGGATGATTGTGACGTCCAAACGCGTCAGCGAAACCTGGATCTCTTCGACCTTCGCAAGTGACTCGGGCGATGCCTCCAGGACTTCCTTGACACGCGCGGCAAGGACATTGAGATCGATTTGGGGAATCTTAGGAACTTGTTGTTCTTCTTTCGGATGCATATGAACCTCTCATGAGTTGGAGATTGAGTAGCTCCAGCCACCGCGTTGGATATCAGCGCGGGGCACTGAACTACGAAAAGTCGATTCTGTGCGCCTGCATGAAGCTGGCAATGTCTATTGTCGAGTAGCGAACCGCTCGACCGACCTTCGTGTAGGGGAGTCCCTTTCTTCGCAGGCGATGCCCACGCAGCGTGTGGACGCTCAAGCCTGTCAATTGTGCTGCGGTTTTTTCCGATACCCACTGGGTGTCCGGGGCCTCTGTGCGCTCAACGCCACCAATGCTCATGGCAATCCTCCTGAACCAAAGCTCTTTTTCTTAAACGGGCTGCTTTGCGCACCCAACAGATCAGTAGAAACCAAATTCCTCGAAAAATGTCATGGGTACCAAACGTCGACGTTTGGTACCTGGAGATGTTGCCCATCACGACTCACGGGAGAGAGGATAAAAAGCAGGAGGCCCCCCAGTTCGGGAGGCCTCCTAACAGATGCGTATGGTGACGGGGTGGCCCATGGTTTTGCTACTACGAGATTCCGATTAGCCATCCCAAGGTTGGAAATAGGGTTGGAAAAACAAAAAGGCCCTTACGGAGAGCATCCGTAAGGGCCTTGATTTACTGGTTGCGGGGGCCGGATTTGAACCGACGACCTTCGGGTTATGAGCCCGACGAGCTACCGAGCTGCTCCACCCCGCGACACGATGTGGGGATTGCCTCCCCAGCGAAGAAGGTGTGTATACGCGGGGGTGGCCGGGCTGTCAACCGCGCATTTACATCGCCGGGCAAATTCCTTATGTAGTGCGGGCCATGCAGAACAAGAACATCACCTCTCTTTCCGTCGTGTTGCCCGTGTACAACGAACAGGACAACCTGCCCGCCCTGTTCGAGGAAATCCGCCGCTCCATCGCCAACATCGGCAAGGAGTGGGAAGTGCTGTTCGTGGACGACGGCAGTAAGGACCGCAGCCTCGAGGTCATCAGGGCCCTTGCGGCGGAGCACCCCCAGGTGCGCTACCTGTCGTTCCGCAAGAACTGCGGGCAATCCGCCGCCTTTGCCGCCGGGTTCCAGGCCGCGCGCCACGAGGTCATCGTGACCATGGACGCCGACCTGCAGAACGACCCCGCCGATATCCCCGCCATGCTCATCGAGTTCGAGCGCGGGTACGACATGGTCATCGGCTGGCGCGCCAAGCGCAAGGACACCTTTGCCAAGCGCATCGCCTCCAGGTGGGCCAACGCCATCCGCAACCGCCTGACCGGCGAGACGGTGAAGGACACCGGCTGCTCGCTGAAGGTGCTGCGCACCACCATGGCCCGGCGCATCCCCATGTTCACCGGCATGCACCGCTTTCTGCCCACCCTGATGAAGATGCAGGGCGCCACCGTGGCCGAACTGAAGGTGAACCACCGCCCGCGCCTGCACGGCGTATCCAAGTACGGGGCCTTCAGCCGCGCCAAGACCGCCGCCTTCGACCTGCTGGCCGTGGCGTGGATGAAGCGCCGCTACATCAATTACGACATCGCCGAGCACAACTGATCTCGGGGCGGGCCGCACCGCCGCCCTGCTCCGGGCCGGACAGCCCCTCATCTCTGCACGGGCTTGGGGAATGGACACGCTGGAATGGATGCTCTGGCCCGCCCGCTGGGCCATCCTGACCATTGGCCTGCTGTCGCAACTGGTCGCGCTGGCGCTGGACATGCGCTGCGGGCATCATCCGGATAGTGCGGTATCCACGCCGGGTGGACAGGCACCATCCGAAGGCACCCGCGCAACCATCGCCGTCGATGCGGGCAGTGCCGCCCCACCGGACACGCCCTCCTCTCCCGACGCCACAGGCCGTCCCCCCAGCGAAACGCCATCCGCGCCAGCCTCCCGCGCCGCCCCCGCCCCACGCGGCCCGCGCCTTCTGCGCATCGCCATGCTGACCGGCGGCGGCCTTGTGGCTGTCTTTGCCCTGCTGGAGCGCGACATGCTGCTGCTGGCCGGACAGGTACTGGCCATGCCCCTGCTCTGGCCGCGCTTGCGCTGAACCCTCCGGCATCTTGACGTCGCGGCCCGTTGCCGCTACTGCGCACATGCGGTGTGCGCCGCCGTCAGCGCGCCGCGCGTGTCCTAACCGTCTCCGGTACGCGCCTGAGCCACGCGGTCGACAGGCGCACGCCTGACCGGCACACACTCGACCGGCACACGGCATGCGCAGCCAACCGGCCCCACCGATGCAGGACCAGCCCCGCGCGGGGCGTTCCACCGCACCCGGCCATCGCCTGCCGTTCACCCCGTCGCCGCGCCAACCGCCGCCCGTCCGTCCACCCTCACCCGGCGCCCGCCATTGCCCCGCATGACCAACCGCCCCACCCGACTTCTCAAACGCGTGCTCAAGGGTGCGTTCGTCTTTCTCGGACTTGCCGCCGCCATCGCTCTGTTGCGCCTTTCCGGCCTGCACGACGCCCTGGATACCGCCTGGGTGGACGCCAACATCCGCGACCACGGCGTGTCCGGCCTGGCCCTGTACCTTGGCGTGAGTTGCCTGCTTACCGCCGTGGGCATGCCCCGCCAGGTGGTGAGCTTTCTGGGCGGCTATGCCTTCGGCGCGGTGCTGGGCACGGTGTGGGGCACGCTGGCCACGGCCATGGGTTGCGTGGTCACCTTCTACTATGCGCGCCTTGCCGGGCAGTCGTTCGTGGCGCGCCGTTTCAGCCGCAGGGTGGCGAAAATCAACGCCTTCCTCGGACGCGATCCGTTCGCCATGTCCTTCATCATCCGCTGCCTGCCCGTGGGCAACAACGTGCTGACCAACCTGCTGGCCGGGGTCAGCGCCATTCCCGCGCTGCCCTTCTTTGTCGGGTCCGCCGCCGGGTACGTGCCGCAAACGTTCATCTTCGCCCTGCTGGGCAGCGGAGTGCGCGTTTCGCCGGAGCTGCGCACCACCGCCAGCGCCGTGCTGTTCGTGGTGTCCAGCCTGCTGGGCTACCTGCTGTACCGCCGTTACCGGGTGGACGACACCCTCGAAGTTCCGGAAGACGACGCTGAGGGTGGACCGGATGGCAACGAGAACGGCAACCATTCCTCCCCCACCGACAAGGGCGTATAGCCCGCTACGCAAGATCGCCCCCCCCAACCAGTTGAGACAGCTGAGACAGTTGAGCCAACCGAGTCAGCTGCCCCCGCTGGCTTCCGGCATCTCGCCCCGCCCAACACGCCACCTGCACGCGCCATTTCCCGCCGCAACGCGAAACCGCCCGCCGACATGCATCGGCGGGCGGTTTTCATTGCAGCGTCAAAAACGGTTCGGGCGATCTGCGCCTTACGACACCTTGGCCCCGTTGGCCACCGGACCGGACGCGGCCACCAGTTGCATGCCGCTTTCGGTGCGCACCGCAAGGATCATCCCCTGCGATTCCAGGCCGCGCAGCTTGCGCGGGGCAAGGTTGGCCACCACGGCCACCTGGCGTCCCAGCAGGAAGTCCGGCGTAAAGTATTCGGCAAGCCCGGCCACGATCTGGCGCGGGGCCGCCTCGCCAAGGTCCACTTCCACACGCAGCAGCTTGTCGGCGTTGGGATGCCGTTCCACCACCACCACGGTGCCGAAGCGGATGTCCAGCTTCTGGAAGTCGGCGAACTCGATGGTGGCGGGTTCGTCGCCAGCGGCAGGTGCGGCGGATTGCGCGGCAGCCTGAGCGGAAGCGGCGGCCTTGTCCTTTTTCTTGCCTTCCGCCTTGGCGGGTTTGGGCTCTTCCGCCTTTTCCAGTTCCACACGGGGGAACAGGTTGGACGAAGCCGCCACGGTGGTACCGGCGGCCAGCCCGCCCCAGCAGTCGGCCTCGTCAGCCAGTTGCACGGTGGCCGGGTCCAGCGTCTGGCCCAACTGCCCCAACAGCACGGTGGAGGCCTCGGGCATCACCGGCCACAGGTGCACGGCCACCTTGCGCATGCATTCCAGCATCACGTACATGACGGTGCCCAGGCGCTCGGTGTCGCCCTGCTTGAACAGGGTCCACGGCGCGGCATGGTCGACGTAGCGGTTCAGGGCGCGCACCAGTTCCCACAGCGATTCCAGCGCGTTGGAGAAGCGCACCCGTTCGAACAGCCGCACGTAATTGCGCTGGGCTTCTTCCGCAAGGGTGCGGATGGCCTCGTCTTCCTCGGTCAGCGGGCCCTGCGCGGGCACCACGCCGCCGAAGTACTTGGCGGTCATGGACAGCACGCGGCTGAACAGGTTGCCGAGGTCGTTGGCCAGGTCCGCGTTCAGGCGGGCCACCAGCGCGTCTTCCGAGAAGCTGGCGTCGCTGCCGAAGTGCATCTCGCGCAGCAGGAAGTAGCGGAAGGCGCTCAGGCCGTACTTGTCGATCATGGACAGCGGGTCAACCACGTTGCCCAGCGATTTGGACATCTTGGTGTCGCGCACCAGCCAGTAGCCGTGCACGTTCAGGTTGTTGTAGGGCTCAAGACCCGCCGCCTTCAGCATGGTGGGCCAGAACACCGCGTGCGGCTTCAGGATGTCCTTGGCCACCAGATGCTGCACGCCGGGCCAGAAGCGGCCGAACTTCTCTCCGTCGGGCCAGCCCAGCGCGGAGATGTAGTTGATCAGCGCGTCGAACCACACGTAGCACACGTAGTCCTTGTCGAACGGCAGTTCGATGCCCCAGGTCAGGCGGGATTTGGGCCGCGAGATGCACAGGTCTTCCAGCGCGCCGCTGTCCAGAATGCCCAGCACTTCGCTGCGGTAGCGTTCGGGCCGGATGAAGTCGGGGTTGTCCAGAATGTACTGGCGCAGCCAGCCCTGGTACTTGGACATGCGGAAGAAGTAGTTCTTTTCGCTGATGTATTCCGGCTTCACCTGATGCTGGGGGCACAGGCCGTTTTCCAGTTCCTTCTCGGTGTAGAACCGTTCGCACCCGTAGCAGTAGTGACCGCCGTACTCGCCGAAGTAGATGTCGCCGCTGTCGTAGACCTTCTGCAACACGTCCTGCACGCACTTCTTGTGTTCCGCGTCGGTGGTGCGGATGAACTGGTCGTACTCCACGCCCAGATGCGGCCACAGGTCGCGAAACTGCGTGCTCACGCCGTCCACGAATTCCTGCGGCGAACACCCGGCCTTTTCGGCGGCCTGCACGATCTTGTCGCCGTGCTCGTCGGTGCCGGTCAGAAAGTAGGTGTCCTTGCCCAGCAGGCGGTGGAAGCGGCGCAGCGAATCGGCCACGATGGTGGTGTAGGCATGGCCGAGGTGCGGCTTGGCGTTGACGTAGTAAATGGGGGTGGTGATGTAGAAGCGGTCCACGTGGGTCTCCCGATTCGGACGCTGCGGGCGGTGCGGGCCTGCCGCGCCGCCGTTCCGATATGATGGCCGCCCCCGGCGCGCGCCGGGGGCGGAAACTGTTGCCTGTATGGTCGCCGCGTCCTGCTCCGTGCGGATGGATGCAGGGCTGACGGATGTGGTCGATTATTCGCTGCCGGTTCCGCCGCTATGTCCGCCGCCGGAACCGCCCTCGCCGCCCTCACCGCCCTCACGGGGACCGGAAGGACGCCGCTTGCGCTTGCGCCGCCCCCGGCTGGACCGCAGGGTGGACGGATCGGTGTTTTTCAGCGGGCCGCGCGCACGCGGCATGGCGATGGCCGCCGGCGCGCCCGCCACGGTGGGTGCCGGTGCCGGAGCCGGTGCGGCAGGAGCGGCACCGGAAGCGGGACCGGCCTGGACTCCGGCCTGGGGCTGGGACGAACCGGCGTCCGATGCCGCTACCCCCGTGCCGGGGATCTGCGGCGCGGTGCCGACGGTGGGACCGTCCGACGCAGCGGGAGCCGCCGCCGAAACGGCTGTCGCGCCGTCGGTTGCGGAAACCGCCGGGGACGGGACATCCGCCGGGGTGGCATCTGCGCCGTCACCAGCGATGCCCACGGAAGCCGCCGCCACTGCCACCGGGGCATCCGCCCCTTCGGCCTGCGGCGCGGGGCCGCCGGTCATGAACGTATCAAAGGTCGCGGCAAACGCGGCCTGGGCGATGCTGCCCGCCGGGGCGGCCTCGCGCATGGGGCGCGGGGCGTCAAGTGGTGCGAGCGGTGCCTGCGGGGCACGGCCATCGCGCCGGTCAGCCCGGTCAGTACGGTCCGTACGGTCGGGACGATCCGAACGGTCCGGCCTGTCCGATCGCTCTGGGCGATCACCCCGGTCTCCCCGTTCGGGTCGGTCGCCACGCTCGGGCCTGCGCCCGTCACGCCCCTCGCGCGGCTGGCCTTCCGGCCCGTCCGGGCGCGGCATGCCGCCACCGTGGCCGCCGGGACCGCCGGGGCCACCGCCGCCCTGCTCGGGTCGGCGCGGCTCCATCTGCTGCCATTCTTCCAGCGTGACCTCGACCTCTTCGTTGGATTCGGTCAGCAGGGCCAGGCTGCCCCGGAACATGTTGGCGCGCAGCACCTTCACCGCGCCGCGCGAGGTCAGGTACTTCTTGCCAAGGCGCGGGCAGCGCCGGTGAAATTCCTCGTAGTTTTCCTGCTCGTAGCTCAGGCAACACAGCAGCCGCCCGCAAATGCCCGAAATCTTGGCCGGATTCAGGAACAGGTTCTGTTCCTTGGCCATCTTGATGGTCACCGGGGCAAACTTGCGCAGAAAGCGGCGGCAGCAGCAGACCATGCCGCAGTTGCCCACCGCGCCGATCATCTGCGTTTCGTGACGCACGCCGATCTGGCGCAGCTCGATGCGGGTGCGGTAGTTCTTGACCAGGTCCTTGACCAGTTCGCGAAAGTCGATGCGGGTCGGCGCGGTGAAGTAGAAGATGATCTTGCTGCGGTCGAAGAACACCTCCACGTCCACCAGCTTCATCTCCAGGTCGCGGCCCCGGATGCATTCGTTGCAGAAGGCGCGGGCCTCGTCGCCCAGCTTCTCGTTTTCCGCCGCCTGTTCCAGGTCCTCGCCGCTGGCCACGCGCAGGATGGGCCGCAGGTCGGCCTCGGTTTCTCCCGCGTCTTCGGGCAGGTCGTCGCGCAGGGCCACCACTTCGCCGATGCCCTGTCCCTGGTCGGTTTCCACGATCACCCTGTCACCCACGGCAACGGGCTGACCACCACTAAGAAAATAGTATATCTGTCCGTATTCACGGAACTTGATGCCGAGTATTCGTTCCATCGTGCTCGCCGGTTTCAGCCGGTTGACGCCCGTCCGGAAACATTCCGGCGGAAGGGGGTGCGAACGGATTACGCCGCATGGCCGCGTGGCGGCCATCTCCGCCTTCCTTGGCGAAATAACCTCCTCTTTTCCGCTTTTATGGGGCACGTGTCAACAAAGCCGCGCCCCGCGCGGCCCCGGCGGCAGCGGCCCCCTTCGGCCCGCGCATGTTCGCGGCGGTTGCAACGCCCGTGCTCGTGCCGTACAAGGTTCGAAGTCCATGTGACCCGTTTCACGAAGACCGTCCACCGGAGGCCCCCATGCTCCCCCGCGCCGAAGCCCTCGACCTGCTCCGCTCGCACAACCCGGAACCCCACCTTGTCCAGCACGCCTTGGCCACCGAGGCCGTCATGCGCGGCCTGGCCGCCCGCTTCGGGCAGGACGCCGAACTGTGGGGCCTGTCCGGGCTGCTGCACGACATCGACTACCCGCTCACCAAGGACACCCCCGAACACCACGGCCTGGTGGCCGTGGACCTCATCGGGGACAGGCTGCCGCCGGAAGCCGTACAGGCCATCGTGGCCCACAACAGCGAATGCACCGGCCGCGAACCGGCCAGCCTGTTCGACCGCGCCCTGCGCTGCGGTGAAAGCGTGACCGGCCTGGTCAGCGCCGCCGCGCTGGTGCGCCCCACCGGCATGGACGGCATGCAGGCCTCCAGCCTGAAGAAGAAAATGAAGGACAAGGCGTTCGCCGCCAGCGTCAGCCGTGAAAGGATACGCGAGTGCGAGGCCATCGGCCTTGAACTTGGCGAATTCCTGACCATCGCCATCGAGGCCATGACGCCTGCCGCCGCAGAGCTGGGACTAACCCGCTAGTCGGCCCGCCCCTGCCCGCACGGGCCGATCTGGCCAGCCGGACAATCGGGCCAGCCGGGCAATCGGACCAGCCGGGCAATCGGACCAGTTGGGCCAATGAGGTTAGTCGGGCCACGCTCGCGCGCCCCTTTCCGGCAACAACGACACCGCTCCAACGCACAACACCCCCGAAGGAACCCCGCATGAAGCTCTCGTTCGTCATCGTCGCCGCCAACGCGGCGAAGTACATCGGCGACTGTCTTGCCTCGGTCCGCGCCGCCGCGGCCGAAATGACGGGCCTTGCCGAATCCGCCGACATCATCGTCGTGGACCGCGCCTCCACCGACGCCACCGTACGCAACGCGCGCGACATCGCGCCCGAGGCCGTCATCGTGGAAGCCCCGGCGAGCGCCGGTTTTGCCGCCGCCGCCAACCTGGGCGTCGCCCGCGCCAGCGGCGACGTGGTCATCTTCGTGGATCCCGCCGTCACCCTGTGCCCCGGCGCGGCCCGCCGTCTGGTGGAACACATGGACACCACCCCCGCCTGCATGGTGGCGGGCGGCATGGTCAACGGCCCCAAGGACGCCGTGCTGCGCGGCGCCGCCCGCCTGCCCGGCCTGATCGTGAAGCTGGCCCGCCTCAGCGGGCTGCCGGGCTGCCTGCCGCGCACCTGGTTCAACTGGCCCGCCTACGGCGAAAAGCACTTCCAGCAGCCCACCCGCGTGCAGGCCGTTTCGCTGGCCTTCGCCGCCGTGAAGACCGCCGCCCTGCGCAAGCTGGGCCCGCTGGACGAACGCTTTCACGGCGATGCCTTCACCGGGCACGACCTGTGCCGCCGCATCCGCCGCGCGGTGATGTTCGACTGGAACGTGGCCGTGGTGCCGCAGGCCCGCGCCTGCGCGCAGGACGCCTTTGTCCTGCGGCCCGAAGTCGAGGACTTCGACCTGAACGGCGACGGCGTGGTGCGCACCCGCGTGCGCGACGAAATGCTGTACGTGTGGAAGAACTACTGCGTGCTCACCTCGCTGGGCAACAGCCTGCTGGAACTGGCGGGCACCAGCGTGCGCTACGTGGTCTCCGCGCTGCCCGGCATCGGCTGCGACAAGTGCGCCCGCCACAACACCGCCGTGCTGCGCGAAACCTCGCGGGCCATGCTGGATACCCAGCTTGGCATGCAGTACCCCACCACACCCTGGTAGCCGGGGCGCTGGCACCGCACACGCGGCCCTGTCCGCGCGCGAAAGGCCGACCCCAACCATGAACGCATCGGGGCGGACGGCGCACACCGTCCGCCCCGTTCATTCCGCGCGCGCAGGCTGGCCTTATGGGCTGCGCCGTGCTATGCTGCACAGGTATATCCGGAAAAAACCACACAAAATGCCAACGGAACCGGCCGACATTTCCTGACCGGCTCCCCCCTCCGCCCACTTCACTCCAAGCCGCCATCCCCGGGAGGACAGACCCCATGCCCTCGACCCATTTCGACAACGGCGTCCTGCAACTGGACACCACCATTCCCGTCCTGGGACCGGCCAAGATACCCACCCCGCTCTGCTACGGCAGCTACGCCGACGAACAGGGCATCCCCCTGTTCCTCGACCGCGAGCACATCGCCGAACTGGGCGCCGAATCCGTGCCCCTGCTGTTCGAACCCGCCGGGCCGCGCAGCCACCTGTATTTCGATTCCTCCAAGACCAAGTGCGCCATCGTCACCTGCGGCGGCCTGTGCCCCGGCATCAACGACGTCATCCGGGCCATCGTCATGGAGGCGTACCACGCCTACAACGTGCCCGCCGTCATCGGCATCCGCTACGGGCTGGAAGGGTTCATCCCCAAGTACCGCCACGAATTCATGGAACTGACCCCGGACAAGGTCTCGGACATCCACCAGTTCGGCGGCACCATCCTGGCATCGTCGCGCGGGCCGCAGTCGCCCGAAGAGGTGGTGGACGCGCTGGAGCGCATGAACGTCAGCGCCCTGTTCATGATCGGCGGCGACGGCACCATGCGCGCGGCGTCGGGCATCGTGGCCGAAATTTCGCGGCGCAACCTGCGCATCTCGGTCATCGGCATCCCCAAGACCATCGACAACGACATCAACTTCATCAGCCAGTCGTTCGGCTTCGAAACCGCCGTGTACAAGGCCACGGAGGCCATCCAGTGCGCCCACGTGGAGGCGCTGGGGGCCATGAACGGCGTGGGCCTGGTAAAGCTGATGGGACGCGAGTCGGGCTTCATCGCCGCGCACGCCACCCTTTCGCTGAAGGAAGTGAACTTCGTGCTCATTCCCGAGGTGCGCTTTGCCCTGCACGGCGAAGGGGGCCTGCTGCCCGCGCTGGAAAAGCGGCTGCGCTCGCGCGCCCACGCCGTCATCGTGGTGGCGGAAGGCGCGGGCCAGCACCTGCTGGAGGGCACCGGCGAAACCGACGCCTCGGGCAACCCCATCCTGGGCGACATCGCCACCCTGCTGCGCTCGGAAATCAAGCGCTACTGCGACGAACATTCGCTGCCGTACGCGCTGAAGTACATCGACCCCAGCTACATCATCCGTTCCGTGCCCGCCAACGCCAACGACAGGGTGTACTGCGGCTTTCTGGGCCAGCACGCCGTGCACGCCGCCATGGCCGGGCGCACCGGCATGGTGGTGTCCAAACTGATGGACCGCTACGTGCACCTGCCGCTGGACCTGGTGACGCGCACCCGGCGCAAGCTGAACGTGTCTTCCGACTACTGGCGGGCGGTGCTGGAGTCCACCGGGCAGGTGGATCTGGCGGGGATGGTGCCGGATACCACCCGGGCCTGCCCCATTTGACCGCGCCTGTACTCCGTCCTTCGGACCTCCGGCGGCGTCAGATTTCGCCTTCCGCTCCGGTCACGTACGAGAAGAGTACGCTCCCGTCGCGGAAGGCTCATTTTCCTTGCCAGACGACGAAATCCCCGTCCGGGCACGGTCAGAAAGGCAGTGGTGTGATCTATTGCCGCGGAACACGGGGCTTCCTTGCCAGACGACGCCCCCCCCGTCCGGAAACGGTGTCGCGCCCATACACAATAACCTTGCCTGCCTTTTCCAAATCGCCAATTCCCAATAGTCAAGAATCTCACCCATGCCCACGCCAACACTGACGCAGATCAAGGCCTCCGCCGGATCGGGAAAGACCTACACCCTGACCCGGCGTTTCCTGTCGTTGCTGGCGGGCGCGCGCGACGAGGACGGACGGGCCTGCGCCCTGGCCGTGGAAGGCGGGCACTGCTGGCCGGACATCCTGGCGGTGACCTTCACCAACAAGGCCGCGTCGGAAATGAAGGAGCGGGTCATCCGGCTGCTCAAGGAGCATGCCCTTGCCGATCCCGCCCAAGCCCGGAAAGACGGTGGCGACGGGGCGTGGCCCCCGGCCCGCGCGGCCCGCTGGGTGGACATCATCCTGCGGCGCTACGGCGCGCTGAACATCCGCACCATCGACAGCCTGCTGACCATGCTGGTGCGGCTGGCCGCGCTGGAGCTGTCCCTGCCGCCGGACTTCGAGCCGTCCTTTTCGCCCGACGAGTATTTCGAGCCGCTGTACGACCTGATCCTGGACCGCGCCCGCCGGGGCGATGTCCAATTGCGGGATGACGTGCGCGATGCCTGCCGCCTGTTGCTGTTCCACACCGATCTCAAGGGCTTCACCGTGGGGGCCGGGCTGCGGGTGCGCCTTTCGCAACTGCTGCAACTGCATCTGGCGGAAGGCGGCATGTCCCGTCCAGACATCTTCAATGCTGGCCCAGCCCCCTTCAATGGCGGACCCGACCCGTTCGATGCGGATGCGCCACGCGGCGGCCTGCCCGATGTGGATACCGACGCCCTGGCCGCCAAACTGGTCGCCATTCATGCCGACATGCAGGATGCCACGGCCACCCTGTCACGCATCCTGGTCGAAGAACAGCTTTCCGCCGCCGCCAACCTGCACAAGTTTCTGGACAAATGCGCGGAGAACAGCGCCTTTTCCCCGCTATCCAAGTCCGCCTATCTGGAAAAGGGCGGGCTGGACGACTGCCTGCTCAAGGCGTCCAAAGGCAAGGGCAGCGACGACGCGCGCGCGGCCTTCGATGCCTGGCGCGACGCCTGCAACGACTTTGCGGTGCGCGGGCGGCTCATCCAGCGCGCCTTGCAGGTGGCCCCGCTGGCCGGTCTGGCCCGCGCCATGGCCGCGCACCTGCCCGACTTCCAGCGGCGCGAAGGCAAGCTGCCCCAGCCGCTCATTCCCCTGCACGCCCGCGACGTGCTGAACGGCGAGTTCGGCGTGTCCGAAGCCTTCTGCCGCATGGGCACGCGGCTTGCGCACGTCCTCATCGACGAATTCCAGGACACCAGCCGCGACCAGTGGGCCGCCATCGAGCCACTGGCCGTGGAATGCCTGTCGCGCGGCGGCGGGCTGACCTGGGTGGGCGACGTGAAGCAGGCCATCTACGGCTGGCGCGGCGGCGATTCCGCCCTGTTCGACGACATTCTGGAATCCCCGGCGCTCACCGCCATCGTTCCCGACCCGCAGCGTGAAACCCTGCCCCGCAACTGGCGCAGCCGCGCGGCCATCGTGCGGCACAACAACACCGTGTTCGCGCAACTGGACAACCCGCTGCGCGCGCGGGGGGTGCTGTCGGCCATGCTGGGCGACAAGACGCCCGACCACGTGCTGGACGAGGCCGCCGCATCGGTGGCGCGGGCCTTTGCCGGGGCGGCGCAGGAGGTGCCGGACAGGGATTCTGCCCAGGGCGGGCTGGTGCGCATCGTGCCCGTGCACGGCGAGGACAACGGCGACCTGCGCGACAAGGTGCGCCAGCAGTTGCGCGCGCTGTTCCTGGACGACCTGGCCACCCGCCGCCCGTGGCGCGACGTGGCCGTGCTGGTGCGCAAGAACGACGAATCCGCGCAGGTGGCATCGTGGCTCATGGACTGGGGCGTGCCGGTGGTGACCGAGAACAGCCTGCGGCTGGCCGACCATCCCCTCGTCACCCAGACCGTGGCCCTGCTGGCCTTTCTGGACTACCCGCCCAACGCGCTGGCCCTGTGGGAGGTGCTGACCGGCTGTGAGTTGTTCGGCGGGGTCAGCGGCCTTTCCGACCGTGCGCTGCGCGACTGGCTGGCCGACCGCTGCGCCCGCCCCGCCGACGACCCGCGCGGCGGCAGGGGGCTGCTGGCCGATTTTCGCGCCACCTTCCCCGTGGCGTGGGAAACATGGCTGGCCCCGTTCTACGCCCGCGCCGGGCTGATGGGCCCCTACGACACCGTGCGCGAAATCTTCGAACGCTTCCGCGTGGCGCAGCGCCATCCGGAGGACATCGGCTACGTGCGCCGCTTTCTGGAAGTGGTGCACAACGCGGAGTCGCGCGGGCTCACCTCGCTGGCCACCTTTCTGGAATTCTGGGTCGAAAGCGGCGGCGAGGAAAAGGTGCCCATGCCCGAGGCCATGGACGCCGTGCGGGTGATGACCATGCACAAGTCCAAGGGGCTGGAATTCCCGGTGGTGGTGATTCCCTTCCACCACCAGCCCGACCGCACCGACCCGCCGCTGGTGGTGGCGGAACTGGACGGCCAGCCGCTGCTGGCACCGCTGTGCCCGGAAATGGGCGACCGCTACCACCACGCGCAGGCGGCTGCCGCCGCCGAAAAACTGCACCTGCTCTACGTGGGCTGGACGCGGCCCGTGGACGAACTGCACGCCTACGTCACCTCCACCCCGTTCGCTGAGCGGAATTCGTCCCTGCTGGCCGGGGTGCGCGCCCTGCTGACCGGATGCGACATCGACACCGGGCAGGAATACGTGACCGGGGTGGTGCCCCCGGCGCGGGCAACGGACGCGCACGCCGGTTCGAATACCGAGGACACGCGGCAAGCTCCACGGGACGAAGCGGCGGCGCAGGCCGCGCCGCCCGATGCTCCGCAGGCCGTGCCCGCTCCGTTACCTTCTCCGGCGCCAACCCCAGCGCCAGCCCCGGCGCCAGGCCCGCTACCGGGGCACGCGGCAGGACACACACCGGACCAACCATCCACCGCCGCCCCGTGGCGGCCCATGCAGTGGCTGCCGCGCCTGAAAATCTTCCGCAACCAGTTGGAGGAATTCACCTTCACCGAGCGGCGGCGCGGCATGCTGGTGCATGCCTGCCTGGAGCAACTGCGCCTTACCGGCACCCCGGACCAGGACGCCGCCCGCGCCGTGGCCCACGGCATGCGCGCCTTCCCCCTGCCGGTGCCGGACCCGGAGGCCACGGCCAACGAGCTCACCGCCATGCTGGCGTGGCTGGCGGCGCTGCCGCAGGCCGCGCACTGGTTCACTCACGGAGTGCCGGAGCAGTCCATCATGGACGCGCAGGGCAGCATCCACCGCACCGACCTCATGGTGGACGACGGAGAAACCTGCACCGTGGTGGAATGGAAGACGGGCCGTCCATCCGACGACCATGTGGCGCAGGTGCGCCGCTACCTGGGCCTGCTGGCCGAGGCCACCGGGCGCGGTGCCGCCGGGGTGCGCGGCGTGCTGGTGTACCTTGACGGGCGCACCGTGCGGCCCGTGGCCCTGCGCACCACCGACGCTGCCCCGCAGAACGACGCCCCCCAGAACGATGCCAACGAAGGACACCGCCCGTGACCGGTCCAGACGACATCCTCATGCCCGGCGCGCCGTCCCCGGCCCGGCCCAAACGCCCTGCCGCGCGGCGCGCCGCGCATGCTCCCCATGCAGGCAGGGGCCCGCGCCCATTCCTGATCTTTCCGTGGGACACGGACTTCCTGGCCGGGCTTACCGCCACGCTCATCGAAGCCACGGGCGGCCGTCCCGGCGACGCCGTGTTCGTCTTTCCGCATGGTCGTCCCGGACGCTACCTTGTGGACCGCATCCGCCGCGCCCCGGACATCGTCCGGCCCTGTCTGCTGCCCCGCGTGTTCACGGTGCGCCAGATGTTCACCCTGCTGCGCGCCCACGCGGAAGACCCCACCGCGCGCCCGGCCCGCCCCATTCCCCTGCTGGACCGGGTGGGCCTGCTCATGGACTGCGTGCGCGACCTGGCCCGGCCCGGCGACGAATTGTACGAACACCTCGCCGCCACGGACCAGCGGCGGTTCTTTCCCTGGGGCGTACGCCTTGCCGCGCTGATGGAGGAGTTCTTCGTCCAGAACCGCGTGCCCGAAGACTACCAGTACATGGAAGGCCAGGTGGCCCCCTTTGCCGCCGCCCTGCTGGGCGCGCTGGGCCGCATCCACGAGGCGTACGCGGCTGCGCTGACGGAACGCGGCTGGACCACGCCGGGCTTCGACGCCTTCCGCTCCGTGCGCCTGCTGCCCGGCCCCGACGAAACGGGCCGCGCCACCGAACGCCCCGACGGCTTCACCCTGCCCCCGCTGCTGGCGGGCAAGCGGCTGTTCGTGGCCGGGTTTTCCACCCTCACCGGCACGGAAGAAGCGCTGTTCCTGCACCTGTGGCGGCACGAAGGGGCCACGGTGTGCCTGCACACCGACGCGTCCGTGGCGGAACTGGGCGGTCGCCCGGTGCACTGGACCTGCGAGGACCACGTGCGCTGGCTGACCTCGTGGCGCGCCGGGGCAGCGCTGGCCTGCCCGCCGTCCGGACACACCCCGTCGATCACCTTTCATGAAGGCTACGACCTGCATTCGCAATTGCTGGTCATGGAACGGGAACTGCGCGCCGATAGCGGCGATGCGCCCGACGCCCCGTCGGCCAACACGACCCCGTCCGGCAATTTGAAGGAATCGAGTCTAACGCCAGCAATCGAAAGCACCGAAAGTTCCATCCCCCCCGCCCCGACCGCCCTGACTGCCCCTGACGCCGACGAACTGGCGGGCACGGCGGTGGTGCTGCCGGACACCGGGCTGCTCATGCCCGTGCTGCACCACCTGCCGGACAAGGACGTGAACATCTCCATGGGCTATCCGCTGGTGCGCTCCACGCTGGTGCGACTGGTGGAAACCCTGATGCGCCTGCAAGAGACCGCCCGGCCCGCCGCCTCGCTGGCGCTGCCGGAGCAAGGGCCGGAAGCCGGACCGGGCGGCACGTTCGCGGCCCCGGGCGGATCGGACGCCGCGCCGTCCACCATGTGCTACCACTGGCGCACGGTCATCGAATGCATCCGCCACCCGTACCTGAAGATGCTGGAACTGGACGGCGAACGCCCCCTGCGCGACCTGTTCCACCTCATGGAAAACGTGGTGCGCGGCGGGGCCAGCTACGTGGACCCGCGCGCTCTGGCCCGCGAGGTGGCCCGGAAGGCCCCCGGCGGCGAACACGGCCCGGCGGCGGCCCTGCTGCACCGCGTGCTGGAGCTGTGCCTGACCCGCTGGGAAGCGGCGGACACCCCGGCCCGCGTGGCCGATGTGGTGGGCGCGCTGTGCGACCTGCTGCTGGCCCACGGCGGCACCCTGTGGGAACGCTTTCCCATCGACGCGGAATGCCTGTTCCGGCTCATGCAGCGGGTCATCCCCGCCCTGCGCGACTGCGAACTGGCGGACACGCCCTTCCCGCGCGAAGTGCTGCACACCATCCTGCGCGAAACCCTGCGCGAGGAACGCGTGCCCTTCGAGGCCACGCCCCTGGCCGGGTTGCAGGTACTGGGCATGCTGGAAACGCGCCTGCTGCGCTTCCGCCGGGTCATCGTGCTGGACGCCACGGAAGACCGCCTGCCCGGCGCGCCTGGGCACGACCCGCTGTTGCCCGACAGCCTGCGCGCCATGGCCGGGCTGCCCGATTCGCGCCGCCGCGAGCGGGTGGCCGCGCACAACTTCCACCGCCTGCTGGCCGGTGCGGAACAGGCCGTGCTGTGCTACCAGACCGGCGTGGACCGCAGCGGCCTGCTGGACGAAAAGAAGATCCGCAGCCGCTTTGTCGAAGAACTGCTGTGGCGCGAGGAACGGGCGCGCGGCGGCCTGCTCTCACCCGGGCAGCCCCCGCTGCATGCCGCCGCGTGCACGGTGCGTCCGTTCCGCTCCGCGCCGCGCCCCATCGAACGCACCACCGCCATCAACGATGCACTGGAACGGCTGCTGGACGCGCCCGTGTCGCCCTCTACCCTCGACGCATGGCTGACCTGCCCGGTGCGCTTCTTTCACGAACGGCTGGCCGGGCTGGCCCCGCCGGACGAGGTGAACGAAGGCGACGACCCCATTGCCGTGGGCGACCTGCTGCACAAGGTGCTGCTGGACTTTCACCTGCCCCACAAGGGACGCGAGGTGCGCCGCGACGAACTTTCCGCCGAGCAGCTTGCCCGCCTGTTCCTGCAACGGCTGGGCACCTCGGGCCTTTCCGCCCAGTTGCCGCCCGACGCCCTGCTGATGTTGGAGGTGGCCGGACCGGAACGCCTTGGCCGCTACCTGTCCCGCCAGCCGGACCGGTTCACCGTGCTGGATCTGGAAGAGCCGGTGGAGGCCACCATCGACGTGCCGGGCAGCGCGGGCCGCCGGGTGCGCCGCCTGCATGGCCGGGTGGACCGGGTGGACCTGCGCGACTTCGAAGACGGCCAGGGCGCGGTGATCCTGGACTACAAGACCGGCAAGGTGGAATGGAAGCCCTCCGCGTGGTCCGACGACGCGCTGTGGGAACGCATCGAGGTGTGGACCCCGGACCGCGACCCCGACCTGCTGGCCGACGTGGCCGGTGCCCTGCACGGCGTGCAGTTGCCCGCCTACGTCCACATGTACGGACAGCATTCCGGGCGCGACGTGCACGACGCCGCCTGGGTCATCCTGCGCGACGCCGGGCAGGAACTGCCCCTGTTCGGCGACGGCACGGACGACGAAACCCGCGATGCGGCCATCACCACCCGCATTCCCGCCCTGCTCTCCTTCCTGTTGCGGCACATGGCCGAAGCGCCGTTGCTGCTGCCACGCGACGGCAAACATTGCGACTGGTGCTCTTGCACGAAACTGTGTAAAATGCGCGCCTGAGGGAATGGGCCGCATCGGCCCTTCCGCGCCGCCAGCGCGGCGTCCGCCCGGCCACGGCCCGGCGGCGCATGCGCCCGCGCAGTGGGGACTGCGCGGGAGAAACCGCACCGCCGCCACCGTACCGCACGACGCCACCCAGCGTTTGCTGCCCGAAAGATTCCGATGCAGTCCACGGAGACCCACGATCCGGCATTCCGCCGTATCGCGTGTCTTCCGCGCGCCGCCCGCGCATGGCGGCACACCGGAGCGCCCACGAGCATGCCAGGCATGCGCGCGGGCCCGGTCCCATTCCGCGTGCCCTCACCGGCACGCACGCACCGCACCGGAGGACTGAATCATGCCTTTTCCGACCCTGAACATTGGCGACCTGGTCGCCCGCATACCCATCGTGCAAGGCGGCATGGGCGTCGGCATCTCGCTGTCGCGCCTGGCGTCCGCCGTGGCCAACGAAGGCGGCATCGGCGTCATCGCCGCCGCCATGATCGGGATGAAAGAGCCCGACGTTGCCAAGAACCCCATCGAAGCCAACGTCCGCGCCCTGCGCCGCGAGCTGCAAAAGGCCCGCGAAATGACACAGGGCATCGTGGGCGTGAACATCATGGTGGCCCTGACCACCTTTGGCGAAATGGTGCGTACCTCCATCGAGGAGAGGGCCGACATCATCTTCTCCGGCGCGGGCCTGCCGCTGGACCTGCCCCGGCACCTGCGCGAGGCCTGCGACCAGAAGAAGGAAGAATTCCGCACCAAGCTCGTGCCCATCGTGTCGTCCGCCCGGGCGGCCTCGGTCATCGCCAAGAAGTGGATCACCCGCTTCGACTACGTGCCCGACGCCTTCGTGGTGGAAGGCCCCAAGGCTGGCGGGCACCTCGGCTTCAAGGCCGAAGAGATCGACGACCCCAACCATTCGCTGGAAGCGGTCATTCCGCAGGTGGTGGAAGCGGTGAAACCCTTCGAGGACCAGAAGGGCTGCCGCATTCCGGTCATTGCCGCTGGCGGCGTGTACACCGGCGAGGACATCACCCGGTTCATGGAACTGGGCGCCGCCGGGGTGCAGATGGGCACCCGCTTCGTGGCCACCCACGAATGCGATGCCGACGACCGCTTCAAGCAGGCCTACGTGGACGCCACCGAGCAGGACGTGACCATCATCAAGAGCCCCGTGGGCATGCCGGGCCGCGCCATCGGCAACTCGTTCATCGATTCCATGCGCGAAGGCGCGAAAAAGCCCTTCAAGTGCGTGTTCAAGTGCATCAGCACCTGCGAGCAGGAGCAGACCCCGTATTGCATCGCCGCCGCGCTGATCAACGCCATGAAGGGGAACCTGGAGAAGGGGTTTGCCTTCTCGGGCGCCAATGTGTTCCGGGTGGATCGCATCCAGTCGGTGCACGATCTGGTTTCCTCGCTCCAGCAGGAGTTCGAGGAGGCTATCTCCAAGCGCTTCGGCATGTTGCGCGCGTAGCGTTGCGTTCGTCCCGGCGCGGACACGCTGCGGGCGGAATCCGTCTTTTGCCGCCGGGCTGCGTTGGCGTATCGCTTTTGATGCTCACGTACAAAAGTACGCTCCGCTCAAAAACGCTACGCCGCCTTGCCCGGCGGACAAAACTCGTAATTCCTTGCATCCTCTCCGCACTGCCCCCCGCGACGGAGGACCGTCGCGGGATATAAGGAAGAAAGCCCCGCTCAGTCGAACGACTTCCAACCGCTTCGCAAAATGTACCGGGCCGGAACCCTCTGGGGTTCCGGCCCGTTTCTTTTGTTGAGGGGGCAAATGCTACCGCTTGGGCGTGGGCTTGCCGCCCTTGCGGGGCGTGGCGGCGCGGGCCGGTTTTTCCGGCGTTGCGGCGGGCTTTGGTTGCGGCGTCTTGCCCGACGGTGACGCAAGATCGGAACGGGGGTGTGCCCGGTCGTATACGTCCACAAGGCGCGAAAGAGTCAGGTGGGTGTACCGCTGGGTGGTGGAAAGCCGGGCGTGGCCCAGCAGTTCCTGCACGCTGCGCAGGTCGGCCCCGGCCTCCAGCAGGTGGGTTGCGAAGGAATGGCGCAGTCCGTGCGGGGAGATGGCCTGAGGCAACCCGGCCCGCAGGCACAGGGTCTCGATGATCCGCGCGGCCTGCCGCCGGTTCAGGCGTCCGCCCCGCGCGCCCAGGAACAGGGCGGGTTCGCCCCGGCCCTCGTCCACCTGATGGCGCACGGCCAGCCAGGCAGACAACGCATCACGGGCCGTGTCGCTGAGCGGGCTCATGCGCTCGCGACCGCCCTTGCCCATCACCCGCACCACGCCCGACGCCGGGTCCGCGTCCAGCACGTTCAGTTCCAGCGCCTCGGACACGCGCAGGCCGGAGCCGTACAGCAGTTCTGCCAGTGCCAGGTCGCGCGCCAGCAGAACCGCATCGGCGGGGCCGGAATCCGCGCCGTGTCCGGCGTGGGCCGTGGCATGCGCAGTGGCCAGCGCCTTGCGCTGCCGCCGTTCGTCCAGCAGGGCGAAGGCCTGGTCCACGTTCAGGGCATGGGGGTGGCGCTGATCCTGCTTGGGATTGTGCACGCCCGCCGTGGGGTCTGCCGTGACCCGGCGCAGCCGCAACAGAAAGCGAAAGAACGCCCGCAGTGCCGACAGCTTGCGGGCCACGCTGGACTTGGCGATGCGCTGGCGGTGCAACTCGGCCAGGAATCGCTGCACGTGGCGCTTGGTGATGTGTTCCGGGGTATCCAGGGACAGCGTGACGAAGGACGGCGCGGGATTCGGCAAGGACGGCCTGCCGGGAATGGCCGGGCCGTCGGCAGCGTCCTTCAGAAACGCCGCGAACTGGTCCATGTCCGTGCCGTAGGCGGTCACCGTGGCATCGGCATATCCCTTTTCCATGCCCAGGTGGGCCAGGAACATCTCCAGCAGTTCCGCGCGGGCGGGGGGAAGCAGGGTATCACCCGGCGGATCGGCGCCGGGCGGAACGGCGGTGGACGGGGAGAAAGATTTCGTGGGTCCGGAACCGCGCGCGGGAGCAGTCAGCGTGCGATGCGCCGCCGGCACGGCACGGCCAGCCGGGGCATCCGCCCCGCCGCCCCCCGCGCCGCCCGCGCCGGATACGCCGGATACGCCGGATGCGCCACGACCGCTCCGGTCACGCCTGTCGCCGGTCGAAGACATAGCAGCTGCCCGTCCTGTCCTTGGCCAGCTTCTTGACCTGGCTTGCCCGGTACGAGGCCTCGCCGTAGTGGGCCAGCGAAAACCCGTCGCCGGGCCGGTTGCACACCACGGCGATGGAAACGGCCATCAGCGGAAAGGTGCGCACCTGCCCCTGCCGGTCATGGGCCACGATGGCCCCGCGCTCGCGGTCGTCCGCGTCGTAGAAGCCGGGCACGATGGCGTCGAAGGCTCCCACCACGCGGCGGCAGGCGTCTTCCGCCTCGTCCACGGGCGTCACGAAGACAAAGTCGTCGCCGCCCACATGCCCCACGAAGGCGGGCTGGCCGCGCACCTCGCGCGCCGTGGTGGCCAGCAGCCGCGCGGTGAGCATGAGCACTTCGTCGCCACGCGAAAAGCCGTACTTGTCGTTGAAGGCCTTGAAATTGTCGAGGTCCGCGTAGGCCAGCGCGAAATCCATGCGCCGGTCGATGAGCCCCTGGATGAACTTGATGATCGAGGTGTTGCCCGGCAGCTTGGTCAGCGGACTGGCGTCCAGGGCACGGCCCGCGCGGGTGAGGGCCAGTTCGATGCGCGCCGTGAGTTCCGTGGTCAGCGGGGGCGGCAGGGGCGCGCAGCCTGCACCCTCTGCCGAGACCGGCACGGAGGGCAGCACCATGAAATCGTCGGCTTCCACGCCCTGCCAGTCCACCCCGGCCATTTCCGGTGCGCTCAGGGCCAGCAGCGTGGCCACCTGGCGATACACGTTCTCGCCCTTCACCAACTGGATCAGCGACACGCCGGACATGTCCGGAAGCGCGGCGGAAACCAGCAGCAGGTCCGGCGGATCGAGAAAAAACTGTTCCAGCACGGCCCGCCCGTTGTCGAACACCCGCCAGTCCATGGGCCGGGACGACGCCGCGCACTGTCCCTCCGGGCCGCCGCCCGCCGCCCACAAGGCGCGCACGGTGGCGGCCAGGCCACCGTCCGCCGTGACCAGCCAGCAGCGCGGCACGCTTGCCGCTGCTGCGTCGCCGAACCCCAAGGGGCGCGTACTCATGACGCGCTCCACGCCGCGAGCCACGCCGCGAGCCATGACGTGTGCCATGACGCGCACCATGACGCGCAGACCGGAATCGGGCATGCGGGCAGCGTCTGGCACGGCACCAGAAACGGCGACGGGGCAGACGGCTGAGATGGCGACACGGCAGCGTCAGGAATCATGCAAAGCCCAGTTCCCCGGCATCGGCGAATTTCTCGCACAGGGTGTCCAGCAGACCTTCCAGCGCGTTCTGGTTCATGCCCAGCAGCTTCAGCGCGTGCGGCGAAAGTTGCGGCACGTTGTCGTCCCCGCCGGATCCGTACTCGAACAGCCGGGCCATGAAGTTGCCCACATGCACCACGCAGGCCATCTGCGGGTAGATGCGCGCGCTCATGGGCTTGTGGTGGAAGGCCATGCCCTCGCGGATGGCCGGGGGCAGGTTCCAGTGTTCGGCCAGCCAGGCGTTGATGCGGTCATGCCCGAAGCCGAGCACCTGCGTTTCCGCGTCGATGTACGGCAGGTCCTGGTCCTGCACCACCGCGTCCACCCTGGCCTTGGCCTCGGGCAGTTGCAGGGCCGACACCACCTTGCCCAGGTCGTGCAGCAGCCCGGCCACGGCGTACTCCTCCGGGTCCTTCATGCCCAGCGCGCGGGCCAGTTCGCCGCAGGCCAGCGAGCAGCCCACGCTGTGGTCCCACAGGCCGCGCATGGCGCGGTTCATGTCGTCATAGACCGAGGTGGAGATGATCAGCCCCCGGATGACGTTGAACCCCAGCAGCACCAGGGCGTGCTTTACCGTGCCTATGCGCCCCGGAAAGCCGTAGATGGGCGAGTTGACCATCTTCAGCACCTTGGCCGCCAGCACCTGGTCGAAGGAAATGACCTTGGCCACCTGGTCGGTGGTGGTATTGGGCAACTCCAGCAGGCGCGAGACTTCCTGCAACGCCGTGGGAAGCGTGGGCAGGTCCTTCACCGCCAGCAGGCGGCCCTTGTAAATGGTGCGCAGGTCTTCGCTCATCGTCCGGTCTCCCGTGGCGCGCCGTTGCCGTTGCCCACTTCGGGCCGGGCGGGCACGCCTTCCGGCTCGTCATCAACAAGCGGGATGCGGTTCTGCGCGGCCAGGGCTTCCGCCTCTTCGCGCGCGGCCTCTGCCGCGGCGGCCAGTGCGGCGGCTTCGGCCTCTTCCGCCGCCTTGGCGGCGGCGATGCGCTCGGCAAAGAAGCGGCGCAGCATGTTGCGCAGGGTGACCATGAACCGGTCCTGCCCGTGCTTGCGGAACAGGTGGTCCAGCCGCCCGGCGATGCGCTCTAGGTCGCTGCCGCCGTCGTCGCCAAGGTCCACGGGGCGGCCCTGCACGGTAAGCGACTGCACCCCGCTGGCGCGGAAGCGCGAGATGATGGTGGTGGTCAGTTCAACGCCCGTGCCCACCAGCACCAGCCCGTCGGACTTGGTGACGGGCTTGGCCAGCTTCATGCCGGGCGCGGCGAGGTCTAGCGGTATCTTCTGCATATCCTTCCCCGGCAGGCGCATGCCCGCCGTTTCGATCCGTGTTGGCGCGTTTCCCTACATACGCTCGTAGCGCATGCCGGGCAACCGGCGAACCCCGCCCTTTACCTCCAGCAACACCAGTCGGCAGCTGACGTCCGCCGCCCCCATGGACAACGCGCGGCAGATGTCGTCCACGTGGGCGCCGGGGCGACCGTGCAGGAAGGCCAGGATGGCGTCATCCGGACCACCGCCGGTACCGGTGCCGCCGCTGCCACAGGACGGGCACGGTGCGGGGGGTGCCGACTTGCGGATGCGCGACTGGCGCGGTGCCGGATGGGCCCCGGACAGGCCAGGTGAAGCGGGCAGCGTTGCCGGTGGGGCCGCCGCTGCGTGCGCGGAAGCCCGGGATGTCGGCGCCGGGTCGGCGGATACTCCCCGCCCCCCTGCAAGGCCAGCCGGACCGGGCACCGGAGGATGCACGGCAACGGGTTCCGTTGATGGCTGCATGGCCTGTCCGTCAGGTACTACGGCTGTTCCGCCGGAAAGCTTAAGTGGCTGGCTGGCGGCATCATACGGAATGGGCCTGATGCTGTCGGGGAGTGCCCCTGTTGCCGCATTTCTGTCCGTAGCGGCGTTCGGGGCACCCGGAGACACCGGAGACACCGGATTGGGCGAAAAGTCCTGCGAAAACACCTCGTCCAGCGGAGCGTCGTCCCGACCGCCCCAACCTCCCCAACCTCCCCAACCGGGAGGCGGACACGGCGCGGCCAGCGCGGCCAGTTCCATGCCCAGCACCGGGGCCAGGTCCGCCAGCATGTCTTCCGCCGTGGCCACGGGCCGTGCCCCCTGCTCGATGAGCCCCCGGCAGCCGCAGGTGTACTGGGCCGTGGCCGGTCCGGGCACGGCGTACACCTCGCGGCCCTGCTCCAGGGCCAGGCGCGCGGTGATCAGGCTGCCGCTGCGGGCTGCCGCCTCCACCACCAGCACCCCCACCGAAAATCCGCTGATGATCCGGTTGCGCACGGGAAAGTGCGCGGGCAGGGGCAGCGTGCCGGGGGCGTATTCCGACACCAGCAGCCCCGTGGCTTCCATGCGTTCGAACAGTTCCGCGTGCTCCGGCGGGTAGACCACGTCGATGCCCGTGCCCAGCACGCCGATGGTGGAGCCCACCTCTTCCAGCGCGGCCACGTGGGCCTCGCGGTCGATGCCGCGCGCAAGACCGGAAACCACGGTGACGCCCGCCGCCGAAAGGCTGTAGGCGATGTCGGCGGCCACCCCGCGCCCGGCCCGCGAGGACAGGCGCGAACCCACCACCGCCACGGCGTGGTTGGCCAGCAGCGATGCGTCGCCCCGGCAGTACAGCACGGCAGGTGCGTCGAAAACTTCGCGCAGGCGTGCCGGGTAGCGCGGGTCGGTCCACAGCAGGATGGAGCAGCGGCAGGCGCGCACCGCGTCCCATTCCTGCCGGGCCGTGTCGCGCCACACGCCGCGCGCCACCGGCGCGGCCATGTGCGGTCGCACCCCCGCCAGCGTCCAGTCGTGCCCGCCCCGGTCCGCAGCCTGCACGGCGGCCAGCGCCGACCCCAGCCCGGCCAGCAGGCGACGCACCGTGCGCGGCCCGATGCCGGGGCTGTGGCGCAAGGCCAGCGCGGCCCACAATTCGGCGCGGCCCGCCTCGTCCAGATCGACAAAAGCGGGCAATCTGCCGGGGCCGGATGGCATGGCACGCAAAAACGCGCTATCCGGGCGTATGGGGGCGGGCGGCTGGGAAGCCATGGCAGGGCGCGGGCGGCTTACCCGTTGGGAAAGCGCTGCCGGGCCAGCTTGGCGGCCGGGGAATCGGGGTGGTCTTCGCGCAGCGCCTTCAGGTGGAAGCGCACGTTCTCGTCATCTCCCAGCTGCTTGTAGGCCAGCGCGATCTTGAGCAGCGAATCCGCCGCCTTGTGATGCTTGGGGAAGCGCGCGGTGACCTCCTTGAAGGCCACGATGGCGTCGGCGTAGCGGCGCTGGGCGTACAGGGCCTCGCCCTTCCAGTACAGGGCGTTGGGCACCAGCGCGCTGTTGGGGTAATCGCCCAGAAAACCGTCAAAACGCACGCGGGCCTCGTCGGTCTTGCCGCGTTGCAGCAGGTTCAGGGCGGATTCGTAGGCGGCCTTGTCCGAGACGCCCTTTGCAGGCTTGGGCTCCGGCTTTTGCACGGCCCTGGAGGCGGACTTGGCGGGTTCCGGCTGGATGCGGCGCCCGCCCGCGCCCAGGTCGTCGGCATCGACTGCCGGTACCGCCGAAGCATCGCCCGACGCAACACCAGATGCAACCGGGGGCGAAGCCACGGCAGGTTGCCCGCTCGTCTTGCCCGCAAGTGCGCCTTCCAGCGCGTCGAGCCTGCGGCCATCGGATTCGCGGTCGCCGTCCACGCGGGCGGACAGTGCGGCCTGCTTTTCCTCCAGCGCGCGCAACCGCTCGTCCACCGAGCCGTCGCGGACCTTGCGGGCCTCTTCGTAGGAAAGGTACTTTTCCTCCAGCATGCGCAGCCGCCATTCGGTGCTGCCCTGCGCCGCGCCCTGTCCTGTGCCCTGTCCGGCGCAGCCGGAACAGAGGACCGTGGCGAGAAGAAGGGCCGGAACAAGCAATGCCGCCGATGCGCGAAGCCGCCGATGCTGCATGAGGAATCTCCGAACTGGCCGTGTACGTTGACGGAACTGTACCCTCCATAGGCGATGGCCGCCATTTTTTCAAGGAAATCCACGCAACGCCGCGCTCCGGACGGGCAGCGGGCGGTATCGCCCGCATCAGCGCCATCGCCCCGTCCCGCGCCGCCACCGGCGGTTGCCGCCCGGCCCGCGCCCTTGCGCCCCAAGCGGTTTTGGGGCACAAGACCGGTGCGACAACGCCCTTGCGCGCCGCCGCATCACCCCAACGGAGCTTTACCGAATGATCCTGTTTCCCGATGCCGCCGTCTGGTCGCTGGCATTGCCGGGCGGCATTCTGGCCTGCCTGCTGCTGGCCGTGACGGGCCTGCCGTTCCTGTGCCTGTCCGCCCAACGTCTGGCCGTGACCCAGCGGTCCTCGTTCCCCGACAAACTGGCGCGCCAGGGCGCCCTGCTGGCCGCCCTGACCGCCGCCGTGCTGGTGGCCGTAAGCGGCGTGGTGACCCTGCGCATGGCCCAGATGCAGCCCGACCTGATGGAAGGTCCGTTCCGCATACCGTTGCTGGCCCTGCCTGCGCTGCTGGCGGGGGGCGGGGCCTGTGCCGCCCTGTACCTGCTGGGCTGGAAGTACATCAAGGGTTCTGCCATGCACCGCTTCGTGGGCCTTGCCGCCGGCATCGGCGGCATCGAGGCCACGGCATGCGGTTTCGGCCTTGCCCGCGCCCTGCTGCTGCCGGGGCATCCCCTGCCTTCCAGCGCTTCCGCCATGAACACCATGCGCGCCCTCATCGCCGCGCCCGCAGACTCGCTGCTGTGGCCGGTGCTGGGCCAGTCGGTCTTCGTGGCCGCGGGTGCCGCCGGTGCGCTGTGCCTGGCCTGGCTGCTGACCCGCCGCGACAAGGACGACTTTGGCCGCGACTATTACAACTACGCCTTGGGCGTATGCGCCCGCTGGGCCCTGGGCGGCACCCTGTGCGCCCTGCCGGTGGGGGTGTACGTGCTGTACCGCGCCGCCACGCTGACCAGCCCGGACCTTACCGTCCTGCCCCCGCTGCTGCCCCTGGTCGGCACGCTGGTGCTGCCGCTGGCCGCCTGCGGCCTGTGGGGCACGGTGATCCGTTCCGCCACGCCGCTGCGCCACAAGGTGGGCATCGTGACCGCGCTGGTGCTGCTGATGGTGGCCTGCGGCTGCGAGGCCAGCACCCTGGCCCATGTGGTGCGGCTGCACGCGCCCATGTAGCGCATTTCCCGAATCCACGAGAAAACGCCCCCGCCCGGTGCTGCCGGACGGGGGCGTTCTGCATTCATGGCAAAGACTAAACGGAGCTTAAATGGCCTTTGAAGTAGCCATCATGTACACTTCGTGCGGATCCAGGATCAGGATGACGCTGCCGTCGCCCATGATGGTCGCGCCGGAGATGCCCTTGAGGTCGCCAAGATAGGCGCCCAGGGGCTTGATGACGATTTCCTGCCGTTCCAGCAGGCGGTCCACCACCAGGCCGAGGCGCCGGTCGTTGTCGTGGATGACGACGACGGACAGCACGTCCTGTTTGTCGCCCTTGGGCAGGCCCAGCAGTTCGGACAGCGAGGCGATGCCCAGCACTTCGCCGCGCAGGGTCACGGCCTTGCGGCCCTTGACGTCGGTAAGGCGGCGCGCCTCGATCTTGGTGGTTTCGGACACGGCGTCCAGCGGGATGGCGTACATCTCGCCCGCCACGTTGACCATCAGCGCATCGATGATGGCCAGTGTCAGCGGCAGGGACAGGGTGAAGCGGGTGCCCTTGCCGATTTCCGAATGGATGCTGACGCTGCCCTTCAGGTTCTTGATGTTGGTGCGCACCACGTCCATGCCCACGCCGCGCCCGGAGATGTCGGTGATCTTCTCTGCCGAGGAGAACCCGGGGGCGAAGATGAGTTCCATGGCTTCGCGGTCGTCCATGGCCTTGGCTTCGTCGGGGGTGATGATGCCCTTGCGCACGGCCACTTCGCGCATCTTTTCCGGGTCGATGCCCTTGCCGTCGTCCTCGATCTCGATGGCGACGGAGTTGCCCTTGTGGTAGGCGCGCAGGGTCACCTTGCCCTTGGCCTTCTTGCCCTTGGCCACGCGCTCGTCCTCGGACTCCACGCCGTGATCCACGGCATTGCGGATGAGGTGCACCAGCGGGTCGCCGATGACTTCCACGACGCTCTTGTCCAGTTCCGTTTCCTCGCCTTCCAGGATGAGGTCCACTTCCTTGCCGCTCTTGCGCGACAGGTCGCGCACCAGGCGCGGGAAACGCGAGAACACCGAGGACACCGGCACCATGCGCACCTTCATGATGGTGTCTTGCAGGTCGTCCGAAATGCGCGCCATGGCGTAGGTGGTTTCGGACAGGTCCTGGGCCACTTCGGCGATGACGACGTTGGTGTCGTCCTCCAGCCTGCGGGCCAGCATGGTGTAGCGGTTGCGGTTGATGATCAGTTCGCCGATGAGGTTCATCAGGTGGTCCAGCTTTTCGTGGTCCACGCGGATGGTGGACGAGGCCTTGGCCGTGCCCGCCTGTTGGGCCTGCGCGGCTGCGGCCGCGCCCGGACCGCCCGCAGGGGCCGCAGGGGCCGCAGGCGCTGACGGAGCGGCGGGCCTGGCAGGAGCAACCGGTGCCGCAGGCCTGGCCGAAGCGGCAGGGGCGGCCACGGCGGAAGCAGAGGCCGGTGCGGCTGGCTTCACCGCCGCTGCGGGCACGGGGGTTCCGGTCACCGAGGAAATGGTGACCACCGCCGCGTCGTCGTCCTCCGCTTCCTCGTCTTCGGCATCAACCGAGGCAGCTGCCCTGGCGTCAGTCGTGACGTCAGTCTTGGCGGCGGACGGGGCGGCGACGGCCCTGGCCTCTGCCGCCGGGGCGGGGGCCGCCTTGGCTTCGGGGACAGCCGGGGCTGCTTCGGGGGCCTGGGCGGGCGCGGGCATGCTGATGCGGGCGATCTGCTTTTCCAGCATGTCGCCAATGATGGAGGTTTCCTGCTCCATCAGGTCCACCATCAGGCTGAAATCCATGCCCGAAAAGCGCGCCTGGTCCACCAGGCCCGCGGTGCGCTCGGCGTAGACGCGAATATCGTCCAACCCCATGTAGCCGGAAGAATTCTGGATGGTCACCAGGCACCGGTACAACGCGTCAACGTACTCGCGCTGGGTGCCGTCCACGGCCAGGGTCTTCAGGGCCACGCCCACGTTGTCCATCTGCTGGCGTACCGTATTGATGAACAGGGCCACGTCGTCGGGGTCGTAGCCGGGGGCCACGGGCGGGGACGGCGCGTCTTCGTCGTCATCCGTGCCGGGGGCGCTGGCTTCCGGCGCGGGGGCTTCCGCCACGGGTCCACCGCTGCGGCGACCGCCGAGGCCTTCGGGCAGGGTGATGTCGCCACCGGCCACGGCCTTGCGCAGGCATTCGAGAATGACCGAAATATCGAACGGGGTGACGTTGCCGGACACGGGGTCGATGCGCGCCACAAGCGCTTCCAGCAGGTCCACCACCAGCAGCAGCAGGTCCACCAGTTCGTGCGAACCGGTCATTTCGCCCCGGCGCACGTTGTTGAGCAGGGTTTCCGCCTCGTGGGTCAGGCTGTTCAGTTCGGCAAAACCGATAATGCCGCTGTTGCCCTTGAGGTTGTGGAAGAAGCGGAACAGGTCGTTGACCAGTTCACCCTGCTCGGTGGGGTTGCGTTCCAGTTCCAGCAGCCCCGAACTGAGATTTTCCGCCATCTCGCGGGCCTCGTCGATGAAATCCTTGAGGTGCCCTTCGCCGAAGGCGGTGAGGGCATAGGATTCCAGAGGCTCCAGCGTGGCGATCCACTCGGCGGACCCGGCATCTGCGGGGACTTCGCGCTCCGCCTGAGGCCGGGGAGCCGCCGCTGCCGGCTCTGGCGCGGCAGCGGGTGCCGGGGCAGGCGCGGGTGCCGGAGCGACAACGGGTTCAGCCACCGGGGCGGGTTCAGGCGCGGGCGCGGGTGCGGGTGCGGGTGCGGCGGGCGCGGGACGCGGGGCCGCTGGCGGAGCACCGCCGGCCATGATGGCGTCGATGGTGGCGATGATGGATTCCGTCTCCACATCGCCCTCTCCGCCGGTGGTATCAAGGTTGTCCACCATCTGGCGCAGCGCGTCGGTGGCCGAGAGAATGACGTCCATGATCTCGGAGGTGACGGTCATGTCCCCCTTGCGCAACTCGTCCATGATGTTTTCGGCACGGTGCGCAAGGCCGTTGATCCGGTTCAGCCCCAGAAAGCCGGACGCGCCCTTCAGCGAATGCATGGGGCGGAATATCTCGTTCAGCAGCGCGAGATTGTCCGGCGCCTTCTCGAGTTCGAGCAGGTTGGGCTCGATGGTCTCAAGGTGCTCTTTGGCTTCGACGATGAAATCGGCGAATATTTCCGGATCCATGAAATCCTGACTCATACCCTCACCTCAGGTAGGCCGGGGCGTGGCCGTGCTCGATAGCCGGGATGCCGACCGGCGCGGCAGCATGGCCGCATCCGTCGGTTTCTCCGGGCCCCCAGAAAGCCTTGGCGCGGCGCAATGCCGCGCATTCAGAACCACTATACTGCACTGTATCGGTCAACCGAGCAGCATCTTTATGTTCTTGACCATCTTTTCCGGCTGGGCGGGCTTGACCATGTACAGGTTGGCACCCAGGCTCATGCCCATCTGGATGTCCTTTTCCTGTCCTTCGGTGGACAGCACCACGATGGGCAGGTCGCGGTAGGCTTCCTGCTCGCGCACCGTCTTGATGAAAGTGAACCCGTCCATGCGCGGCATGTTCACGTCGGAAATGATCAGGTCTACCTTTTCGGAGGAGTACAGTTTCTCCAGACCGTCCAGACCGTCCTCCGCCGTGGTAACCTTGAAGCCTTCCTTTTTCATTATGAAGGCAACCAGGTTGCGAACGGTCTTGGAGTCGTCCACGATCAATATATGCTTGCTCATGAGTGCCTCCTCAGCGTTTCAGAACACAGTCGAGTATCTTGTCCACCGAAACGATGCTTATCAGGCGTTCGTCCGCCTTGAGCAGGCCGGACACAAAGTCGACGCTGATACCGAGATGCGATTCGATGGCCCAGTCGATATCCTGTTGCGGCACCCGGTACATGGTATGCACGCGCTCAATCATCATGCCCATTTGCAGGCCCCGCCTGCGGCAGACGATGATGAACCTGTCTTCACTGCCGGCGGCATCGCCGCCATCATATACGCCCAGCAATTCACGCAACCGCACCAGCGGGGTGACGCGCCCGCGCAGGTTGACTATGCCCGCCACGAACGACGGGGCGGCAGGCAGGCGCGTGGGCGCCGCGTACTTTATCACTTCCTGCACGGCCTCGGTGGGCACGGCGAATTCCTGGGCACCCAGGAAAAAGCCAACCATCTGCAAGACCGGTTCGTTGCGCAGGCGGGCGTCCAGCGATTCCGCCTCGTCTTCGAGCCCGGCGGCGGCGCCCGCCGCGCCCGCCCCGCCCGCCCCGCCCGCACGGACGGGATCAATGCCGATGCGGCGCAGGAGGTCGCCTTCCTCCACGCCCAGATACTTCTGCATGAAGGCCCGTTCGGCGGCGGTGAACTCGCCCCCGCCGCCCGTGGCCGCTTCCGAGCCGAAATCGTGCTGCCGGAAGTACTCCTCGGGTGAACGTTGGGTCATGATTGCAGCATCTCTTCGGCCAGCGCGTCGTAGGCACGCGCCCCCCGGCTGTCGGGGTCGAGATCGTAGATAACCCGGCCCTGCGCGCTGGCCTCGCGAAAGCGGGTATCCATGCCGACCACCGTGTTGAACATCTTCGGCCCCATCTTCTGCGCCAGCAGTTCGAGCACCCTGTTGCACGCCCTGGCCCGCCGGTCGAACATGGTGGCCAGGGCCCGGTACCGTATGGGCTGCGGCAGCACCTTGTTGAGCACCCGGATGGTGTCGAACAGCAGCTTCAGCCCGTGCAGCGCCAGAAAATCCGTCTGGATGGGAATGACAAGCAAATCGCAGGCCACCAGCGCGTTCACCAGCAGAATGCCCACATGCGGCGGGCAGTCGATGATGATGAAATCGTAGTCGTCGCGCACATGCGCGATGGCCTGCTGCAGTATCGCTCCCTTGCCCTTGCGGCCCTTCAGGTCCACATCCAGTTCGGCAAGCTGGATGCTTGCCGGGGCCATGTCCCAGGACTGGCCTTCGTTGCGGCGCACCAGGCGCTTCCACAGGCCGGGCCAGGCCGCCTCGTCGACCATGAACAGGTCGTACATGGTCACGTCCAGGTCCTCCGGATAGAACCGGAGGTGCACCGAGGCGTTGGCGTGCGGATCCAGGTCCATGATCAGCACGCGCTTGCCCCGGCGCGCTAGCGCCGCGCCAAGCGTCAGGGTGGAGGTGGTCTTGCCCACGCCCCCCTTCTGGTTGGCGATGGCCACTACCCGCGCGCCCATCGACCATCCCTTGCGCCCATGTCGTACATGTCGCTCGTGTCGCCCATGTCCGCCGGGGGCGTTGCGGCCATGCCCACCGCCCCGGACATGGAGTGGTTCCGTTCCGTCACGTTGCCGTCTCCCTTGCCGCCGCCGTCACTCCAGCTTGCGGTAGATGATGGCGCCGGTGTGGTGTTCCGGCTTGAAGGCGCGGGTGATGTTGTGCAGCGACTCCGAATGCCCGATGAGCAGAAAGCCGCCTTGCAGCAGGTTGTCGTAGAACGAGCCGATGACCTGCTTCTTCATCTCGTCGTCGAAGTAGATGATGACGTTGCGGCAGAACACGATGTGCGAGCGTTCCACCCGCTTCAGCCCCATGCGGTCGCTGAGGTTGATCTGCCCGAAGTTCACCATCTGCTTCAGCTTGGGGTCCACCTTGAACTGGGTGCCTTCCTTGATGAAGTAGCGGTCGATGATCTCCTTGGGGGTGGTGCGCAGGGCGTAGTCGGAATAGACGCCCCGCCGGGCCGATGCAAGCACCGCCTCCGACAGGTCGTTGGCGGTGATCTTGATGTCCCAGCTGGCAAGCTCGGTCTTCAGCACCTCGTGCAGGATGATGGCCATGGTGTACGGCTCTTCACCCGTGGAGCACCCCGCCGACCAGATGCGCAGCCGCTTCTGCCCCTTGGCGCGCAGATCGTTCAGGGTGGTCTTCAGCACGTGTTCCTGAAATATCTGCAACTGCGGGGGGTTTCTGTAGAAGCTGGTTTCGTTGGTGGTCACCACCTCGAACAGCCGATTGAGCTCGGTGCGCTTGTTGGCGTCGTAGCGCAAGAAGTAATAGTATTCGCCGAAGCTCTTGAGGTTCAGTTCCTTGAGGCGGTTCGACAGGCGGTTTTCCACCAGGTACTTGCGGTTTTCCGCAATGTAGATGCCGCATTGCTGGTAGATGAAGTCGCGCAGTTGCACGAACTCCTCGTCGGAGATCTTCTGTTCCTTGCGCAGCGTGATGGAGTTGGAGAACAGCGAGGACATCAGTCATCCACTCCTTGTTCTTCGTGGATGCGGGCGGCTGCCGTCTCGGCGGCCTGCTGGACCTCGGGATCATCCGATTCCATCAGATGCAGCAACGCCCGGAACGCGACGTTGCCCCCGATGGCGCCCAGCGCCTCCACCACCTTCAGCAGCACCAGATGCCCGGCGCTTTCGGTCAGGGCCACCAGTTGCGGCACGGCGTCGGCGTCCTTCAGCGAACCCAGCGCCTCGATGGCCCGCACCCGCACCCAGTCGTCCGGGTCGTCCAGGGCCTGGATCAGGTAGGGAAAGACGTTGCCTTCGCCGCAGTTGCCCAGCAACTCTATGAGGGCCAGGCGAACCTCGCGGTTTTCATCATGCAGGCGGGGCACCACCAGTTCCAGCCGGGTGCTGGTGAAGGGGCACACGTTGGCCACCGCCTCCAGCGCCACCTTGCGCACGTCGGGCACTTCGTCTTCCAGCGCCTCGGTGAGTTCGGCAAGGTTCTCCTCCACGTCAAAGCGCCCCATGGCGTACACGGCCATCATGCGGTGCAGCGGGTCGGGGCTGCGGAACGATTCGCGGAAGCGGGCGTTCATGGCGGGGTTGTTCAGGGCGATGCACGCGTCCAGCGCGGCTTCCTTCACGTCGTCGTAGGGGTGTTCAAGCAGGGCCAGCATGCGGTCGCCCGCCTCCACCGCCTTGGCCCGGCGGCCCAGGTAGTGCAGCGCCGCCTTCAGCACGTGGGCGTCGTTGTGCCGGTCCAGCACGTCGATGAAGAAATCGCGGTCGCTGGGGTCGCAGCGTTCGGCCAGCACCGTGGACATGGCCCGCTGCGCATCGCGCGGCTTGTCCCAGAACACCCCGCGCAGCACGTCGATGCCGTGGCGGCTGGGCATGCCCCGGATGGCCTCGACGAGGATGAGCAGGGTGTGCTCGTCATCGCCGCGCACGTGGCGGTCCACCGCGCTGTTGAAGCCGATGTCGGCCAGGCTCTGCACGCAGGCCACCAGACGCTCGTGGTCGCGGTCGGGGTCCAGCACCACGGCCACCTTCAGCACCGCCTCCGTCGCCTCTGCCCCGCCGATGCTGGCAAGGCCGCGCATGGCGGCGTTCTGCACGTCCTCGTCCTCGTCATCCATGGCGGCCAGCAGGTAGTCGCGCAGGCGCAACCTGTCCTTCTCGCCCAGCAGGGACAGCGACTTGCCGCCCAGCACGTTGACGATGGCCTTGGCGATCTTGTTGCGCAGCGGCCCGGGCGACTTGTCCAGGCGCTTGAGCAGCAGCGGCACGGCCTTGATGTTGCCCATCTCGCCAAGGGCGTCCACGATCATGGACGCCACCAGGTCCGAGGCCGCGTCCAGCGCCTTGACCAGTGCGTTGACCGACGATTCGGCCCGGATCTTGGTCAGCGCCTCAATGACCGAGAACTGCACCCATTCCTCGTCCATCATGGCCTTGTTCAGGCAGTCCGCCGCCTCGGGGAAGGCCAGGGTGCCAAGGCTGACGGCGGCCTGGTAGCGCACGTTGACCTCTGGGTCGCGCAGCAGCGCCTCGCACAGCGAAGGCACCGCGAGGATGCTTTCCGAGGTGCCTAGGATGTCGGACGCGAAAATGCGCATGTCGGGGTCGTCGTCATGCAGCAACTGCTTCAGCGAGTCGAAGTCGTCGGCCCCGATCTCGCGCAGCACGTCCATGGCGATGTTGCGGATGGGCGCGTCGTCCGACCGCAACAGGGGCAGCACCCCATGCACGGCGGCAACCCCGCCTATCTTGCGCAGGGCCCGGTCGGCCGCTTCCTGCACCCCGATGTTGTGGCTCTGGATGCGCGCCACCAGATGCGGTACGGCGCTTTCCAGTCGAAGGTTCCCGGCGGCGTAGGCCGCCTCGCGGATTGCCTCGACGTCGTCGCCCTGGAGTTGCTCGATGATCTGCTGTTCGGACATACTCCCGTCCTTCCGTGGAATGGCTGGCCCTATTGCCTGACCCGGTGCAGCCCTGCGGCCTTTCCGCCCTGCTCCGGCGCCCTGACGCATCCGGCATGTTCCGTCCGCGTCCGGCGCCTTGCCCACCGGGGCACCCTGCGACACCGCGCCCGCGCGGTGTGCTGCCTGGGCTATTTGTACAGCCCCGCCATTATGGCAGAGGCCATGTCGTCTATGTCTATGATTTCATCGGCCAGCCCGGCATCCACGATGGCCTTGGGCATGCCGTAGACCACACAGGTGGCGTCGCTCTGCGCCAACGCCCTGCCGCCTTTCTGCTTCAGCACGCGCACGCCTTCCAGGCCGTCGCTGCCCATGCCGGTAAGGATGACCCCCAGGGTGCGGCGGCCCATGGCCTGCGCCACCGATTCGATGAGCACGTTGGCCGAAGGCTTGTACAGCGCCTCTGCCGGTTCGGGGGTAACCACCACTTCCACCATGCTGATCTTCTGATCCACCCGCAAATGCTTGCCGCCGGGCGCGATGTACGCGGTGCCAGGGCGCAGGCGCTCGCCGTTTTCCGCCTCTTTCACCGTGATGCGGCACACGCCGTCCAGCCGCTTGGCAAAGGGGCCGGTAAACGCGGCGGGCATGTGCTGGGCAATGAGGATGCTGGCGGGAAAGTCCGCGGGAAGCTGCGACAGCACCTTCTGCACGGCGGGCGGCCCGCCGGTGGAAACGCCGATGGCCACTATGTCGCGCACCGGGCGCCCCGCGCGGGGGGTAAGCACCGGGCGCGGACCTTCGCCGCCGGATGGCGCACCGCCGCCAGTTCCCCCAGCCCCCCCGTATCCCGTTGCCCCCGAGGAAGAAGAGGTGAAAGCGCCCCCGTCGCCCACGGGGCGGGGGGCGCGCAACGAACGGGGAGTGCGCAGAAACTTGCGGCGCGAAATTTCCTTCACCTTCTCGCGCAGTTCATCCTCTATGCGCACGATATCGAGCGAGACCTTGGACAGCTGCTTGGGAATGAAGTCCACGGCGCCCAGTTCCAGGGCCTTCAGGGTGGATTCGGCCCCTTCGGTGGTCAGCGAACTGACCATCAGCACCGGGCGGGGCATTTCCATCATGATGCGGCGCAGCGCGGTCAACCCGTCCATGCGCGGCATTTCGATGTCCAGGGTCACCACGTCCGGGTTGTGCTTGCGCACCAGTTCAAGCCCTTCCTCACCGTCGCGGCCCACGGCCACCACGCTGATTTCGGGGTCTTTTTCGAGCATGCTGGAAAGCGCCTTGCGCATGAAGGCGGAATCATCAACAACGACAACCGTGATCACTCGAGTCTCCTAAAGAACGTCCGGGCATCGGGTTCCTCCCTCTACCGGAACAAGGGTTCCGGCCCCGGAACTCGCGTGCGATGTGCAGTGGCTATCCGTACCATGGGCCAGGCTGGCGGGCGATGCCCGGCGGGCGCGGGACTGCGCGACGGCGCGGTTACGCGACCAGACGAGGCGGACGTGTCGGCGCGCTCCGGAATGAAACGCTCCGTCATGGCACGTTCGGGGCGATACCCCCGTGCAACGCGCCTCTGGGCCCCGAAACCGCCAGCAAACTTGGCCGTATGTACAATAGGTGAACGCACTCTTTTTGACAACCGCCCATAAAAACGCTTGCCATTCCCTTCCACCCGCGCTAAACACCTCTTCCTCGACGGGATGTGGCTCAGCTTGGCTAGAGCGCAGCGTTCGGGACGCTGAGGCCGGAGGTTCGAATCCTCTCATCCCGACCAGAATGGTCGAAGGGCTTGTGGTTACCACCACAAGCCCTTTTTCGTTTGGGCGCTGCCCGGCGAGCAGGTGCACCCGTGCGCAGGATTTGACAGGACGGAACAGCCTGCTTGGCACCAAATCCAAAACGCGAGGCCCCCAACGATTTGCAGTCGCTGGGAGACTCGTTTTCAGGCTGCTCTGTACGCGCGCGACATTTGACACGGCAGCGCAGCCAGATTGTCACTTGCGCCCGTCGTCACGAGCGGGTTGCCAAAACGTCGTTTTCTTGGCACCAAGGAAACGTCGGCATGGAACATCCGTTTCCAGTCGCCACTCACGAACGCCTGATCTGGTCCCATTCCACAGCACGCCGGATGGCCGCAGGCCCCAGTAATGCAGGGCATGCCGCCACGCACGGCGCATTCTCCTCCCATTCATCAACACCGCCACCCCCCCCGAAGCCGCCATGCACATGACGACAAAACACGGACCGTCGCCGCTGTTCCGCGCCTGCGCCCGCCTTTTGCCGCTACTGCTCGCCCTGGCTCTGGCCGGTCCCGCCTGTGTTCGCCAGCCTTCGCAGCCCGGCCCGTCCGACAGGATCGCGCAGGGCGCGGACCAGCCCGCCGCCACGGCAGCGTCCCCCATCCCCAATGAAGGGGCCGGGGCTTCCTGCGAAATCGCGTCCCGTTACGAGGCCTCGGCCCATGCCGACGGCTCCGATTCCCGGTTTGCCGAGGAGGAGGAAGACGGCGACGACACCCTTGCCGACGGCGTACTCAGCGACATTGCCGAACTGGACGAAGCTCTGGCCGCCATGGATGAATCCGGCGACCACCACCCCAAGACGGAAGAAGTCGACGACGACATGAGCGCCATCGACTCCCGCATGCGGCTGGTCAACGTGGCCATGTCCAAGCTGGGCACCCGCTATCGCCGGGGTGGCTCGGGCGAAACCGGGTTCGACTGCTCCGGCTTTACCGGCTGGGTGTACGAGAACATGGGCGTGGATCTGCCGCGCACCTCGCAGTCGCAGTTTCTGGAAGGGCGCACCATCCGCCGGGAACAACTGCAAACCGGCGACCTGGTGTTCTTCAAGCGCAACAAGAAACGCCGCATCCACCACGTGGGCATCTATCTGGAGGACGGCAAGTTCATCCACAGCAGTTCGTCCGACGGCGTCGTCATCTCGAAGCTGGACGCCAAGCCGTGGTGCAACCAGTGGGCCGGGGCCAAGCGCGTGTTCTAGCCACGCCGCCCTTCAATCCGTATCCCTGCGCGCCGGGCCTGCCCGGCGCGTTCGTTTTTTTTTGGGGGGGGGCACCGCGGCCCTTTCCCCTCGCACCCTCGCCCCCATCGCGCTGCCTGATTTGCCCCCGGGCCCGTCACGCCGCCTTGTCACCATGCCTCGTCACCCGGTTGTGCCCCCGACTCGCTCCCACCTGGCCTGCCCCGTGGCGCGCCCGCGCCACGCCCGTGCGCAGCCGCACCCGATCCGCCTTTCATCCCCGTCGCCCCCCCAAATTGTTGCAGGCCGGGCCATGCTCTGATACGCCGAAACCGCGCGGCATCCGCCGCCCGCAACCAAAACCCTTCCTCCCATGCACCCGACACACGCAAGCTGCGTAACCCAACTGACCGTAGAACCCGTCGCCGATCCGGAAATCCATCCCTACACCATCGACGCGCTGCACAACGGGCGCGTGGTGGGGCGGCTCCGGGGCTTTGTTCTTGAATACCACAACGTTGAAGGCGTGGCCGCGCTGGCCGGCCTGAACCACGACGACCTGCGCGAGGCCGTGGACGCCGTGCGCTTTGCCATGGCCGCCACCCACGACGCGCCCATCTCCTACGTGGACGTGCTGCTGGTGGCCCCCGCCTACCGGGGCTACGGCCTGGCCCGCCAGATGCTGGAGCGCTCGTGGCTGCATGCCGATTGCGGTGCCACGCTGTTGCGCCCGTGCCCCTTGCAGTTCTGCCTGGACTGGCTGCGCCCGGAAGACCTGGCGCTCATCGGCCCCCAGTGCATCGGGGTGGACCCCAAGCGTTCGCTGGCCAGCCTGACCAAGTTCTATCAGCGCATCGGCTACACGGCCCTGCCGGGCACCGACTTCTGGTGGCGGCCCCTGCCGCTGCAACGCTGACGCGCCCCACCCCGTCCCTTTGCAACGCGGAAACGCCCCGTGTTGCTTCCGCCCCACGCGGCCCGTTCCTGCTGCGCCCCCCTGCCTCTGACCGTTATCCCACTTGCAGGACAAGGCATGCCGGTGCACGGCAACCGACGCAAGGGGGCGCAAGGGGGCGCAGAGGCGCGGCATGCCTCGGCCACACGTTTTCCCCTGCCCCACCTGCGTCAGCGGCAACCATGGGCACACGGCCACGGCTGCGGGCGGCCTTCTCTTGCCATTTCCACGCGGCCCTGCAACAGTGGCAAAATCGACCGGTTTCCCGCGCCGGGCCGCTCCTTTTTGCCCTTTGCGCCGGATTCCCCCCGATCACGTTCGCGTATCACGTTCGCGCACCGCACCAGTCACCCCTTACCTGAACGCGACCTCGACGGGACATGGACGGGACATGGCCGCGAAATTTCCGCGCCATTTCCACGACCTTTCCACGACCTTTCCACAACAGGGCCTCCACGTGACAGCAGCAAGCCGCAGCGAGGCCACAGAGCAATACCGCAGGGAGGCCGCATGCGCACCGTGACCACCCCATCACGCACCCATCCCGCCAGTCCCCCGGCCCGGAATACCGCCCCCGCCCTACCTGACCGACCAGCCCGACTGTCCCGGCCTGTCCGATTGGCCCGGTACATCGGCGCAATGCCCGCCGCCCCTTTCCGGATGTTCGCGCTGCTGTGGCTGGCCCTGCTGGCCTTGCCGGTTCACGCCGCCGCCGTTTCCGTTCCTCCCCAGCCAGTGACCTCCCTTGCCGCCCCGCGTGCGGTGGTGGCCCTTTCCGTGGCGCCCCCGGCCCCAGCCGCGCTGGCCGTGCCCGACGACCTGCCTCTGGGCGAACTGCGCCTGCCGCCGGGCTTCACGGTGGAACTGTACGCCCGCGTGCCCAATGCCCGACAGATGGCCCTTGGCACGCGCACCCTGTTCGTGGGGTCCATGCGCGCGGGCATGGTGCATGCCCTTCCCCTGGATGACACGCTGCGCCCCCTGCGCGTGCTGCGGCTTGCGGAAGGGCTGACGCTGCCCGCGGGGGTGGCCTTTCACGAGGGGGCGCTGTACGTGTCTGCCGTGTCGCGCCTGCTGCGCTACGACCGGGTGGAGGAATGGGCACATGCCCGGGCCGACGCAACGCAGCCTCCCGGAACCGCAGCCTCTCCGCCCCGTCCGGCCATCGTGCGCGCCGACCTGCCGTCGGAGATGCACCACGGCGCCAAGGTGCTGGGTTTCGGGCCGGACGGCATGCTGTACGTGCCCGTGGGCGCGCCGTGCAACATCTGCCGCACCGGGCCGCGCCACGGCGTCATCCTGCGCATGCGGCCCGACGGCACCGGCGAAGAAGTGTTCGCGCGCGGGGTGCGCAACACCGTGGGGTTCGACTGGCACCCGGAAACCCGCGACCTGTGGTTCACCGACAACGGGCGCGACTGGCTGGGCGACGACCTGCCACCCGACGAGCTGAACCACGCCCCCGTGGCCGGGCTGGACTTCGGCTTTCCGTACTGCCACGGCGGCACCATTGCCGACCCGGAGTACGGCGACCTTGGCGCCTGCGCCGCCGCCACGCCCCCGGCCCGCAACCTGGGACCGCACGTGGCCTCGCTGGGGATGATCTTCTACACCGGGCGGCAGTTCCCCGCCGCGTATCGAGGGCAGGTGTTCATCGCGGAGCACGGCTCGTGGAACCGCTCCACGCGCATCGGCTACCGGGTGACGCTGGTGCGGCTGGAAGGGGGGCGCGCCGTGTCCTATGAACCCTTTGCCGAAGGCTGGCTGCGCGGCGGAGGCCCATGGGGCAGGCCCGCCGCCCTGCTGATGCTGCCGGACGGCTCGCTGCTGGTGGCCGACGACTACGCCGGGGCCATCTACCGCATCCGCTACGCCGGTCGTTAGGGGCAGCAGGGGGCGCGCAAGGACATTTCTCCAGCTGACCCGCCGGATCATGCGAACCCCGGCCCGTTCCCGCCTGCTACCCGGCAGTCTGCCCCCCGCCCCACGGAAACCGGCAGAACCGCCATGGAACCCGCAAGGGCGACGGCTGGAGGACGCACGAAGGGCCGCCACCACCGGACAACGCGCGGGGTTGCCATTTTTTCCATGCGCGCTACTATTCAAAAGTCGCAACCGTCACCGCAACGGCCAGAGGTCTTTCATGGCAACCCTGCCCGCTTCCACCGGCACGATCGGTCGCATGCCTGGCCGCGTGTCCGGCGCCGCTCCGGCATCGCCCTGCGGCCCGTGCCGCGGGGCCGGGAAGCCCGATCATTGTGCGCGCTGGCTCCGGCTGGTGCTGGTCTGCGTGCTGGCGATGGCCCTTGCGCTTGCGCCGGGCTGTGTCGTGCGCTCGCGCGGCCAGTACGACGTGAGCGTGGGCAAGACCTCCCGTTCCTGACCCCGTCAGCCGCCGGACCAGAACCCTTTCACACGCCACGCCTGCACCCGCCGGACGCACCATGACCCAGCCCGCACACCCCGACCAATCCGGCCAGCCTTCTCAATCTGGCCTGCCTTCGCGCACCGGCCAATCCGGCCACAGCGACGGCCACGCCGCGTCGCCAGCCAGCGTGCCCACGGGCCAATCCGCGCCATCCTCCCTCCAGCCTGCCCCAATGGACTTTCAGGCCGTTGCCCCGCCACCACCGGCTGACCACGACGAACCGACCTGCCCGCCGCCCCCCGCCCCCATCATCATCAACGAGGCGCAACTGGTGCTGGCGGAAAAGCGCACCTCGCTGGCGGCGCTGCGCACGGGCATTGCCATCGTGGCGCTGCCCATGTCGCTGACCACCTTCCTCATCGCCACCTCGCGCTACTACGACACCGAAGACGTGCTGCATTTCCTGCTGCCGGTGGGCACGCTGAACCTGGTCCTGCTGGTGCTGGGAGCGTGGCTATCGTTGCGGGCCGTGCGCCGCCTGCGCCAGCAGGAACAGACCCTGCGCCTGCTCAAGGAGCGCAACGGCGCACTGGCCGAATTCCTGAAGTAGCCGCGCACGCCGCGCCCCCTTTTCGGCGCCGCTCCCTTCCCCCCCTGCCTGCTTCGATTCCACCCGCCCCGGCCCGTTCGGCACCCGCCGCGCGGGCCTTGCTGCGCCTGAACGACGACGCGCCCGGACAACAGCGCGCCTGCATTGCCACGTCGGGCATCCGCGTGCCTACCGTGCAGGCGGGCGGGTCATGCCACCGGCAACGCCGGGCATGGGCCTGCCCTGCCCGCCTTGCCCCATGCAGCTCAGGCAAAAAATAACACTGCAAACAACATGTTTAATTCAAGCATGATACATGAAAAATTCAAGAAAAGATGAAAAAACTGCCCACGCAGCCCTAAAGCGTTTTTTATAGGCGCCGATACGAACGGCGAGTGGGGAGGGGAGAATCTACGGCCAACCGGAGGTGATTCCGCGCCACAGGCGCAAGGCCGCGTCCCCCGATCTGGCAAGGGAAGTCGTGACGACACATTCAAGGAGGAATGGTCATGTCACTGGTTATCAATCACAACTTGATGGCGATGAACGCCACCAACAACCTGAGCCTGTCGTACGGCAAGCTCGCCACTTCGGTGCGCCGGCTCTCTTCGGGCCTGCGCGTGGGCACCGCTGCCGACGACGCCGCCGGTCTCGCCATCCGCGAATTGATGCGTGCCGACATCGCGTCGCTCAATCAGGGCGCGCGCAACGCCAACGATGCCATCTCGCTGATCCAGACCGCCGACGGCGCCCTGGGCGTCATCGACGAAAAGCTGATCCGCATGAAGGAACTGGCCGAACAGGCTGCCACCGGCACCTACACCTCGGACCAGCGCCTGATCATCGATTCGGAATACCAGGCCATGGCCTCGGAAATCACCCGAATCGCCAATTCCACCGACTTCAACGGCGTGCACCTGCTGAACGGGCACCTTTCGGGCGCACACGACGGCTCGGGCATCGAAGCCACGGGCAAGCTCAAGGTGCACTTCGGCTCGGCCAACGACTGCGCGGAAGACTACTACTACATCAAGATCGGCAACGCGACCGCGTCCGCCCTTGGTGTGGGCGCCCAGGCCGCCGACGGCAAGGGCAAGTCCATCTCCACCCAGTCGGCGGCGCAGGCGGCCCTGGAAGGCCTGACCAACGCCATCATCTCCAAGGACAAGATCCGCGCCTCGCTCGGCGCCCTCCAGAACCGTCTGGAAAACACCATCAGCAACCTGCAGATCCAGGCCGAAAACCTTCAGGCCGCCGAATCACGCATATCGGACGTGGACGTGTCGATGGAAATGACCGAATTTGTGCGCCAGCAGATTCTGTCCCAGTCGGCCGTGGCCATGCTTTCACAGGCCAACTCGCTGCCCCGTCTCGCGTTGAACCTGTTGGGCACGTAGCACGCAGGGGAAAGACAAGGACACCGTCAATCCCGACAAGACTTCCAGACCACGCCGGGGCCGCGGGCAAACACCCAAGGGAAACGGCCAGCCTCTCCACTCACAAGCGCCAGCAAAAGGGGCCTCCTTGCGGAGGCCCCTCTTTTGTCGCGCATGTTGCGTGAAATGCGGGTGATGTTCGGGCGGGGGTTCCCCACTTGCGCATCCGCCCCTGCTCCCCCTTATTCCCCTTATTCCATGGTCGAGGTGGAGCGCAGCACCTCCACCACCGTGGGCAGCTTGCGCAGCTTGTCCAGCGCCCGGTACAGGTGCGCCACGTCGCGCACCTCCACGGTGAAGTCCACTTCCGACTTGCCGTCCACCATGGAGCGCATGTTGCCGGAGTCGATGTTGACGTTCTCTTCGGCCAGCAGCGCGGTAATCTGGGCCAGCACGCCCTTTTCGTTGCGGCACACCAGGTGGATGCGCGCCGGGTAGGGCTTGTCCTCCTGCCCGTCCCAGAACACCGAGATGAGCCGTTCCGGCTCCATGGTCTGCACGTTGGCACAGTCGGAGGTGTGCACCGTCACCCCGCGCCCCCGGCTGATGAAGCCGATGATGGGATCGCCCGGCAGCGGGTTGCAGCAGCGGGCGAAGCGCACCAGGATGTCGTCCACCCCCTTGATGCTCACGCTGTCCGCCCGGCGGTTGGCCTCTCGCGTGGCGGCGCTGGCGGCGCTGGCCTCGGCTGCCTTGGCGGCTTCTTCCGCCGCGGCCTCCTCGTCCTTGGGCAGCAGGCGCTTCAGCACCTTCTTGGGGGTGTAGCGGGCGTAGCCCACGTTGGACAGCAGGTCTTCCACGCTGCCCAGCGAAAGTTCCTTGATCACGGGCAGCAGGTCACCGTCGCGCAGGGCCTTGGTGATGTTGATGCCCATGCGCCGCCCTTCCTTTTCCAGCATCTCGCGCCCCAGCGCGATGGACCGTTCGCGCTCTTCGGTGCGGATGTAGTGCTGGATGCGGCTGCGGGCCTTGGCCGTCTTGACGAACTTCAGCCAGTCGCGGCTGGGGCGGCGGCTGTTGTCGGTAATGACCTCTATGGTGTCGCCGCTTTTCAGGGCGGTGCCCAGCGGCACCAGCTTGCCGTTGACCTTGGCCCCGGCACAGTGGTTGCCCACTTCCGTATGGATCAGGTAGGCGAAATCTATGGGGGTTGCCCCTTCGGGCAGTTCCTTCACGTCGCCGCGCGGGGTGAACACGTACACCTCGTCCTTGAACAGGTCGAGGCGCAGCGACTGCATGAACTCCTTGGAGTCGGTCTCCATCTTCTGGCGGTCCAGAATCTCGTGCAGCCAGGTGAACTGCTCAAGGTCGCGCGGATTCACCCGGCTGCCTTCCTTGTACAGCCAGTGCGAGGCCACGCCGTGTTCCGCCAGGCGGTGCATTTCCTCCGTGCGGATCTGTATCTCCATGCGCTCGCCTTCCGGCCCGATGACCGTGGTGTGCAGGCTGCGGTACCCGTTGGCCTTGGGCATGGAGATGTAGTCCTTGAACCGCCCGTGCACCGGCTTCCACTGGGCGTGCATCAGGCCGAGCACGGCGTAGCAGTCGCGCAGGTCGCCCACGATCACCCGGAAGGCGATGATGTCGTGCATGTCGTCCAGCGTCAGGTCCTGCTGCACCATCTTCTTGTAGATGCTGTACTTGTGCTTGATGCGCCCGCGCACCTCGCCCTTGATCTCGTTCTTCTCCAGTATCTCGCGGATGCGGGTGATGACCCGTTCGATGTAGTGGCGTTCCACCACCTGGTTGGTGTCCAGCCATTCGTCGATCTGGGCGTAGACGTCGGGCTTCAGGTAGCGGAAGCTCAGGTCCTCGAGTTCCAGCTTGATGCGGTGCAGCCCCAGCCGGTTGGCCAGCGGGGCGTAGATGTCCATGGTTTCCTGGGCGATCAGCTTCTGCTTGTGCGACTTCTGGAAGCCCAGGGTGCGCATGTTGTGCAGGCGGTCGGCCAGCTTGACGATGAGCACCCGGATGTCGTGCGCCATGGCCAGGATCATCTTGCGGATGTTCTCGGCCTGGGCCTCTTCCTTGCTCTCGAAGGTCATCTGGCTGATCTTGGTGACGCCATCCACCACGTCGGCCACTTCTTCGCCGAACAGGGTGTCGATGTCCTCGATGCTCACGGTGGTGTCTTCCACCGTGTCGTGCAGCAGCCCGGCGGCTATCGCCGCCTCGTCGAAGCGCATTTCGGCCAGCGAATAGGCCACCGCCAGCGGGTGCGACAGGTACGGCTCGCCCGAAAGGCGCGTCTGGCCAGCGTGCGCGGCGGCCGCGTACACGTAGGCCTTCTGTATGAGGGCAAGGTCGGCGTTCTTGTTGACCGACGCCACCTTGTCGAGGACGTCCTGGATGCGGATCATGCGGTTATGGCCCGTGTACGTCGGCCAGGGCGGGCAGCGCCATGGCCGGAGTTGGCTGTGTGGTCCCGCCGGTCACTGCCGCGAAATCGCGCGCACCCGGCGGCGGGGCCGGGTGCGGTGGGAAAAGCTGGGGTTACATTCCCAAGAGAGGCTGTTTCCGAAGGGACTCCGGAGTCAACCCGTCACTGTTGCATGCGATACCGCTGCTGTTCCTTCGGGGTCCACCAGCGGGTGAAGTTGTGGGTCAGCCCGGCCGGAGCGGGTTCCAGCCCCTGGAAACGCGAACTGACGATGGGCAGCGAATACGGCGTGTACAGGAAGCAGTACGGCTGGTCGCGGTGCAGGATTTCCTGGAACCGGTCGTACAGCTTCTTGCGTTCGGCCTGATCGAAGGTGGAACGGGCGCGTTCCAGCAGGTCGTCCACCTCCGGGTTCTTGTAACCCACGAAGTTCAGCCCGCCGGGCACGGCCTTGGACGAATGCCACACGTCGTACAGGTCGGGGTCTTGCAGGATGTTCCAGCCCAGCAGCACGGCGTCGAAGCGCCCCTTGTCCACGAATTCCTTGATGAAGGCCGCCCACTCCACCGTGCGTATCTTCACGTCGATGCCCACGGACTTGAGCTGGCTCTGGATGATGGTGGCGGCCTTGATGCGCTGGTCGTTGCCCTGATTGGTCAGGATGGTGAACGCGAAGGGCGCGCCGTCCTTGTCCAGAAGGCCGTCGCCGTTGGTGTCGGCCCAGCCTGCCTGCGCCAGCAGTTCCCTGGCCTTGGCAGGATCATACGGATAATCATCAATTTTGTCATTGTATACCCAGGTGCCCGGCTTGTACGGGCCCACGGTGGGCATGCCCTGCCCCAGCAGCACCCCGGCCACCAGCGCCTTGCGGTCTATGGCGCAGGTAAGCGCCTGGCGCACCTTCACATCCCTGAACATGGGCAGCGACAGGTTGTAGCCAAGGTAGCTGTAGCCGAAGGACAGGTACTGGAACTTGCGCCAGGCCATGTCCCATTCGGCCCCGTTGGTCTGGTGCAGGTACTGCTGCGGGCTCAGGTTCATCATGTCCAGGCGCTGGGCCTTCAGTTCCAGGAACATGGTCGAAAGGTCGGGGATGATCCGGTAGACCACCTCGTCGATGTAGGGGCGGCCCAGGAAGTAGCTGGGGCTGGCCTCCAGGGTCAGGCGGGTGCCCGCCTCCCATTCCTTCAGCCGGTACGGTCCGGCGCCCACGGGCTTGCGCGAGAAGGGCGTGTTCATCAGGTCCTGCCCTTCCAGCAGGTGCTTCGGCATGATGCCGTGCATCCAGGTAATCAGCGAGCGGGCAAAGGGCCTGGCGTAGCGCACCTCGAACGACAGCGGCCCCGTCTTGCGGAATTCCTGGATGGCCAGGTAGTCCTCGGCGTAGGGGGTGGGGGTCTTGGGGTCCACCATCAGCTTGTAGGTGAACTCCACGTCGTCGGCGGTCAGGGGCTTGCCGTCCTCCCAGCGGATGTCGTCGCGCAGGGTGAAACGCAGCAGGGTGCCGTTTTCCAGCACCTCGTACGAGGCGGCGGCCCACTTCTCGATGTTCAGGTCCTTGTCGTAGCGCAGCGCGGCCACGAAAATCTGGTCGCTGACCTCGTGCGACGACGCGTCGGACGCGATGAACGGCAGCAGGTTGGACGGTTCTCCGATGGTGCCGAGAATGATCCTGTCGCCGGTGACCGGTTCTCCGGGCGTTGGCGCGGCGGCCTGCCCCCCCTGGGCCGAGGTGGCGTTGCCCCCGGCACCCGTGGTGCCGTTCTGGCCGCCGTCCTTGTCGCCCCGGGGGGCGGAGTCGCCGCAGGCGGCCAGCAACAGGCACAGCAGAAGCGCCAGAAGGTACAGGCCTGCGCGCGTGGCGCGCGGCGCGGGTGAAGCGGTGCGGTTCATGCGATTGCCTCCGGCTATTGCCTATTCCCGTGGATGGGGTATGATTTCACGATAGCATGGGCGTATCCCCGCGCGTGGCGCGCCGGATTCCGCCCGAGCGCGTTGGATATCATTGTCCCGCGCCGTGAGCAAACGCCCCCGCTATTGATTATGGTGCAATTTTGGACTAATCTGGTCAATTGCGCTTCGTCCGGGGGGACATGTTCGAAGCGCGCCCCGCCCGCATCCGGCATGCGCGCCTCCCCTCCGGTTGCGACTCCAGAGGAGCACACGAGCATATGGAACTGAACGAGGAGCAATCCGTCCGTTCGCTCCTGCAGGACTTCGTCCATGATTCCATCCCGGAATACATCCTGGACGGATCGCAGGACATTCTCGCCGAGGGCGGCGTCCAGAAACTGAGCCTGAAGAAGGCCGACGGCTATTGGGAAGTTGAAGGAAGCATCCAGGGGGAAGACTTCCAGATATATTCGCCCAAGCTGTCCATCAACCTTGGCGAAGGCACCACCGCCTACCACTGCAACTGCCCGGATTCATTCTCTGGCGTGTGCAGGCACGTGGGGGCCACCGCCCTCAAGATGCTGTCGTCGCTGGAAACGCGCTCCGGCGGCGAAGAACCCGCCCGGCCCAAGACCGAATGGCGGCAGAATTTCCGCGCCTTCTTTTCCACCGCCATAGAGCCGGAAGCGGGCCAGCATTACCTGATCTTCCGCTTTCACCCCGAGCCGGGGCGACTTCTGGTTTCGCTGTTCCGGGGCCGCCAGAACAAGTCGGGCCTGTCCACGGTACACAATGAAATCACGCTGGAACAGATCCTGCGCAACCCCGACTGGTGCGAACTTTCGCCCCAGCTGGCGCAGGTGTCGCAGCAGATCGGCCAGATCGTGGACTACTACGGCCACCGCATAGAGGTGCCGGACGGCCTGCTGACCTGGTTCCTGTGGGCCATCCGCAACGAATACTACCTGTTCTGGGGCGACACCGACCAGCCCTGCCGCATCGAGCGCACCTCCATGCGCCTGAAGCTGAAGCCGCAACTCACCGACGACGGGCTGTCGTTCGACGTGATGCTGCACCGCGAAGGCAAGCAGCCGTTCTCCATCATCGGCAGCGAGGTGACCTTTCACGGCCAGATGCCGCTGTGGGTGTGCTGGAACAAAGGCTTCTACCCCGTGCACACCAGCCTGAACTCGCAACTGGTGCAGGATCTCGTGCGCCAGCCCCCGATGATCCCGCAGGAAGACATTTCCGAGTTCCTCGACCGGGTGTGGACCAAGCTGCCCACCAGCGACCTGTACGGGCAGGAAGAGTTCCTGAAGCACATGGAACCCATCTTCCAGCCGGCCACGTACAACCCCAAGCTGTTCCTGGACGAGGAAGGCAGCCTGCTGACGCTGGAAATCCAGAACATCTACGAGACGGTGCACGGCGAATTCTACCTGCCCGGCCCCAACCCCGACTTCCAGACCGGCAGCTACACCATCGACGGCCATACCTGCCTCATCCGCCGCCATCAGGAAGAAGAGGCATCGCTTACCGCGCTGCTGGCCGAAATGCGCTTTCAGCCGCGCAGCAACCGCATGTGGTTCCTGGAGCCGGAAGAGGCCATCAACTTCCTGCTCGACGCCTATCCCAAGCTGGTGGAACTGTACCGCGTGTACGGCGAAAAGGCCCTGTCGCGCTACAAGGTGCGCCTGTCGCAGCCCGTCATCACGGCCAAGGTGGAAACGAGCGAGGAAGACAAGTGGTTCTCCCTCGACATCACCGTGGAATACGACGGCCAGAAGGTGCCCATCGACAAGATCTGGAAGGCGTGGGCCCAGGGCAAGCGCTACGTGCAGTTGAAGGACGGCTCGTACACCAGCCTGCCCGAAGCCTGGCTGAAGCGCATCGCCCACAAGTTGCAGGCTCTTGGCCTGGACCCGGAAAAGCCGCCGCAGAAGCAGTTCCAGCAGTTCGAGGCCCCGGTGCTGGACAGCCTGCTGGACGACCTGCCCGACGCCCAGACCGACCCGTTCTGGAACAGCCTGCGCGACAAGATCCGCAACTTCCGCGAGATACGGCCCATCGATCCGCCCAAGGGGCTTACGGCGTCACTGCGCGGCTACCAGCAGCAGGGCCTGTCGTACCTCAACTTTTTGCGCGAATACGGCTTTGGCGGCATCCTGGCCGACGAAATGGGCCTCGGCAAGACCATCCAGACCCTGTCGTTCATCCAGCACATGGTGGAACGCGGGGCAGTGGGGCCCAACCTGATCGTGGTGCCCACCTCGGTGCTGCCCAACTGGGACCGTGAAGCCCAGAAGTTCGTGCCCGACCTGCGCCGCCTGATCATCTACGGCACCCGGCGCGAGGGCATGTTCCGCCGCATCGACGAATCGGACCTGGTGGTCACCACCTACGCCCTGTTGCGGCGCGACCTGGAAGAATTGCAGGAGCACGAGTTCAACTCGATCATCCTGGACGAAGCGCAGAACATCAAGAACCCCAACACCATCACGGCGCGTTCCGTGCGGCGCATCAACGCCCGCATGCGGCTGTGCCTGTCGGGCACGCCCATCGAGAACAACCTGTTCGAGCTGTGGTCGCTGTTCGAATTCCTGATGCCGGGCTTCCTGGGCTCGCAGCACGCCTTCCAGCGGGGCATCATCAAGCCCATCAAGGACGGCGACAGCGAAACCCTGGACTACCTGCGCACCCGCGTGCGCCCGTTCATTCTGCGGCGCACCAAGTCCGAGGTGGCGAAAGACCTGCCCCCCAAGATCGAGAACACCTACTACTGCGCCCTGGCCGAAGAACAGGCGGAACTGTACGCCGCCCTTGCCCGCAAGCTGAAGGAGCAGGTGATGGCCGACGTGGACGAGAAGGGCATCGCCAAGAGCCAGATGTCCATCCTGGACGCGCTGCTGAAACTGCGCCAGATATGCTGCCACCCGCGCCTTCTGAAGCTGGACATGCCGGGGCTGACCACCAACCTGCCCTCCGGCAAGTTCGACGCCTTCAAGGACATGATCACCGACATCGTGGAGGAAGGCCACAAGGTGCTGGTGTTCTCGCAGTTCGTGCAGATGCTGCACATCATCCGCTCGTGGCTGCAGATCAACGCCATTCCCTTCTGCTACCTGGACGGCACCAGCAAGGACCGCTTCGATCAGGTGGACCGCTTCAACAACACGCCCGAGATTCCCATCTTCCTCATTTCGCTGAAGGCGGGCGGCACGGGCCTTAACCTGACCTCCGCCGACTACGTCATCCACTACGACCCGTGGTGGAACCCCGCCGTGGAAAGCCAGGCCACCGACCGCACGCACCGCATCGGCCAGACCCGGCAGGTGTTCAGCTACAAGCTGATCTGCGAAAACACGGTGGAAGAAAAGATCCTGAAGTTGCAGGACATGAAGCGCGGCGTGGCCGAGGCCATCATCCCCGGCCAGGAAGCCTGGAAGTCGCTGACCCGCGAAGACCTGGAGATGTTGTTCGAGGTGTAGCGGGCGGGGCGACGGCCCTGCCACGGAAAGCAGGCAAAAACGACGGCGCGCTCCCTTGGGAGCGCGCCGTCTGACGTTGGCGGAACCGGTCGGGCACGCGGCAAGCCACGGGACCATGCCTGTCCGGGACCATGCCTGTCCGGGACCATGCCTGTCACCGGAGGCAACCTGCTTGGGGAGCTTGCCTGTCCGGCGAGCTTGTCTGTCCGGCGAGCTTGCCTGTTCGGGGCTATACCCGCTTCAGGTCGTCCACTAGCCCGCGCAGCACGGATATCTGCCCGGCAAGCTCCGTAACCGCACCCGCCGCCTCGCGCATGGCCTGCGCCGTTTCCCCCGAGATGGTGCTTACCTGCTCCACGGCGCGGTTTATCTCCTCGCTGGCGGCGGACTGCTGCTCCGACGCGGTGGCTATGCCGCGCACCTGATCGGTGGTTGCATCCACCAGCAGCACTATCTCCTTCAGCGATGCACCGGACCCCTGGGCCAGCCGGGTGGTTTCCTCTATGGCCTGCACAGAGCGGTCCACGTTGTCCATGTTCTTGCGCGCCCCAAGCTGAATACCCTTGATGGAAGCACCCACTTCGCTGGTGGCCTGCATGGTCTTTTCGGCCAGCTTGCGCACTTCGTCGGCCACCACGGCAAAGCCGCGCCCCGCGTCTCCGGCGCGGGCAGCCTCTATGGCGGCGTTCAGCGCCAGCAGGTTGGTCTGGTCCGCGATGTCGGAAATGACGTCCATGATCTGGCCAATGGCTTCCGCCTGGCGGCCCAGGTCTTCCATGTCGCGCTTCAGCCCCATGGACTGCTGCTGCACCTGCGAAATCTCGCGCACCACGTTGTTGACGATGTCGGCCCCGGCCTCGGCCTTGGCGCGCACCTCTTCGGAGGACGAGGCCGCCGTGGCGGCATTGCGCGCCACTTCGAGCACCGATGCATTCATTTCCTCCATGGACGTGGCGGTCTCGGCCACGCGGCGCGACTGTTCCTCGGCCCCACGGTCGGAATGCTCTATCTGCGCCGCAAGCTCTTCCGAGGCGCCGGAAACAACGCGCACCACGTCTTCCAGCTTGCGCGCCGCCTCGCGCATGCTGGCATTGGCCGCCTCGGCACGCCCGCGCGCCTCGTCCGCCGCCGCCATGGCCATCCGGGCGTCGTTCTCCCTGGCTTCCGCCACAAGGGTCTTCTCGTCGGCTTCGGCTATCTTGCCCTTCAACGTCGTCACCATGGCCTGCATGGCCTGGTAGACGCCGGACATCTTGCCCCCGGAACGAAACTCCACGTCAAGGTTGCCCGCCGCGATCTCCGCCGATATGGCACGCAGATAGCCGGGGTCTTCACCCAGTTGCCGCAGCGTCGACTTGACGAGGTAGGTGGCCGCGCTCAACCCGATGAACAGCGCCATGCCCATCAACGCCATGTTCACCGACAGGGCCGAACTGACCTGCCCCTCGGCGATTTCACCCGACAACCTCGATCCTTCGTGGTTCACGTCCACGCAACGGCGCAGCGCCAGAACTGCCGCGTCGAATGCCGGCTTCAGTTCCTTCCGGTCGATCTGCGAAGCCTCGGAGGCCCTGTTCTGCCGTGAAAGTGCAAGCGCCTTCTCCAGGCTCTGCACGTAACGCGTGTACGCCGCAAGGTATTCCGCATAGGCCGCGCGTTCTTCGGGGTTGTCGATATAATTTTCGTACAGGGTGCCGTTGGCCTGCCTGCGCCCTTCTATGACGCGTATGCTGCGCTCTATCTCCTCCATGTCGCGAGGATCTTCGGCGATGATGTGTTGCAGAAACTGCCGCCGCCCCTCGTTCAGGTTTCCCCGGATGTCTCCGACAGCCTTGATGCTGGGCACCCAGTTTTGCGTCAACTCCGTCACGTTACCCAGAATATTCCGGAACTGCATGCTGGAAAACCCACCCACCCCCACCGTCAGCACAAGCAACATGGCAACGTTCAGAATCATCTTCATCTTGAGCGTCATGACCACCTCGCATCGTTCCGAAAATCCGTGAAACGCCACTACCTACACGCATCATTCACGCCGGTGCGGCGACGCTGGCGCACTGCACCCCACACCCACCCCACACCGCGGACCATCCGGAGGCGTCGTCCACGGCGCGCCCCTTTCTTGCGGGTGGCACGCGATGGACACTGCGGACACTATTGCCAGCTTACAAAATACTCCCTGATGATTACAAGGAAACGCGAATATTCCGCGCAAAATAATCATCACCCGGTACTCCGGGCCGGTCATGCACGGAAACAGTGGGGCGGCGTGAAACGGCGTCCGACGCCGGTGCGGCAGGAAACCCGGCAACGCCACGCAGAAGACAGCGGGAAAGGAGCGGGCACGCAAGAAACGTCCCGGCGGGCGCAAGCAGCAATGCCTTGCCATCGTGTGCGGCATGGTGGGGAATCAGGGCGGCGGGGGCGGAAACGTCCTGCGCGGGGCGCCACAGCCGCATGCCCCGGACGCAGTCACCGTGAGCGCTCGCGGCACATGGCGCGAAAAGAAAATCCGTCGCCCGAAACGGCACGAGGGCGGGGCATGTCCTATGCTCCGCCCTCGTGGTCGGTACGCCGCCTTTGGGGGGACCCGCCATGTCGGGGAATAAGGCGGGCTGGCGGCGTCCGACATGTCTCGTGGGCGTTGCCGCGCGCCTGGCACGGCGGGGGATCGCTTGCGCACCGGCTCTCACGGCGCGCCCACGAGGCAATCTGTCAGTGAAACCTGCTACCGGATGCCGTCCAGCACGGCCTTCTCGGTTTCGCCCAGCAGCAGGTCGAGGTCGAGCAGCAGCAACAGCCGCCCTTCCAGCTTGCCCACGCCGCGAATGAAGTCGGAGCCGCCCCCCTCGATGACGGCAGGGGGGGCCTCTACCGTGGAGGCGGGCAGGCGCAGCACCTGCGACACCGAATCCACGATGAACCCGGCCACGCGGCCTTCCATTTCCACCACCATGATGCGGGTCTTTTCGTCCGCTGCCCCGGCCCGCAGGCCGAAGCGCGCCCGCATGTCGATGACGGGGATGACCTTGCCGCGCAGGTTGATGATGCCTTCGACAAACGAGGGCGCGGCGGGCACGCGGGTAACCGGCATCATGCGGATGATCTCCTGCACCCGCAGGATGTCCACGCCGAACTCCTCTTCGCCCAGGGTGAAGGTGACGAGTTGCAGCAACATGCCGTCTCCCCCGCCCGGCCGGAATTGCCCGGATGCCCCGGACATGCCCGATGCAAGGGACGCGATGGTTTCTTGGGTAGCTTCCATGGCGCGCCTATGCCTGCTTCAGTTCTTCGACCAGGCGGCGCAGCACCTGGGCCTGGTTGGACAGTTCGGACACCGCCTTGGCCGCCTCGCGCATGGCCTGCGCCGTCTCGGCAGAGATGGTGCTGACCTGCTCCACTGCCCGGTTGATCTCTTCGCTGGCTGCGGACTGCTGCTCCGAGGCGGTGGCAATGCCGCGCACCTGGTCGGTGGCGGAATCCACCAGCGCCACGATTTCCTTCAGCGATGCGCCCGAGTCCTGGGCCAGGCGGGTGGTTTCCTCGATGGCGCGCACAGAGCGGTCCACGTTGTCCATGTTCTTCTGGGCGCCCTGCTGGATGCCCCGGATGGCGCTGCCCACCTCGCTGGTGGCCTGCATGGTCTTTTCGGCCAGTTTGCGCACCTCGTCGGCGACGACGGCGAATCCGCGCCCGGCGTCACCGGCGCGGGCAGCCTCGATGGCGGCGTTCAGCGCCAGCAGGTTGGTCTGGTCGGCAATGTCGCTGATGACGTTCATGATCTGGCCGATGGCCTCAGCCTGGCGGCCCAGGTCTTCCATGTCGCGCTTCAGGTCCATGGACTGCTGCTGCACCTGCGAGATTTCGCGCACCACGCTGTTCACGATGTCCGCGCCCGATTCGGCCTTGTTGCGGGCGTTTTCGGACGAGGTGGCGGCGGTGCCCGCATTGCGGGCCACTTCCAGCACCGAGGCGTTCATTTCTTCCATGGACGTGGCGGTTTCGGCCACGCGCTTGGACTGCTCTTCCGCGCCCCGGTCAGACTGTTCGATCTGGGCGGAAAGCTCTTCGGAGGCAGAGGACACCACCTCCACCACGCCTTCCAGCTTCTGGGCGGCCTGGATCATGCCTTCGCGCTTGGCGTTTTCCGCCTGCTTGCGGGCTTCTTCCGCCGCGGCGGTGGCGACCATGGCCTCGCGTTCCTTGGCCTCGGCCAACACGGTCTTCTCGTCGGCCTCGGCAATCTTGCCCTTGAGGGTGGCCACCATGGCCTGCATGGCCTGATACACCCCGGACAAGTGCCGTTCGGAACGGAAGCTCACGTTCAGGTTGCCTGCGGCGATCTCTGTCGAAACACCCTGCAAGTAGCCGGGGTCTTCCCCAAGCTGGTTGAGGGTGGAGCGGATCAGGAACACGGCGGCCCCAACGCCAATCAGCAGGGCAACGGCAACCAGGGCGATGCTGACCTGCTGGGTGGTTGAAACACGGTTGCCTGCGGCATCGCCGGAATCCTTGGACCCCTTGTCGTTCATTTCCACACAACGGCGCAGGGCGGCAGCGGCGGCTTCATAGGCGGGCCGCAATTCCTTCACATCCAGGGCCATGGCCTCTTCCGTACGCTTCTGGCGCGAAAGGGCCATCATCTTGTCCAACCCGGACAGGTACTGCTCGAAATTCGCGTTGTACTCCCGAAAAGCCGCACGTTCCTCGGGCGAAGAGATCAGCTTCTCGTACATGCTGCTGTTGGCCAGCCGCCGGCCATTGATGGCCTTCAGGTTACGCTCGATGTCCTCCATGACGGAGTCATCCTGCGCAATGACGTGCTGCAACTGCTGACGCCGAACTTCGTTCAGGTTGACGCGGATATCTCCGACAATCTTTATACTGGGCATCCAGTTTTGCGTAAGCTCTACAACATCTCCAAAAATTTCACGTAATTGCACAGAAGAATACCCGCCAACACCAGCAATAAGAACAATCAAAACAGCAAAGCTTGAAATCAACTTTCCCTTCAACGTCATGATACACTCCCAAACGTCTTCCAACACACTCCTTCTACGCCCCTAACACCTAATTATACATTTTGGCAGCAAACAATACGATGTCATGCAAAAATTCAAAAACACGTTTGATCATAAAGATATTTTGAATTAGTCCGATCCCTATAAATAAAATAGATATCAAGTATACGCACAATTTCATGCATCAAAAAAATACACAGAATCCTTAATCAACACTAAAAAAATGAGTATTCCTTGCCGCATTGCTACTTGTGCATGGATATTGCGCACGCAACAAAAAATTTCATACAACCAATGATAAAGATACACAGGACGCATCATCCAAAAAACACATGCTTACAGACAGAGCGCACAAATCAATGCTCCGCTCTCTCCACTGCAATAGAATTTTGAATACATGGCCTTATGAATCAAAGACGGTGTGTGATACTTATAGTCTGTAGACTTATAGTCGTCAACGCAGAACCTGAATGGATTCTTTCAGCCAACGGAGGAAGCCATGCCAGGATACTCTACCCTAGAAAAACAACAACTTATGGCACTGGGAACGACAATTCGCCAGATTCGGGAATCACTTGGCTGGTCACAGGAACAGTTGGCCGAAAGAGTGGAGTTGCACCGCACATACATCGGCGGTGTGGAACGAGGCGAGCGCAATCTCTGCCTGCTGAACATCCTTGCCATTGCCGAGGCCATGGGAATGCCGCCGGGCAGACTCATCGGCAGGGCCTTCCCCGACCACGCCGCCAGCACTCCTCTGCGCCTGGCTGCCGCAACGCCGGAGGACGAATCCGACGACTGCTGAACGGCACATGCATCTCTCCGCCTACCCGGCGGGATTGCCCCTGTGGCATGCGCGGGCAGTTGCCCTTCTGCCCCTTTCGCCCTTCTCCCGCCAATTCGCGCGGCAGGCGCCCACCAGCGCGACGCGACGGGCCTGCCGTTGTCCCGGGACGGAAAATAACGCCCCCGGAACAGAACTTGCGTTGTGCCGCGCAGCCCGGAAAACGGGCAAAACCTTCCGCCGCCGTTCGTGTTGCGGCTTGATACCCGGGGCCATGCCCCGGGCAGACCTGGGAGGGCAGACGGAGGACGCATGAACATCGAGAACCACGGAGGAATCTCCAGCAGCGGGTGGGACCCGTGGCACGGCAGGGGCAGGGGGGTGGGCAGGACCACAGCCCGCCTGGCCAGCGCCATGATGGAGGAACTGGATGCCGACGACGACGGCAGCCTTTCCGCCACAGAGTCGCAACTGTCCGAGTCGGCATTCGCCGCCCTGGACAAGAACGGCGACGGCGCGGTCAGCAGTCGCGAGTTGCGCGCAGGGCTGCGCAGCAAGCGCGATGAACTGATAGACCTGATGCGGTCGGACACCGGCACCGAAACCGGCACGGGCGAGACGCCCGCGCCCACCGCGACAACAGGACCAACGGCGGAACAGGCGTCAGCGGTGGCCGGGCTGCTCATCGAAAAGGGCGATGCCGACGGCGACGGCGCACTCTCCGCCGCGGAAACCGGCCTTGCGGGCGACGTGTTCACCAGCCTGGACACCGACGGCGACGGACTGCTCTCTTCCGGCGAGCTTTCCACCGCAGCGCTGGCGGGCGCCATCGCCGCCACCCTGGACGGCAAACTGGCCGTGCGCCTGACGGCCCCCGCCACCCTGCAGGGCACCGGCACCGCCGACACGACCGATGGCGGCACGGACACCACGGCAACCACCGCCGCCGGGGCAGCAGCCGCCGACACCGCGTCCACCCAGGCGGGCACGGTGGGGGCCATGGCCTCGCGCATTGCCCTGCGCATCGTGGAGCGCCTGGACGCCGACGACAACGGCAGCCTGTCGCAGTCGGAATCCGGCCTTGACCAGAACCGCTTTGCGCAGCTCGACACCGACGGCGACGGCAGCGTCACCGCCAATGAATTCGGCGGGTCGCTGCAACAGATGCTGGACGTCATGGGCGCCCTGCACGCGCTGAGTTCCGTGGCGCGCAGCAACTACGGGCGCAAGGCCTACGGCATGGCCGCGCGCGAAGCCGTGGAACGGTACGAGGGCAACATGGGCGGCCTGATGACCGCCCTGTTCGAAACCGCCCCCACCGGCAGCACGGGCACCACCACCGACACCTCTGGTGCCGTTGCGGCAACTGGCGGTTCCGCATCGGGCGACGCAGGCACCGCCACGGCGGACAGTTCCACTGTTGGCGACATCGCAGACGTGCTGGCGGACGCAGCCGCCACCGAAGCGGCCCAGGCAGCCACGGGGGCAGCAGGAAACGCCTAGCACTGGCCAGCCACCTCGCACACACATCGCTTGCCGGGGGCTTGTTGCGGCCCATCACGCCATGCCCCCGGCCAGCCTTGCGAACAGACGCCCATCTAGCCCGGTGCGCTTGCTGGCCCGCCATGCCCGGCATTACCCGCAGCGCCCTTCGCACCGCCCTTCGCAGCGCCCTTCGCACCGCCCGGCAAGCCTTGCCGTTGGTGCGATTCTTGCTTTTTCAGCGCCGTGCCGCATGGTGCGGCACGCTTTTCCTGCCCTCGGGCTGCGGGCGAGCACGGCGCTGCGCACATGAGGTACGATAGGAGGTACTCATGAGCATATCGGGAATAAGTTCCAGCAGTTCCACGCTACAGGAATTGCTGGCGTCCTGGGGCAGCGACCAGACGTCGCAGATTACCCAAAGCGCCACATCGTCACTGGCCAGCCTGTTCGGCGGGTCGGACGACGATGAAGGCACCACCCAGGCAAGCGGGCTGTTCAGCAACCGCGACAAGCTCATCGCCATGATGAAAGAGGGCGATCAGGGCACTGCCTTCGCGCAGACAGCATCGCTGCTGGGCCAACTGGACAAGGACGTCAACGGCGGACTTTCGCTGAAGGAATCGGGGCTGGAGCAGGATTCGTTCAACGCCCTGGACACCGACGGCGACGGCACCGTGACCGGCTTCGAGCTTGAAGCCGCCCTGAAGTCGGGCGTGGCCAGCATCGGCGACGACGGCACGCTTTCGGTGGACACAACTGCCGCGTCCGACGCCGCCGCGCAGGCCTATGCCTCGCTTTCGGCCATGATCATGGGCCTTGCCGACACCGACAAGAGTGGTGGCCTGACCGCCGAGGAAACCGGGCTGGAAGAGGACACCTTCAACCAGTTCGATCTGGACGGCGACGGGGTGATCAGCGGCGATGAACTGACCACGGCGCTAAAGGGCGGCTCCACGTCCTCCACGGACTCCAGCCTGACGGCGCAAGGCTCCGGCTCCGCCTCCGGCGTTCTTTCGGGGGGTGCCGCAAGCGGCGCGTCGGGCACGGGCTCGGATGCGGGGGACGACGAGGACGAGGACTACGACGAGCTGGACACCAACAAGGACGGCATGATTTCCACCGAGGAACTGGCCGCCGCCATCCCCGGTTACGCCGATGCCTTGCGCCTGGCGCGCGGCGAGAACGGGTCCGACACTTCCACCGCCGAACTGCGTCGGGCCATGAACGCCTACGGCAGCGCGGGCGGCTTCGACTTCGCCAGCCTGTTCGCCACTGCGGATGCGACAAGCACGTCCGCTGGCGTCTCCGGCCTGCTGGAAGAAATCGCCTAAGAGGAAGTCACCTGACGGCGGGCTTCCTGTCCGTCGTGGCCACCGCACCGTTGCTGCACGCAATGAACAACGCGGCGCTGCCCTTTCGGGAGCGCCGCGTTTTTGCGTGCATTGCGGATACGAAAAGAAGGAAAAAACGAAGGAGGCACTCCGCAGGCTGAGCAGGACGCCCAGAATGCGCAGGGTGCACGACCTTGGCAAGACGGTACGCAAACATGCCGGAGCGCAGGGTGCCGAAGGAAACGGGCTGCCCCGGCGCGGCTGCCGGAGCGTCGGGACAGACTACCCCCGCGCCGCACCCATGGCCGCACGGGCTTCCGCGAAGCGGGCGGCAACATTGTCCGCGCCCACGATTTCCGAGACCAGCGCGCAGCACCGCGCGCCGTGCGCGGCCACCTGCCCGACGTTGTGCAGCTTGATGCCGCCAATGGCCACGAACGGCAGCGCAATGTTGGCCACCACCCAGTCCAGGTATTCGAAGCCAACGGGCGCGCAGACGTCCTTCTTGGTCCTGGTGGCGAAAATGGGCCCCACGCCGATGTAGTCCGCCCCGCTTGCAACGGCGGCGCGGGCCTGCTCCGGCGAATGGGTGGACAGCCCGATGATGCGCCCCGGCCCCACCAGTTGCCGCACCGCCTGCACGGGCAGGTCCTCCTGCCCCACGTGCACCCCGTCGGCATCGCACAGCATGGCGATGTCCACGTGGTCGTTGACGATGAAACAGGCCCCGGCCTCGCGGGTCATGCGGCGCAGTTCCATGCACTCGCGCAGCATCTCACCGGCGTGCTTGTCCTTCTCGCGGTACTGCACGATGCGCGCGCCGCCGCGCAGCATGGCGTCCACCACGTCCACGGCGGACCGCCCCCGCGACAGCCCGTCATCGGTCAGGCAGTAGATGTCGGCTTCCGGCGTGCTGCCGGGAAGGATGCGCGGCATGGGATGCTCCTTTTTTGGGGAAGAACTGAGCTTTCGGGCTCCGCAGAATACCAAGTCATCAAAGCCAGTTATAAGTCCATAAAACACCTGCCCCTACCGCCCCTGCGCAACCTGCGTAACGCGCGCGGCGGGGTCAGCGGCAGGGAAAGTCGGCTTGACGCTGCATATGGCCCCACCGCGAACCGGCACCCCGCCTGTAATCGGCGTCAGGGTGGGTAGAGGCAAGGAAAACAGGCTTTCCGCAAGGGGAGCGTACGTCTTCGGTACGTGACCCGCGCGGAAAGCCTGTTTGACGCAGCATATGCCCGCCCTGACGCCGATTACACAAAACCGGGGCAGGGGCCGAGTATGTGGTGCAGTACCGCATCCGCCTGCATGGCCGCCGCCATGGTCACGCGCGGGGCCAGCGGGGGCAGGTCGTGGCCCACCTCGCTGGTGAAGTCGCCCACCAGCACCATGCGGTCGCCCATGCGGCGCATCTGCATGGCCGGGCCGCCCCAGCCGCCCATGCCGGAGGCGGACACCACGAAGGCGCCCATTTCCAGCGCGGCCTCCACGAACATGCGCTTGGCCTCCGGGTCGTCCAGGGCTTCCACCAGGATGTCGCAGCCCGCGAACACGTCGGCCACGTTGGTGGGGGTCAGGTCCACACGCCGGGCGGTGACCACCAGACGCGGCTCTATGACGCGCAGGCTTTCGGCAAGCGCGTCCACCTTGGACTTGCCGAGATGGAACGGCTGGTACTGCTGGCGATTGAGATTTGAGGGTTCGACCACGTCGCGGTCGGCCACCACCAGACGGCGCAGGCCGCTGCGCACCAGCATGGCGGCGCAGTTGGAGCCCAGGCCCCCTGCCCCGGCAATGCCCACGCGGGCCGCGGCCAGGCGTTCAAGGTGGTCATGTTCGAGATACCGGGCGAGACCATCGGAAAGAATGCTCACGAAAGCTCCTGAAGAGGGGGGATTGCGGCGCGGATGCCCCGTCTTTTCCGTCCCGTGCGCACTCCCTGCCTTATAAGGAAGGCGTCAGGCCGTGGCGCGGGGGGCTGCCGGGGCAGGTGCCCCAACAGGTTCACCGGACGGGGTGCGTCGCGCGGCGCACGCTATCCCACACCCATACCCGCCGTCCAGCACCGATTCCCAGTCCTTGTACACCGGCTGGTAGCCGTGCGCGGCAATGGCGGCGGCCATTTCGTCGGCACTGCGCGGGTCGGAAATCTCGAACTGCGGGGTGGCGCCGTCCCCATCTCCCTGTCCTTCCGTATCCTTATGTCCGGCGTGACCACCGACAGCGGTGCTCACCCCGGCGGACATGCGGGTGACCCCGAGGGGGATCAGGTTGTCGCGCAGGCCCGCCCGCTCGCGGGTGGAAACGGTAATGCCCGCGCTGGGCATGAAGATGCGATACGCCAGAATGACCTGCACCAGGTCGCGGTCGGATACCGCGTGCGCTGGCTGGAAGGCCCCGGCGTGCGGACGCAGGCGCGGCACGGAAAAGCTTGCGTCCACATGGGGATACCGGCGTTGCAGCCAGTGGCCGTGCAGCGCGGTGAAGAAGGCGTCGCGCCGCCAGTCGTCCAGCCCCAGCAGCGCGCCAAGCCCCACGCCGCGCATGCCCGCGCGGGCGGCGCGCTCCGGCGCGTCCAGTCGGAAATGATAGTCGCGCTTGGGGCCTGCGGGGTGCAGTTCCGGGTACAGGGCCTCGTTGTAGGTTTCCTGGAACATGGTCATGCCGTCGATGCCCGCGTCCACCAGCAGCGCGTATTCCTCGTCCGACAGCGAATAGACCTCCACCGACTGCGAAGGGAACAGCGGGGCCAGCAGGCGTGCGGCGTGGGCGATGTAGTCCGGCCCGGAAACGTGGCGCGCATCGCCGGTAAGCAGCAGCAGGTGGCGCAGCCCGGTGGCGGCAATGGCCCGGCCCTCGGCCAGGATTTCCTCGTCCGTCAGGCGCTGGCGGGGGATGTGGTTGCGCGCGTTGAAGCCGCAGTACCGGCACTGGTTGGTGCAGTGGTTGGAAAGGTACAGCGGGGTGAACAGCTGGATGGTGCGCCCGAAGTGGCGCACCGTCAGATCTCGGGCGCGAAGGGCCATGGCCTCCAGTCGGGTGGACGCCGCCGGGGAAAGCAGGGTCAGCAGGTCGTGCGGGGAAAGGCGTTCCTTGCGCAGCACGCGGGCCACGTCGTCCGGCGTGGCGGCGTCCATGAAGGCGCGCAGGGGTGCGTCCGCCACGCGGGGGGTCCATTCGCGGACCACGTCGTACATGCTCATGTCCTGCTCCTTGTGCGGGAATAAAGCGAACGCGGGATAAAGGCGACCAGACTGGCCGGACAGACGGAACAAACAAAACGGCCAGACAGACGGGTCAGGCAGACAGGCCCGGCAGACCGGACAGGCAGGCCAGACAGGCTGGCCGGGCAGGTCCGCTAGGTCCGCCAGGTCCGGCAGGTCCGGCCAAATCCGCCTGATCGGGCAGTCCGACTGGCAGCCCGGGGGCCGTATTGGTCGCCGCCCCGCCGCGATGCCCGCCCCTTCGCCGCTATTCCCCCAGAAAGCCCGTCAGCGGCGACGAGGCGCTGGCACCGTCTACAGTCGCCGTGACCACCGGCCCCGCGCCCGAAAGGTATGCCGCGCGTCCGGCGCGCACCGCCTCTCCAAAGGCGCGGGCCATGGCCACCGGATTGCCCGCCGTGGCGATGGCCGTGTTCACCAGGCACGCGGCGGCACCCATCTCCATGGCCTCGCAGGCCTGCGAGGGCTTGCCGATGCCCGCGTCCACGATGACCGGCAGGTCGACTTCCTCGATGAGCACGCCGATCATCTCTGCCGTGCGCAGCCCCCGGTTGGTGCCGATGGGCGCGCCCAGCGGCATGACGGCGGCGGCCCCGGCGTTGACCAGGTCGCGCGCAACGTACAGGTCGGGGTTCATGTACGGCAGCACCACGAAGCCCTCCTTGGCCAGCGCTTCCGTGGCGCGGGCCGTGGCGTAGCCGTCCGGCAGCAGGAAACGGCTGTCGGAAATGACCTCGATCTTGATCCAGTTGCCGCACCCGGCGGCCTGCGCCAGCCGGGCGATGCGGACGGCCTCTTCGGCCGTCCGCGCGCCGGAGGTGTTCGGCAGCAGCCGCATGTGCGGCGGAATGTGGGCCAGCACGTTGGACCTGGGGTTGGCCAGGTCCACGCGCCGCAGCGCCACGGTGATGACCTGGGAGCCCGAGGCCCCGGCCACGTCAGGGATGAGGGAGTCGGTGCCGTACTTGCCGGTGCCGATGAAGAGGCGGCTCGTCAGGGCCGTCCCTCCGATCACCAGCGCGTCATTGTCGTGCGTGTCGTGCGTCACTAGCCCCCTCCCACGAAGTGCAGTAGTTCGAGTTCGTCTCCCTGATCGAGCCGGGTGGCCCCGTACTCCCCGGACTTCACGATGGCGCGGTTGCGCTCGACCACCACGGCCTCGGGCCGCAGGGCCATCTGCTCCAGCAACTGGAGCAGCGTCGTGCCGGTTTCGCATTCCATCTGCTGTCCGTTCACGCGTATCGTCATTGCCGTAATCTCCGCTGCCGCGACGTTCGAGAAAGCGAAGGGAGCCTGCGAATGGCAAGCTCCCCTTTGATGGCCCGAAGGCGAGGAAGCTTCCCTACGGCAGGATGACCTGCATCAGGTTCTCGGGGTCGGAAGGTTGCCCTTCCCTCTCAGCCCGTGCGGGCTCCCCCAGCTTCGCGTTATGGCGCGCCCGCCGTGCGGCCTGTCATGCATCCTTGCGGCGGGCGAACAAAAAAACGCCCGTCGCAGGGTGGACGGGCGTTTCCGGCATTTCGGGCGCGGTACGCTCAGCTTCCCTACGGCAGTGTGAACTGCTTCAGGTTCAGAGGGTCTGGAGGCGTGCTCCACTCTCAGCCCTACGGGCTCCCCTAGCTGAATAAGCGATCAATACCCCCGGCACTGGGGGATGTAAAGCGTTAATCGGCGGCAGTCGTCATTCCAGATGCACCCCGCCCTCCGGCTCCAGCAGGATGACCTCGCTGTTGTCGTCGTACGACAAGATTTCGGCGTAGCGGCCCCAGTTGATCATGGTCTCCACCTGGCGAGCCGCCTCTGCCCGGGGAAATTCCAGCGACAGGGCCGTCTCCGCCACCTCGAACTTGATCTGGCGGTTGCCGCTGGCCCGCAGCAGGTCCAGCAGCCAGACCACCAGCGGCAGGCGGCGCAGGCGCGAACCGAATATCTCCTTGCGGGCCAGGATGGACGCCTCGGCAAAGGTTTCGCCCAGCGGGGTCAGTTCCATGTCACCCGCGCGGATGGTGACGAAGCCCAGCAGTTCCGCCGCCTCGATGACCTTCAGCAGGTAGTCGGACGACACGTGCAGTTCCTCGGTCAGGCGGTAGATGTCCGCGCCGTGGGAGGGCTGGTCGGCCATGCGCTCCACAAGGCCGGCGATCTCGTTGATGGTCAGGTCCGGCAGGCGGCGGGTGTGGCCGGGCTGGCCGGGGGCGGTGCCCAGTTCCTCGTCCTCGGTCAGGGTCTGGCCCGCCAGCAGGGCGTATACCCGGTCCACGAAGGCCAGATACTCCGGCGACTTGCGCTGGCGCGGGTGGGGCAGGTCCACGGGCATCACGCGCACGATGTGGCCGGGGTCCTTGTCCATGATCACGATGCGGTCGGCCATGAACACCGCCTCGTCGATATTGTGCGACACCATCAGGATGGCCCGGGTGGGAATCTTGCCGCTGGTCCACAGTTCCAGCAGTTCGCCGCGCAGCGTTTCCGCCGACAGCACGTCCAGGGCGGAAAACGGCTCGTCCAGGCACAGCAGTTCCGGTTCCACGGCCATGGCCCGGGCAAAGCCCACCTTCTGGCGCATGCCGCCGGAAAGCTCGCGCGGGTAGGCGTTGTCGAAGCCCGCCAGCCCCACCCTGTCCAGCAGGTCCAGGGCGCGCCGGGCGCGCACGCGCGGGGGCACGCCGCGCGCCTTCAGCACCACTTCCACGTTTTCCTGCACGGTCAGCCACGGAAACAGGGCAAAGGTCTGGAACACGATGGTGGCGTGGGGGTTCACCCCTTCCAGCCGCCCGCCCCGGTACAGCACCTCGCCCTCGGTGGGGGCGATGAGGCCGGTGATCATACGCAAAAGGGTGGACTTGCCGCAGCCGGACGGCCCCAGCAGCGCCACGAATTCGCCCTCGGCGATTTCCAGGTTGACGCCGGACACGGCGGTGAAGCGGCGCGCGCCGCTGCCGTATGCCTTGCCAAGGCCGCGCAGGGTGACGAGAGGTGCGTGCATGCCCTACTCCATGCGAAAACGTTCTTCGGCCAGGCGGTACAGGCGCCGCCACACCAGCCGGTTGAAGCCCACCACGGTGACGATCATGCTCAGCGTGCCCGCGAACAGCAGGGGAAAGTCGCCCTCGGCCGTGGCGCGGGCGATGATGGCCCCGATGCCCGTGGCGCTGAGCGTGCGCCCCCCGAAGGACACGTACTCGGAAACGATGCTGGCGTTCCACGCCCCGCCGCTGGCCGTGATGGCCCCGGTGACGATGTACGGGAACAGCGCGGGCAGGATCAGGGTGCGCCACTGCTGCGCGCGCGAAAGGCCGATGAGCGCGGCGGTGTCCTTGAGGTCGCGCGGGATGGAAGACGCCCCGGCAATGATGTTGAACAGCAGGTACCACTGGGTGCCCAGCAGCATCAGCAGCACCGCCGCCGCGTTCAGGCCGTGGGTCACGTCCACCAGCACCATCAGGAACACCGGAAACAGCGCCGTGGCCGGGATGGACGCGGCGATCTGGACCACAGGCTGCAACACCCGCGCAAGGCGGGCATTGGTGCCGATGAGCACGCCCACCGGCAGGGTCCAGGCCAGGGCCACGGCCATGGCCGCCATGACCCGCAAAAAGGTGGCGGCAATGCCGATGACGATGTCGCGCCAGCTTTCCGGGGCCACCTGAAGCAGCAGGCCGCTGCCCTTCCACAGGCCGAAGGCCACGCAGCCGAACAGCAACACCCCGAACAGACGGCCCGCCCACGGATCGTGGCGGACCACGTCCATGCTCTCTCCCGACGGGGGAAAGCGGCGGATCAGCCACGCGTCCACGGCTTCCGCCGCCGGGGCCAGCACCCGCTCCAGCAGCGCGCGCACCGGGGCCATGCGGCGGGCGGCCCGCAGCAGGTCGAGAAACCACGATTCAGGCTGCTCGTCCTCGGCCACCATGGTCAGCTTGAAGCGCTCGCCCCAGGCCAGCAAGGGCCGCCACACCAGCTGGTCCAGCGTGACGATGACCACCATCATGGTGCCGAGGCCCATGAGGATGGCGGGGGTGTCCTCGCGGGCGGCGGCCTCCTGAAGGTAGGAGCCAAGGCCCGGCAGGCGGAAGTCGCGGCTGCCCACGGTGAACATTTCCGCCGCCATGAGAAAGAACCAGCCGCCCGCCCAGCTCATGATGCTGTTCCACAGCAGGCTCACCCCGGCAAAGGGCAGGTCCAGGGTGCGAAAGCGCTGCCACGCGCCCATGCGGTAGCCCGACACGGCCTCGCGCAGGTCGCCGGGCAGGGTGGTCTGGGCCTGATACCAGGCAAAGGTGATGTTCCAGGCCTGGCTGGTGAAGATGAGCACCACGGATGCCGCTTCCACCGCCACGGCCTGGGGCAGCACGGCGGAAAGGCTCAGCAGCACCACGGGCAGGAAGGACAGGATGGGCACGCTTTGCAGGATGTCCAGCACGGCCAGCAGCACCGGCCCGGCCCGGCGCGAACGCGCGGCCAGCGTGCCGTAGCCCAGCGAAAAGAGCATGGAGAGCAGGTAGGCCATGAACATGCGGCCCACCGAGTACGCGGCGTAGCGCGGCAGCATGGCCGGGGCGAGGGAAATGTCCGGCCCTGCCGCGGCATGGCGATGCGCGAGGGCAAACCAGATGCCCAGGCCCAGTGCCCCGGCCACGAACAGCAGGCCGAACACGTCCAGCCAGCGGGTGGGTTCTTCCTGCCGGGTCGCGGAGGCGAAAATGCGTTGCTGTGCCATGCGCCCTGCCCTTGTTGCGGCGGTTTCGGGGCCACGGCGCACGGCCCCACTGCGCGGGTACGCTTCGGCGGCGTTTTTGGCAAGCGCCGATGCGGGCATGGCGCCCCGGTCCGAAACCATGTTCCGGCAACACCGCGGCATGACGACGGAACGGCAACGGCAGCGTGCCGGATTGCCTGATGTGGCAAAGGCGCCCCGGCCCCGCCCCTGCCGCCGCAAAACGCGAACGGGGCGCGGTGTTGCCCGCGCCCCGAGGCGATGCGAAACGGTTGACGCAAGTGCGCGTCAGCGCACCATCAGTGCCGATCCGGGGATGCGCGTCAGCGCACGACCAGAACCGAGCAGACGGCGTGCGACACCACCTTGGAGGCCACGCTGCCCAGCAGGAACTTTTCAAGCCCCGTGCGGCCACGGCTGCCGGTGACGATCAGGTCCACGCCTTCCTTCTTGGCCAGTTCGATGATGTTGTCGGCGGGCGAACTGCCACCTTCCAGCACCGGGCGCAGGGTCACGCCCTTGGCCTTGGCGATTTCGGCGGCCTTGTCCAGCGCCTTGGAGGCCACGGCCTTGTAGTGGGTGGAAAGGTCGACGGGGACGGCAATTTCGCCCATGTCCAGAGGCTGTTCGGCCACGGCAAGGGCGATCAGTTCCGCGCCGCCCTTCTGGGCAAGCTCCACCGCCTTGGCCAGGGCCTTTTCGGAAAACTGCGACGAATCGACGGCAACGAGAATCTTCATGGCTCCTCCTTTCCGGTGTTCCGGCGTTCCGGGCAAAGCGGGCCGCACCCCAGCGGGCGGCACGCGTGGCAGCGGAGGAAGCGTCCGTGAAGCGTCAGGCAGAGCGGGCGTCGGCGGGAAAGAGCAGCGAAGGAGAAATCACGGGAGAGGACAGGCCGACTTCGTGACAAAGGGAACAGGCGCGGACGCAGGGGGAAAGCAGGCACTCTCCCTATTCTTTCTATACGACGTGATGGCGCCAGCGGCAATGGATTTTCGTGCCGTGCCGCCATCTTTCCGCAAGAGACCGGCGCACGCCGACGCCGGAGCGGCACGGGTGACGGCGGCGAAGGATGGACGGGGCCGGGCCGCATCCTTCGCCGTTGGCCACGGCACAACGCATCAGCACTGCGTCTGCCCGCATCGGGGCCGCATCGGGGCCGCGTCGGGGCCGCATCGGGGCCGCATCGGAGGCGGATCGGGCCGCATGGGGGGACGGCGTCAGGGGCGGATCAGGAAAGGATATGAGGCGGATCAGCGGCGCATGGGGACGCATGGGCCGCCCCCTCCTCCACTGGCTCAACGCCGCGTCACGCACCAGATGCCGCACAGCACGCAGGCCACCCCGGCCAGGTGTGCCCAGCCCACCGGTTCGCCCAGCAGCAGCGCGGAAAAGGCCAGTGCGCTCACCGGCAGCACGGCGGTGAAGGCCCCTGCCGTCCCGGCGCTCACGCGGGCCACGCCCCGAAACCAGAAAATGTACGCGGCCACGGTGATCACCGCGCCGTAGTAGCCCACCAGCAGCCAGCCGGTGACGTCCAGTTCGGCCACGCGGTGCGCCTGCGGCAGGGCCAGCGGCAGAAACTGCACCGCGCCGAACAGGGTGCACACCGTGGATGCGGCCAGCGGCGACACGGGCGTGCGCAAGGTGCGCCCCAGCAGCAGGAACAGGGTTTCGCAGCATACCGCGCCCAGCACCAGCAACAGGCCCACGCCGTCAACACCCGATGCCGTAAGGGAAAGCGCGGCATCGCCGCCCGCAGCGCCCGGAACGGGCGCAAGCCGCAACACCAGCACCCCGGCCACGCAACAGGCTATGCCCGCCAGCGTGCGCGGGCCGGGGCGTTCGCGCAGCAGCACCAGCGAGGCCAGGACCATCACCGCCGGGGTGGTGCTGGTCACCACCCCCGCCGCCGCCGCATCCAGCCGGGCCACCCCGGCCAGCAGCAGCACATTGAACAGCAGCGCTCCGGCGGCGGCCTGCAGGAACAGCACGCCCCAGTCGCGCGCGGGCAGGCGCGGCAGGCCGCCTTCGCGCCGGTACAGCAGCGGCACGGCGATGCATGCGGCCACCAGAAAGCGCAGTTCCTGCACCAGGTGGGACGGCAGCGTCAGCGAGACGAAGCGCGCCGCCGCCACCGACGACCCCACGATGACCATGGCGGCGGCAAGGTCGAGATACGCGCGCCATGCGGGACCATGTGGCGTTCCGGCAGCGGGCTGCGGCAGGCGCACGGTGACGCGGGGCGGGGCCGCGGGAGTGGGGGCCGATGGCGCTGCATGCGGGGGCATGCCCGGCCCGACGGCTTCGGGCGTCGCAAGCGGCGCGGTCCCGGGCAAGGGAGAACCAGCCCGGGAAGAGCCAGACTGGGGAACACCGGACAGGGGGGCACCAGACAAGGGGAAGCCAGACGATTCGGCGCCTGACGAGGCGGCGCCCAAAGATACGGCGCCGGAAGAGACGGCGTCCGCAGTCGGGCACTCAGCGGCGGGTGGCACTGCCTCCGCCATCTCCGCCATCTCCGCCATCGCCGCCAGTTCCGCCAGTTCCGCCAGTCGGGCGGCAGACGTTTGCGCCTGCCCGGCCATCCGGCGCGGTGCGTGCGTGGTCATGGGAATCCTCCGTGGAAATCCTGTTTTCCACAAAGGCTACGGCCCAGGTGCCGCGCGCGTCTTGAAGCATCTTGCGGAATCTGGCCGGAGTCACGCCCACCTGCGCCCGAAAGGCGCGGGTAAGATGGCTCTGGTCGGCAAACCCCGCCGCTGCCGCCGCCTCGGCGGGGGTGGCGCCCGCTGACAGCAGTTGCCGGGCCCGGCGCACCCGCGTCTGCACCAGATAGGCGTGCGGGGGCAGCCCCACGGCGGCGGCAAAGGCGCGGGCAAGGTGGAACGGGCTGAGGCAGGCCACCCCGGCCAGGTCCGCCAGCCGCACGTCGTCGGCACAGTGGGCGTCCAGATAGTCGCGGGCGCGGCGCACCGCAGCCGGTTCTCCCCCTGTGCGCAGCGGACGGGCGGCGGGTGCGCGCTGGGCCGCGTGGCGGGTTATCCAGCGGGCGAGCACGGCGGAAAGGCGCGTCTCCTGCGCCAGCGTGGGCATGCACGGCCCGGCGCGTTCCATGTCGCGGTGCAGGGCGTCGATGGCCGCCGCCAGTTCCGGGTCGTCCAGCACGCCGCTGGCGAAATCGGGCAGCGCGCCGTGCGGCAGGCCCGCCTCTTCACCGGCCATGCGCACGATGTCCGGGTCGAGGTAGAACATCCGATAGGCCCAGCCCGCATCGCCGACGCCGTGTCCGTCGTGCGTCTCTCCGGGGGCCACCAGGTTCACCGCGCCGGGCACGGCCACGTGGTCGCGCCCCAGATAGCGGAAGCGCAAGGCCCCGCCCTTGATGACGCCCAGCGCGTACCCCTCGTGAAAGTGCCGGGCGAACACCTGCCGCGTGTAGCGGGCGCGCAGCAGGTCCAGCCCCGGCAGGCGCGAGGCGGCCATCCAGGATACATCTTCCTTCGGGGCCGCATCGCCCTGCGGGGTGCGGGGCGGGGCATCGGATATGGCGGGGCGGGCGCACATACTCCTGCTGTGCGGCAGACGGCGCGGAAACGCAAGTCCCTCCGCGTGCGGGCACGCGGAGGGACTGCAAGGGGATGAGGCAGAGGGAGAAGGCAGGGAGCATCGGCCTGTTGCGGCAGGGTAACCGACGGGCCGATGGCCACCGGTTGTCGAGGCCGGTGAAGTTGGGGCGGGCTACGCCGCGCAAGGATGCTGTGCGCGGTTCTCCCCGAGCCCGCCCCGTGCCGGAACCAGACGGCCCCGGCAAATGTCCGTGAACGTATTCTGCTACCGGCTGACGGCTTCCATTGCGGCGGGGGCAGCAGCCTCGCCCTCTTCCGCCTGCACCGCCGCAGCGTCGCGCCCCTCCCGTTCCAGTTGCTGCATGGTGCGGGCGTAGCGTTCGGCCAGAATGGAGCACACGAACAACTGCAACTGGTGGTAGAACATGATGGGCAGCACGATGACCCCCAGCGCGGGATGCGCGCCGAACAGCAGCCGGGCCATGGGCACGCCGGAAGCCAGGGTCTTCTTGGAACCGCAGAACACGGCGGCGATCTCGTCGGCCTTGTCGAAGCCCAGCGCCCGCGCCACCACGGTGTTCAGCACCAGCACCACCAGCAGGAACAGGGCCGCACCGCCGATGGTCAGGGCCAGCAGATCCATGCCGTGGTCGCGCCACAGGCCGCCCAGCACAGAATCGCAGAACGAGTTGTACACCAGGATCAGGATGGCCACCTTGTCGAAGGAGTTCACCTTCTTCTTGTGACGGGCGATGAAGGCGCCCAGCCAGGGGCGGGCCAACTGGCCCAGCACGAAGGGCAGGAACAGCAGCCCGGCGATGTTGATCATGGCGTCGGTAAGCGACAGCGCCCCGCCCTGCGTTCCGGCGGCAAGGGCGATGATGACCGGCGTCAGGAAGATGCCCAGCAGGCTGGACAGGGTGGCGTTGAAGATGGCCCCCGGCACGTTGCCGTGGGCGATGGCGGTCATGGCCACCGATGAGGAAATGGTGGACGGCAGCGCGCACAGGTACAGGAAGCCCAGCATCAGGTCCGCCGGGACCAGGTCGTCGAAGGCAAAGCGGAAGCCGAACCACAGCACCGGAAACACCACGAAGGTGGTCAGCTGCACCATGCTGTGCAGCTTCCAGCGGGACATGCCGTGGCGCATGCTTTCGGGCGATATGCCCGCGCCGTGGAACAGGAAGATCAGGAAGATGCCCGCGTTGCCCAGCATGTCGGCATGCAGGGTGCCGCCGCTGGCCCCCAGGCCGGGCAACAGCGTGGCCAGGGCCACGGCGCCCAGCATGCCGGCCAGAAACCAGTCCTTGGCCATCCGTCGTGCGTACTTTGCAAACATGGTCGTCTCTCCATGAAGTCTGGGGGTCGGTGGGCGGCCAGTGCGCCGCCCGCACCAGACATCTAGCCACCCGCGCGCCTTCCTGCTAACGACATGGAGACAAGATATATCGAGAATACGCCAAACCGTGGTATTCCCGTACCGACTATGCCTGTCCGCATGGACTGCCGACTGCCCGACTGGCCGACTGCCCTAGTGTCGACAGTCCGGACGCGCACTGGCCTCAAACCATCACCAGACAGACTCCAGGCCGACCGGGAACCGACCCAACCGACCGGTACCGACGGAGGACCACCGCATGACCATCCCCCGCGCCATACCGGACATTGCCGCCTTGCCCCGCCCCGTGTTCGCCAGGGCGGAATCGCTGTCCGCCGGATCATGGACGCATCCGCACAGCCACGACTGGGTGCAGTTCAGCTACGCCGTGCGCGGGGTGCTGGAAATACGCGCCCGCCAGGGCAGCCACATGGCCCCGCCGCAGCGGGCCATCTGGATACCGGCAGGACTGCCGCACGAGGTGATGACCAGCGGGCCTGCCCAGCAGCGCAGCCTGTACATCGACCCAGCCGCGCTGGCCCCGCTGTGGGGCACCGCGCCCACCCGTTGCCGGGTGGTGGAGGTGACGCCGCTGGCCCGCGAACTGGTTCTGGCCTTCACGCAACTGCCCAGGGATTATGACGAGCACGGCGCGCAAGGGCGGCTGGTGGGGGTGCTGCTGGATGAACTGGTGGCCCTGCAGGAGGCCGGGCTGTCGTTGCCGCTACCCGCCGATGCCCGGCTGGCCGCCCTGTGCGAGGCCATGCTGGACGCCCCCGGCGAAGACCATTCGCTGCCGCGCCTGGCCGCGCGGGCGGGCATGAGCGACCGCACCCTGACCAGGTTGTTCCGGGCCGAAACGGGACTTTCGCTGCGCGAATGGCGCCAGCGGGCGCGCATGCTGGCCGCCCTGCCGGAACTGGAGCGCGGGCACGGGGTTACCGCCGTGGCGCTGGAGATGGGCTATGACTCCACCTCTGCCTTCATCGCCGCCTTTCGCCAGTTGATGGGACGTACACCGGGGGAATTCTTCAGCCCTGCGGCGCGGGAATAGTCGCGCCCGCCCTCTTTTCTCACATGTCCCCTGTCTCGCAGGTCTCCTGTCTCGCAGGTCCCTTGTCCCGCAGGTCCCTCCCCGCTCCATCCTGACTACGCGAACCTGTCGGGAGCAGTTGCCCTTTCCCGACGGCCTTGCGCTTGCTCGCAAACCGGCCCGCACTCCTCACGAGATGCGGGCCGCTTCACGTACTGCCCTTCTCCTGCCAAGCCTGTTCAGGCCAACGCGCCTCAGCGCAGTCCGGCACCATGCCGGTCGTCACAAGCACAATGCGCGCGAAACCTTGGCACCACCCCGGCCAAGCTACCCTTCCTCCGCGCCTTCATACGGCCCGAGGAATCTTTCACCGTTAAAATGGATAAGATGGGACGGGGCATCGGCAACCCATACCTCCGTCTCCCACGCTATCTCACCAAGATACCGCCCCATTGTTGCTCGGTCAGGGAACGCCGTCACGTACACCAAGCCTGCGTCGGCGTCTTTAAACAGCGCCGCCAACTCGGCATGGCGCTTACCATCCACGGGGCCGTGGCTCGTGACGGCCTCTACCAGCAGAAGCCACCCCTTCTTGCCATAGTACAACACCACGTCGGGCATCTTGCCGTGCGAATCCACGGCAACGCCCAGCCGTTCCAGCAACTCCTGATTGAAATACCCCCACTTATCGCCGGTGTCTCCGGCGTAGACCAGTTCACTGCCGGGTGCGAAGCGCGGCGCGAACTGCTCCACGATGTCGCGGATCAATGCGCTATGGTCACCTGGGCTCAACGCAATCTCCTGCCCCTCGGCAATCTTCAGCGGAATCAGCGCTTGGTCACGCTCCTTGGCATACTTCGCCGCCAACGTCCCATGGGTCGCCAGATACGCATTCAGCGCCTCGCCCCACGCGCTCGTTCCGTGGGCTTGAAGCAGACTCAGCGCCTCGGGGGATATCTGATAGACAGCATGGGGGCTGTTCACAGGGCGGGCGGGGTTATCCGGGTTGTAAAGCGCAAGCCCGGCTTCCACAAACTGGTGCATGGTCTGACGGCGGAACGTCTCGCGGGTATTGGGGGCGTAGTCCCTGTCATAGTAAGTCCGCGCCCAATCCATGATCGGCGTAATGCCCATGAGCGGGCTTTCCGCATCAGCCCAGCCTTTGGCCGGGGTAAGGTTCAGAAGAGCCAACAGGCACAGCGCGGAGCGTTCGTTCTGTTGAGCACGGGGAAAGCCGAGGTCGATCAGTATCCGACCGGCTGCGGCCAGGTGCTCTTCTTTACTCGGCATGGGTCAACGCCTCCAGTTGCGTGTCGATCATTTCCTGCGTCAGTTCGCCGCGCCCCATCGCCCACGTGCCCAGCGCCGACAGCGCGGCCCGGCTGGGGTATTGCATGCGCTTCAGGTCTGTGGCGTTCACCTGCGTGTGCCCGCTTGACCGGCGAAAATTTTCATCAACCGCCGTGGAATTCAGGTAGACCGCAAGCCCGTGGGCAAGCTCCGGCGGCAGGCCCCGCTTATCCTCGTGGTACACGTTCAGGTGGTTTTCAAGACCCAGCACTTCCGCACCGGGAAACGCATCGGGCCTGACCACGCTGGCCATGATGCGCCGCCGCTCTTCCTTGGACGAAAAGCGGCGGACCACGCAGTAGAACCCGTTGGGGTACAGCCACTTTTCCGTCTCGCCGTTGCGCAGAATGGCGTTGGGCTTCTTGCTGCCTTCTTTCGGCCATTCCAGGCGGCCTTCCCTGAAATGCACGGGGTAAAGCAGCGGCACCGTGCCCTCGCCTGGCTTTTCGCGCAGATGTGCCGCAAGGCGGAAATCGACCACGGGGCCTGTTGAAACGCCGATGCCCAGATCCTTCAGCGAGAACCGGATCGCGCCCATCTCTTCCAGCGCACTGGGGCCAGGGGCCGTGGGCACATGTATGAAACGCTCCGGGTCGCCGGACTGCACGATCTCCGCAAAGGGGTACGCGTGTTCAACAAGGTCTGCGAAGCTGGCGTCCGTCGAAGTGGACACCACGACATCCCCCTGCTCCCCGGCCCGTTCCAGCAGGATGATGATGTTCTCCTGCAGCACCTCGTCGTCCTTGAAAGCCCGGTTGCGCGACTCGAACAGGTGCATGCGCTTCAGCGCCGCGCGCGACAGCAGAAATTCGCGGAATGGCCGGTAGTAGGGGCCGTTGCAGAAGCTGCGGGGCAGAATGGCCACCAAGTGCCCGCCGGGGGCCATCAACTCCAACGACAGGGCAACGAACGCAGAGTACTGGTTGACCGTCTCCACACCGACACGGCGTAGTGCCTGACGGTGCGGGGAGTTGCTGTTGATCTTCTTGTACGGCGGATTGAGGATGGCATGCGTGAAGGCCCCCGCCCCGTTCTGGCATTTGGCGGAGGCCTGGGCGATGAAGTCGGCGGCGAGCACTTCGGCGGTAACGCCGCGCGCGGCATAGGCCCCAAGGTGCTGGGCAAGGTGGTAGCGCAGCGTGGCGTCAATCTCGTAGGCCGTGACGGCCACGGAGGTAAAGTCAAACCCGCCCGCTACCCAGCGGTCCAGAAAAGCGCATGACAACGCCCCCACCCCGGCCCCAGCATCAAGCAGACGGCAGCCCCCACCAGCGGCAGGAAACAGCGAGGCCATGAAACGGGCCACGCTCTGGGGCGTCATGAACTGCCCCAGGGCAGATTTTCGCGCCGGGGCGATGCGGGGCGACAGCGCACGGCGCACGCCGTCGGCGCACTCAAGAACAGGCAACATTCGTTTCCCTTGGAAAAAGCCCACGTTGAGACCAAAAGAAAAACCGCCCCGGACAACGACAAGCAGCAGGATGGATTCAGGGCTTTTGCTAACAGTCGGCTGGACGCGACGCAAGAACCCGCACGACGGGACGCCCCATCCCGCCCCGCGCACAGTTCGGGTTTTCTGCAAACAGGACAGGGCGGCAGGTTGTCCCGCCGCCCTGTATCGGATGTGTTGTGAGATGACCGTCTGTTCATTTTTTTCCGGCTATGTGCAGCCGGGCAACGAACAGACCGAGTGTTGCACCTAGTCCTGCGCCCAGGCCTTGGCCCGCTCAACCGCCCGCTGCCAGTCGTACACCAGCTTTTCGCGGGTTTCAGCGGACATGTTGGGTTCAAAGCGGCGGTCAAGCTGCCACATGGCCTCGATTTCCTCTTCGCTCTTCCAGAAGCCCACGGCCAGACCGGCAAGGTACGCCGCGCCAAGCGCCGTGGTTTCCGTCACCTTGGGACGTTCCACCGGCACGCCCAGCACGTCGGCCTGGAACTGCATCAGCAGGTTGTTGCGGGTGGCGCCGCCGTCGGCGCGCAGGGCCGCCAGCTTGATGCCCGCGTCCTTCTGCATGCAATCCATGATGTCCAGGGTTTGCAGGGCGATGGATTCCAGCGCGGCGCGCGCGATGTGGGCCTTGGTGGAGCCGCGGGTGATGCCCACCATGGTACCGCGCGCGTACTGGTCCCAATGGGGCGCGCCAAGGCCAGCAAAGGCGGGCACCAGGTACACGCCGCCGTTGTCCGGCACGCTCAGGGCCAGCTGTTCCACCTCGGGGGCGTCCTTGATGATGCCAAGGCCGTCGCGCAGCCACTGCACCACCGCACCGGCGATGAATACGCTGCCTTCAAGGGCGAAGTAGCGCCCCGAAGGCGTGGCCCAGGCCATGGTGGTCAGCAGGTTGTTCTTGCTGGCGTGCACTTCCTTGCCGGTGTTCATGAGCATGAAGCAGCCGGTGCCGTAGGTGTTCTTGGCCATGCCCGGCTTCAGGCAGGCGTTGCCGTAGGTGGCGGCCTGCTGGTCGCCCGCGTTGCCGGCAATGGGAATGGCCTTGCCCAGGAACTCCGGATGGATGTCGCCCACCACTTCGGACGAGCGGGTCACCGTGGGCAGCATGGAGCGCGGCACGCCCAGGATGCCCAGCAGTTCGTCGTCCCACTGGCCGGTGTTGATGTTGAACAGCAGGGTGCGGCTGGCGTTGGATTCGTCGGTGGCGTGCACCTTGCCCTTGGTCAGGTTCCAGATGAGCCAGGTGTCGATGGTGCCGAACAGCAGTTCGCCCTTTTCGGCCTTGGCGCGGGCGCCGGGCACGTTTTCAAGGATCCAGCGCACCTTGGTGCCGGAGAAGTAGGCGTCAAGCACAAGGCCGGTCTTCTGGCGGAAGGTGTCGGCCAGGCCGCGCGCCTTCAGTTCGTCGCAGAAGCCCGCCGTGCGGCGGTCCTGCCACACGATGGCGTTGTACACCGGCGCGCCGCTGGCCTTGTCCCAGACCACCGTGGTTTCGCGCTGGTTGGTGATGCCCGCGGCCACCACCTGAGAACCATCAATGCCCGCCTGCTTCAGGCAGTCGCGCATGACCCACGATTCGGTGTCGAATATCTCGTTGGCGTTATGTTCCACCCAGCCCGGCTGCGGGTAGATCTGGGTGAATTCCTTCTGGGAAATCTGGATGATGTCGCCTTCGCGCGAGAAGAGGATGGCGCGAGAACTGGTGGTGCCCTGGTCAAGTGCGAGAACGTACTTGGTCATGTCGTGCTACTCCCTGGGTTGGGGGATTGCGGCACGGGCGGCGGGAATGCGTCCCGGCCGCCCGCCGGGAACACTTTCAACGAATGCAAACCGGTTTTTTTGTCCGCCTGCAAGGCAACTGTCTGGCATGCGCAAAAAAGACGGCTTGCACCACCATCAGGCAGACTGGGCCTTGTGCACTGCGCCCGTGGTCCAATCGTAGATGAACGCGCCAAGCGGGCCGCCGATGAGCGGGCCGACGATGGGCACCAGCACGATGCCGGGTTCCATCAGGTTGGGCTGGGTGAAGCCCGCCACCAGGGCGAAGAAGCGCGGACCGAAATCGCGCGCGGGGTTGATGGCGTACCCGTGCATGGCGCCAAGGCTCATGCCGATGGCCACCACCAGCAGCGCCACCAGGATGCCGCCGATCCAGCCGATGTTGTTCTTGCTCGCGAAGTCGCCGATGGCGAGGATGCCGAACATCAGCGCCGCGGTGCCGATGATCTGGTCGATGAAGCCCGGCAGGTAGGAGGTGGTGATGGCCGGGAAGGTGCAGAAGATGCCTGCGGTGCTGGCCAGTTGCGGATCGACGCCGACCCACTTGGCGTGGAAGTCGATGAACACGATGGCCGCCCCGGCAAAGCCGCCCGCCACCTGCGCGGCGGAGTACGGCAGCACCTTTTTCCAGGGGAAGCGACCGGTGGCCGCCAGCGCCACGGTGACGGCGGGGTTGATGTGCGCGCCCGAGGGCAGGCCGGCCATGATGCCCAGCAGCACGGCGAGACCCCAGCCGAAGGTGATGTTGTCCCAGGTAATGTTCAGGCCCTTGCCGAAAAGCACGGTCATGGCCACGTTGCCAGCACCGAAGATGATAAGGACCATGGTACCCATGAATTCGGACACCATTTCCCGTCCCAGCGAAAGTTCCTTCATAGAATCCTCCTGATGGTACACCCTCTCTTGGATGCGCGGAGCACCCTGCGTTCTCCGCGCGGTGATCGGCACCCTTGCGGGTGCGCATCCCGCCTCGTCCATCCGTGAAGTCCGATGTCGAGGATGTCGGGCGAGTTGGGGGCCTGGGAGTTGCGTCCCTCCTTGCGACACGCCGGGTCTGCACCAACCCGGTGAATCCGTTGACGGTTCAAATCCCGCTTGCGCGGCGGGGCGGGCCCCTCGTGCCATGTTCCGGACAACCGCCCGGAAATTCCGCCTGGCATGGCACGGTGACTGTCCCGTGGCGACCCGTGCGCCGCACGCATCAACCGAAGCGCGGGGCGGGCAGGGTTCATCCCTTCTCCCGCCCCGCGTGGCAAACCTTAATCCCTGGGCGCGCGCCACCCCGAAAGATACGTTTCGAGGTATTGCAGTTCCGCGTCGGTCCGGGCTGCATCCCAGCCGAGTTCGGCGGCCATGATCCGGGCAACGCCCGGCGCGGCCTGAAGCGTGTGCTCCACGTCCAGCAGGCCCATGGGCAGGCGGCGCACCAGCACGTCCACCAGGCGCATGGCCATTTCGTTGCGCACGATGAAGGCAACCTCTGCCATGATGTGCGTGTGGTCGGGGTGCACGCGGTCGCCCAGGTTCTCGTCGCGGGCGATGGTCAGCACCTGCCCCGTCTCGTCGCCGTAGGTACCGTGCAGCGCCTTGGCCAGTTCCACCGGCACGCCGTATTCGCGCGCGATTTCGGTGTACCCGCCGGGGATGAACCCGCGCGCGCCGACAACCTTCAGATGGCGGGTCACGCAGGGGCGCGTCAGGTTCAGGCCGAAGGCCACGTCGGCGCGGTCCACGGTGTCCTGGGCCATCATGCGGTAGCTGGTCCACTTGCCGCCCGCGATGGTCAGCAGCCCGGCGGGCGAAACCTCGATGACGTGGGTGCGGGCCAGTTCCTGGGTACTGCCCTTGCCGGGCGCGAACACCAGCGGCCGCAGCCCGCTCCACACCGCGCGCACGTCGCCGCGCGTGACGGGGCGCGACAGGTACTTGCTGGCGTAACGCAGCAGGTAGTCGATGTCGGCCACGTCGGGCACGGGGTCGTGCTCGGGGTTGGCGTGCTCGTCGGTGGTGCCGAAGACCACGTGGTTCTGCCACGGAATCATGAACAGCACGCGACCGTCTTCGGTCTTGGGAATCATCAGCGAAAGGTCCGGCGGGGTGAAGCCCGCCTCAAGCACGATGTGGATGCCCGAGCTGACCTTGAGGATTTCATCCGCGCCGGGGTCGTCCATGCGACGCACGGTGTCGGCCATGGGGCCGGTGGCGTTGATGATGCCCCTGGCGCGCAGGGTCCACGTTTCGCCGGTCAGCATGTCGCGCAGTTCCGCGCCGCGCAGCCGCCCGCCTTCCTTGATCAGGTGGGTGACTTCCACGTGGTTGCAGCAGGTGGCACCGTGGGCGTTGGCGGTGCGGGCCAGGGCCACGGCCATGCGCGCATCGTTGAACTGGCCGTCCCAGTAAGTGACGGCGGCCTTGTAGTCACCCATGCGCAGGGTGGGGAACATGCGTTCCGCCGCCCGCTTGCCCACGAACTTGCTGTGGCCGAGGCCAAGGCGCCCGGCCAGCAGGTCGTACAGGGTAAGCCCGGCAAACATGTAACCCGCGTCCTTCCAGGTGGGCACGGGCGTCAGCAGGCGCACCGCATGGGCCAGATGGGGGGCGTTGGCCAGCAGAAAGCCGCGTTCGCGCAGGCCTTCACGCACCAGGCCGAACTGTTCGCGGTCGCATTGCAGCACCGCCTTTTCCAGGTAGCGCACCCCGCCGTGCACCAGTTTGGTGCTGCGGCTGCTGGTGCCCTGCGCGAAATCGGCCCGATCGACCAGCGCGACGTCCAGCCCGCGCGTTGCCGCATCCACGGCCACGCCGCAACCGGTAGCCCCGCCGCCGATCACCAGTAGATCGAATTCGCGACCGGACTTCAGTCGTTCCAGCAACCCTGACCTGTTCATGCATCTCCTCCATGTTCCCGATCGAGCAGGCGCACCGCAGTGCTTTCGTCCGTGACCAGCACGTTGACGAAGCCGCCGGTAAGCGCCGCCCTTATGATCGCAGTCTTGTTCTCGCCGCCGGCGGCGGCGATGGTCATCGGTATGGAGCGCACCTCGTCGAGGCTTGGCCCCATGAAGCAGGCGTTCATGGGGTGTTCGACGGGCACGCCCGAAGCGTCGACGAAGGTGCCGAACACCTCGCCGACGGCCGTGGTGCGCTGCAACGAGCGCACGTCATCCTGGGTTATGGCGCCGAGCACCACGTTGGTGGCGTCGGTGGCAAGCTGGCCAATGCCGATGAGCGCCACGTCCACCCGCACCGCCCGCGCGTACACGGAGCGGAACAGCTCCTGCGACTTCAGCAGGCGGCACGATTCCGGGCTGGGGGCGAACATGGGCGCGGCAATGTAGTAGGTCTGCGAGGCGCACAGGCGCCGCGCGAACGTTGCCACGATTTCATACGGATTGATCACCACGCTGTAGGGCAGGCCGCCGTACAGCGAAACCACGGTAAGCCCCTGCGCGGGCTTGCGCGGCACGGCGGTGGCGGCGGCGGCAACGGTGGTGCCCCAACCGAGGCCCAGCGACGAACCGTCGCGCAGCACCCCGGAAAGGTACTGGGCGGCGGCGTGGCCAAGATTGCGGTTGAGCGATTTCTGCGAAGGTGGAGTGGGTATGACCACGGCGCGGCGCAGGCCGAAGGTGGCCTCCATGCGGCGCTCGTGCTCGTAGCAGACGGCCCGGTCGGCGTTGACCAGAATCTGCACGTAGCCTTCGTCGCGGCAGACCTGAAGCAGCCTGTTGACGCGTACCCGGCTGATGCCCAGCCAGTCGGCCACGTCGGACTGGGTCATGCCCTCGACGTAATAGGCCCACGCAATACGGCTGAGCAGCGCGCGTTCCATGGGGTCGTGCATCATCTGCGTCTCCTGCCGCGCACGGCGACGGAAGGTGGTACCGCAAACCATGCGCGCGTTCCCTGTTGCTGGCCCGCAAGCGGTGCGAAACACCGGCTTGCGTCATGGCGCGCGGCCTGCCCGGCACTTTTGTTCACAGAACGTACATATGTCACCTTTCTGCGGCATGGCAACAAAAATCTTGGAACGACGCACAGTATTTTTTTGAAGCAAGAGATAAAATCTCATGCTTTTCCAAATGGTAACACACACCACGCCAACGCCCCGCAAGTGCACCCACTCTTGTTTTCGAATGCTTCCACGACGTTGGCGCGAAACCACAAAAAATCCCGGAGGCTCCAGGGAGCCGCCGGGGAAGGAAATGCGAAGGGGCCGCCGCAAGGCGACCCCGGAAACTCGATGCTGCGGGCCAGATACCGTCGCGCCTAGAACGGCACGTCGTCCATGCCGCTGGCTTCGGAAGGGAAGGCCGGTCCGAGGTCGTCGTCCATGCCGCCGTAGGGATCGCCCTGCGGGGCCTGACGGCGCTGGCCGCCCTGCCCGCCCTGACCACCTTGACCACCCTGACCGCCGCCCTGCCCACCCGAGGGCTGCTGGTAGGACCGGCGGGGAGCGCCGCCGCCTTCGGCGGGCTGGGCGCCCGCGCCTTCGCCGCGCCGGTCAAGGAACTGGACGCGCTGGGCCTTGATTTCGGTGGAGTAGCGGTCCTGGCCGTTCTGGTCCTGCCACTTGCGGGTTTGCAGGCTGCCTTCGACAAAGACAAGGCTGCCCTTGCCGAGGTAGTTGGCGCAGTTTTCCGCCGCGCGCTGAAAAACCACCACGGTGTGCCACTCCACGCGGTCGACCTTGTTGCCGTCGCGGTCGGTGTACGATTCGTCGGTGGCGATGCGCAGGTTGGCGATGGGGGTGCCGTTCTGGGCGTAGCGCAGTTCGGGGTCGCGGCCGAGACGTCCTATGATCATGACCTTGTTGAGCATGCGTATTTCCTTGCGATGGTCTGCTTTGTATGCGTGGGGGTGGGACGGCGTTCGCCATCCCTATGGGGTGATACCGTGGGATGCATTTTGTCGCAACCGTGATGCGCGGCGAAGGCGGGCCTTGGTCATCATCTGCCCTGCCCGAGCGGGGCCGCACACCAGCCTGAATGCTTGCGACTCTCCCCTGCCTGTCCCCTACCCCCAACCAAAAAGTTTGTGGGAGGGGAAGGGGTCGGGGGAAGGGGAGGACACTTTTCAAAGTGTCCTCCCCTTCCCCCGTTATCTCTTCCGCCTTTCCTCTTCAAAAGGTGGCGGCCCTATCTCTACTTCGCCTTCACCAGCGCCTTTTCGGCCTGGTCCAGGGCTTCTTCCAGTTCATCGGTGATGCGGTTGGCGGTGCGGGCGTCCCATTCGGCAAGGGCGGCGTCCAGCTTGTCGCGCAGGGCCACGATGGCGGGCACGCGGTCGGCCAGGGCATCGCGCACGGGGGCATCCCACCCGGCAAAGCGCAGCCCGTCGTCAAGGGCCTGCACCAGTTCCAGCACGCCGCGCCGGTCTGCGGGGCCCAGCATCTGTCCGGCCACGGGCCGGACAAAGGGTTCGGGCCAGACAAGGGCCACCAGCAGCGGCCAGGCCTTTTCCACGTCCTCGTCGCGGTAGGTGGAAGCCCACACGCGCACCTGCAACACCTTGCCCATGGCTTACTCCCGTTCTTCCCACTCGGTCTGCACGCGGGCAACCACGTCCTCGATGAGCGACAGCTGGTCCGGCGGGCACACGCCGATGAGGGGCTGGCCCGCATCCACGTTTTCGTTGTGCTGGAAGTACACGGCGTAGATGACGCCGCTGGGGCCGGAATAGGCCAGCGAGGCCTCGCGCTTCATGCGCGACATGATGAACAGGTCCATGCCCTCGTGCAGCGAGACGGAGCTGGCGCCGGAGGCCTTGACCTTCTTGTCCACGTCGGGCGCGAAGTAGTACTTGGCGCGTTCCGGCGCGACAAAGAGGTGCAGGGCCTTCTTGAGGATGATGGCCAGCACCTCGTCCTTGGACAGGAAGTGGCGCAGCCGCACGAGGGGGGTGCCCGCCTCGACGAAGGCGCCTTCCAGGTGCCGCAGCACTTCCTTGACCTCGCCCTTTTCCACGGCGTGGATGGGCTTCTGGTTGCGCTCGCGCTCGATGGTGGCGAGCAGCGTGCCCTTCTTTTCCTTCCACGTGCCGGAAGGCCCGATGACCCGGGTGCCTTCGCGCACGTCGGCGAACGTGACCACGCCGGTATGCGGCGCGGTGACGACGATCTCCTCGTAGGGAGACGCCTTTATCTCATCCAGCAATTGCGTGATGTCGAACACTGTCTCACCTGTTCCTTGCCGTGGCGCGGGCTACCGGTAGTAGAGGTTGCGGCCGCCCATGGTCAGAAGGGCCTGCTTCAGGTTCATGCGCGCGTCGCGGCGGTCCCAGATGCCCTGGATGTGCCCGCGCGACAGGGCGCGATAGGCCCGGTGGTAGTCCGGCGGGATGTCCACGCCCGTGGTCTCCTTGATGACGCCCGGCCCGGCGAAGCCGATGTTGGCCGAACGGATGGAGAACTGGTAGGGCGAGCAGCCGAGGAAGCTGGCCAGCGGCCCGGCGTACGAGTTGGTGTCGTACAGCACGAGGTACAGGCCACCGGCCTCGATGTAGCGGCGCACGGCCATGGTGCAGCGGGGCATCTGGATGACGCCGTTGGTGCCTTCCTGGATGCGGATGCCCGCGGTGCCGTGCACGTAGGCCAGGAAGGGGTAGCGCTTCTTCTTGGCGCGCTCGGCGGCCTGGACGAACTTTTCGCCCTCTGCCGCACCCACGGAGCCGCCCCGGAACGGGGCAACCAGCATGGCCACCACCAGCTTCACGTTGTCGATGCGCGCCTCGAAGGTGACGCAGCCGCTCTTCAGGCCGGTCTGCTTCTTGGCCTGCTCCAGCTTGACGTCGAAGCCTTCGAAACCAAGCGGGTTGCCCGCTTCGATCTCGGCGTTGAACTCGAAGATGGAGCCTTCATCGAACACGTTGTGCAGGTACCACTGGTATTCCATGGGAAAATGGTGCCCGCAGTAGGTGCACACCCCGGCGAATTCGCCGAACAGGTCGGGTGCCCACAGGTCGAGGCAGCCGTGGCTGCCCGCGTTGGGGCAGGTGATGGCGCGGTCTTCCTTGGCGCGGGGGCTGACATAGCTCCAGTTGCCGCTGCGCTGGCCTTCCTCGTCCCAGTCGGACAGGGTGGTCAGTTCGCGCTCGGTCTGCTCGCTGCTCTGGCACGCGCCGCCGGGCAGCGCGCAGGTGATCTTGCGCCACGGGGCGGCCACCTTTTCCATGAGCACCTGTGCTTCGGCCTCCACCTCTTCCATGAGGTAGGCGATCTTCTGCTGGTGCTTACGCAGCAGGTCGTACTTGAAGTAGGAGTAGATGTCCCACCAGGCGTCCCAGCCCATGTTGGACAGCTTGCGCAGCACGGGGCGCCTGTCGCGCGCGGCGTTGCGGGCCAGGCGGTTGAACTTGCGATGGCGACGGTTGACCAGCCGGTCCTTGGCGGACGACGACAGGCTCCAGCGCACGTACATGTTGTCGAGGTCCATGGTTTCGGCCTTGCCGCGGCGGCGACGCAGCACCATGGCCCGGAACGGGGCAAAGCCCTTCACGCCCAGGATCACCTCGTCCGTGGCGCGGATGATCTCCTGCCGCAGGCCCCGGAAGAAGTCGTAATGGTACGGGCGCGCGCCGAGCGGCGGTTCCGTGACCACATGGTCGATGTAGCCCATGCGCAGGTTGTCTTCCGCCGTGATGCGCAACTGCTGGGCGCACTTTTCGATCAGCTCGGGCGCGGCGCGCTGCCCGTGGCGCAGGCGGCCTTCGATGGCCGCCGCCCCTTCGGGCGAGATGACCGAATAGTACCCGTGCGAAAGCATCAGGCGCCGGTCGGAAAGGCCGATGGCCTCTGCCCCGCCGGAGCCGCCTTCCGAGAACACGGCAATGACCGGCACGCGCAGGCCCGCCATTTCGTACAGGTTGCGGGCAATCTGCTGGGCCGCGCCGGGGTAGTCCTCCACCGGGTAGGAACCGGGCGTGAAGACGTAGGTGTGGATGGGAATGCCTTCGGTTTCGGCAACCTTCATGTACTGAAGGGCCTTGGCGTTGCCCCACGGCTTCACCGAACCGCCGTTGCGGAATTCCTCTCCGTGGCCCTTTTCCTGCCCGATGACCAGAACCGGCTGGTTGATGGTCCTCTTGCCGCTGCGCCGGGTGATGTAGGCGCGGGCGATGAGCATGGAAGGATCGATGGAGTGTTCGTCCTTGCCGCCGATTTCGGTGTAGTTGTCGTAGACGTTTTCCAGGATGTCGCGCAGGCAGATGCGCTGCGGGTGCCGCACGATGCGCACCTTGTCCATGGGCGTCAGTTCGGCTTCCAGCTTGCGCTCCACGAAGTCGAACAGGTCTTCAAGGGTGGTCAGCGCGGCGTTCTCGTCGCTGATGGAGCCCTCGGACAGCCGCAGGTTGAATTCCTGCAACTTGGAATCGAGGAGCGCGATGTTCTCGTTGTGCTTTCCGCCGAACACGTCGCGGATGTAGCCCAGACGTTCGGCCAGGTGCTGCGTTCTCTTTTCGGTATCCATATGTCGCTTCCCCGCAGTTCCGGCGGGTTCGGGTAGCATGCTTGGCGGCGGACATCCGTGCGCCGGTGCCGTGGCGGACGAAGGCTGCCGCATGTCCGCCGGTGTGGGTGGCGGACGGCGATGGCCGGGGGTGCATCCGGCAGAACTGACCGTGCAGAACGTGCCTTGGGGGCTGTTTCCAAAGCGGGACTTTCGGTCGTTGGCACGATGCCGACGGGCGAAAGGCCCACGGAAGGGCAGCCCCTAGAACTTGAGGATGCGCCCGGTGTTGTCCCGCAGGAACCGGACGTTGGAACGCAGCGGCTCGCCCGCGTTGTTGGCGCCTTCCAGCACCAGCGTGTCGAGGAATTCGACGCCGCGTTCCCTGGCTTCCGCAAGATCCTTGCCCCAGATGATGGCCAGCGCCAGGTTGGGGTCGAATTCGGTGGGAATGTCGTAGGGGTCGTCGCTGGGCACGTGGGTGTGCATGGCCAGCCAGGGGCGCTCGGGCCAGCCGAAGCCGTCCACGCGGCCCACCCACGGGGTGAAGCGGTTGTCCGGGTCTTCGGCGATGAGGCGGTATTCGATGCCCACGCCTTCGAAGGTGACGTCCTCCTGCCCGTAGCCCAGCGGCTCGCCAAGGCCGATGCGGATCTGCTCGGCGATGAGGTCCACGCCCTTCTGCCCGCGCACGCGGGCGATGGTGGCCGACACGCCGTTCTCCACCTGGATGCGGGTGTTCACTTCCATCAGGAAGGGACGGCCGTCGCGGGTGACGATCCATTCCCAGGTACCCACGTTGTCGTAGCCCACCTTGCGGGCCATGGTCAGCGAGTGCTGGGTGATGTCGCGCAGCACCTGGGCGGCGTCGAAACCGTATTCGATGGACGAAGGATCGAAACCGGGAGCGATCTCGATGCGCTTCTGCAGGCCGGTGGACTGGATGGAGCAGTTGCGGGTGCCGAAATGCACGGGGTTGCGCCCGCTGCGGTCGGACACCACCTGCACTTCCAGGTGGTTGAAGTCGCGGATGCGCTGCTCGATGAGCACGCCCTCGTCCTTGAACTGGCGCAGGGCATAGTTGCGGATGCGCCGGTACACGGAGCGGAAGAGGTCGATGTCGTACACCTCTTCGATGCCCATGCCGCCGCCGCCCGCCGATGCCTTGACCAGCACCAGCGGCTTGCGGATGCCCTGCTGTTCCTGGAATTCGAACAGGCTCTGGGCCACCTTTTCCGCTTCCATCTCGTCGTAGATGGGCCGGTCGGAACCGGGCACGGTGGGCACGCCCAGGCTGCGCGCAAGGCGCTTGGTATTGATCTTGTCGCCCAGTTCGCGGATTACCCGCCACGAAGGGCCGATGAAGATGAGCTTGCGGTCACGCTGGGAAACGCGGCGGGCAAAGCGGTAGTCTTCGGCGAAAAAGCCGTAGCCCGGATGCACGGCGGTGGCGCCCGCATCGTCTGCTACGGCCATGAGTTCGTTGGCATCATGATAGGAGGAGACGCGGCAGAGGCTCTTGTCGCCGCCCAGTTCGCGGGCAATGCGCACATGGCCCGACGCGGCGTCCTCCGCCGTGTACACGCACGTGAAAGCCAGGCCCAGCTTGCGGCAGGCCTGAACGATGCGAATGGCGATTTCCCCTCTGTTCGCCACCAGCACCTTATGGTCTTTCGTCTGCACCAATGTCCCTCGATATGGTTGTTACATTTTCATGGGCCGCACGACGCCACCGCGACGACGGACCGTCGCTGGCTCTGCACGGGCACCCTCATGCCCGCGCAGGGCCGTCAGACGTCCAGTCCCGTCCCGGCGGCGCTGTCCACCGTGAACCCGGTGGAGCCTCCCGCGCCTGCGGGCGCGTCGGAAGACGCGTCGGAAGCAGCCCCGCCCTCGCGGCGCTGCCCTGCGGCCTGCGCATCACGTTTTTCGGATTCCGCCTTGCGCCGGGCGATCATCCGCTTCTGAACCTCGAGCACCAGCTTGTCCAGGCGCGCTTCCTGCCAGAAGTCCGGCGAGGCGAATTCGCACCCGACAAGGCCGCCTTCACCCAACCGCGCCACCTTGGCGGGCAGTTCGGTGATGTAGGACCTGCCCATGATCAGCAGGTCCACCCGCAGGTTCTCCCCTTCCGCAAAGGCGTGGCCGGGGGCGTGCAAGGCAATGCCCACCGCGCTCACGTTTTCCACGGGGAATGTGCCGTCCTTCCCCGCCACGCTTGCTTCAAGGCCGGGCACCGACGTGCGGTAGGCCCGGCGTTCGCCCTCTACGTCCGAGGGCAGCGTGAAATTGAAATCGTCGAATTCGTCGTGCGTCGTCATCGCCATCCCCGGCACCCCCCGGTTGTGTGCAGGCCCCCCCGCATCACGTGGCCGTCCGGCGCCACATGGACGTCCGGAGTCACTTGGCCAGCCGACGTCACTTGGCCAGCCGACGTCACTTTGTCACCCGGCGTTCCAGCATGAATTCCACGCGCCGGTTGCGCGCCCGGTTTTCTTCCGTGGTATTCGGGAAGAGGGGGTCTAACTCACCAAGCCCGGTGGCTGTCAACCGCTTGGAGTCGATACCCGCTTTCAGGAAATAGCGTAATACGCTCACCGCGCGCAATGAAGAAAGTTCCCAATTATCCCGGAATCTTGAGTTTTGACCAGGTTGCGAGTCATCCGTAAACCCCCGGATATTTATGGACTGGTCCTTCTTGCGCACGAACAGGTCGGCCAGAGGTTTCAGGTAACGTTCGGCCTGGGGACTCAAATCCGTCTCGCCGGGGGCGAACATGACTTCCGCCGGAATACGCAGGGTTATGACGCCTTCGTCGAACACGGCACCGATGATGCCCTCTACCCCCGTCTTGTTGAGGTAGGTGCGCATTTCCGAATAGGTGTTGCGCTGGGCCTCGATGATCTGGCGTTGCAGCCGCACCGATTCCAGCAGCGCGCTGGATTCGTCGCTGCGCACGGCAGACGTGGAGAGTTCCTTGTCCTTGCCGCCGAACACCGTGCGCACCGAATCGAACGTTTCGGTTATCTTGGTCTTATCGATGGTGGACAGGGCAAAGAGCAGGATGAAGAAGCACAGCAGCAGCATGGAAACGTCGGCAAGGGTGGCCAGCCATTCCTGAGGCGGCTCGTCGGCTTCGGATTCCATGTCCAGGTCGTCGTCATCTGCCATCCTTGCGCTCCTTGGGGGGCAGGAACGAGGAAAGCTTCTCGTACACCAGCCTGGGGTTGTTGTTTTCAAGAATGCATTTCGCACCCTCGAAGATGACCAGCAGGTGCAATTCCTCCTGCATGCTGCGCGCCTTCAGTTTGCCGGCAATGGGCAGAAACAGCAGGTTGGACAGCAGCGCCCCGTAGAAGGTGGTGATGATGGCCACGGCCATGGCCGGGCCGATGGACGAGGGATCGTTGAGCGTGGCCAGCATCTGCACGAGGCCGATGAGCGTGCCGATCATGCCGTAGGCCGGGGAATACCCCGCCAGCCGGTTGAACACGCCGATGGACACGTTGTGCCGCCGCTTCATGGAGGCAATCTCGATGGCCACGGTGCCGCGGATCAGGCCGGGGTCGGCATTGTCGGCAATGAGTTGGCAGGCCTTCTTGATCAGGGCGTTTTCGGTCTGCACGTTCTCGAGGGCGATGAGCCCTTCGCGGCGGCTGATCTCGGCGATGCGGACCATGGTGTTCACCACGTCCTGCGCCTGCACCCGCTTGGTGCCAAAGGCCTTGCAGCCGCCCCGCACCGCCTGCATCACCTCCTCCAGCGGAAAGGTGACCAGGATGGATGCGGCGGTGCCCCCGAAGACGATCATCACGCTGGGGATATCGAAGAATTTCCCCGGCTCCGGCCCCATGAGAATGGCGCTGATGACCAGGCCGAAGCCCGTGAGCACCCCGAAAAAAGTTGCTATATCCATAGGTTCGGCCTAATATCCTGCCTGTTCGCCGTGCTTCGCCCCGCAGTTCCCCCCCATGGGCGCGGGCAGTGCGGACCGGAACGACCGGTCTGGTGGCCCCCCCACCGTTCACGCACAATCAATAATGTCGGTGATCTTATGCAAAACCCGGAAAATGTCCAGAATGCGACATCCGTTATCACTTCCGCCCTGTCCGGAATCTCCGGACAGACCGGGCCCGCGCCCCGCCCCCGCGTGGGCGTGGTGTGCGGCACCGGCCTGGGCGGCCTGGCCGATGCCCTGGCCGACGCCCGCCCCCTGCCCTATTCGCGGGTGCCGGGCTTTCCGCAATCCACGGTCGCCTCGCACGAGGGACGGTTTCTGTTCGGGCGCATCGGCACGGTAGAGGTGGTGCTGCAACAGGGCCGCTGCCACCTGTACGAGGGCTACGCCCCGGAAGACGTGTGCATGGGCGTGCGGGTCATGGCTGCCCTGGGCGTGGAGATGCTGGTCATCACCAACGCTGCGGGCGCGCTGAACCCTCGCTGGGACGCGGGCGACCTGATGCTGATCACCGACCACATCAATTTCACCGGGCGCAGCCCCCTGACCGGCCCCAACCACGACGCCTGGGGGCCGCGCTTTCCCGACATGAGCGCCCCCTATGACGCCACGCTGGGCCGCATCGCCATGGAAGAAGCGGCGCGCCTTGGCGTGCGCCTGGAGCGCGGCGTGTACGTGGGCGTGCCCGGCCCGCAGATGGAAACCCCGGCGGAAACCCGCATGTACCGCCAGATGGGCGCAGACGCCGTGGGCATGTCCACGGTGCTGGAAGTGATTGCCGCGCGCCACATGGGGCTGCGGGTGCTGGGCATTTCGTGCCTGACCAACAAGAACCTGCCCGACTGCATGCAGGAAGCCCCGCTGGAAGAGGTCATTCGCGTTGCGGGGGAGGCCGGGGACAAGTTGACCCGGCTGGTGGCCGCTGTGGTGGAGAGGGTGTAAGGGGAGTGCGCTTTGCTGGTGGTCGTGATACGGGTGTTTAGCCATTCATGACAGGCTGTACTGATTCATAGTTTGGGTCGCCTCCGGCGTGGGGCAAGGGGCCGCATAGCGGCGGCCCCCTGCCAACCCCCGCGCTCCAGGGGGGCTTCGCCTCCCCTGGACCCCCAGCGTATCCTGCACCGCATTTTCACCGGACAGCTTCCCTGCGGCGCAAGCGCCTTCGGGTGATCTGTCCGGCGCAATGCGTATGCGCACGCGGCTCTCGTCGTTCAGGCTAGGGTCCGAGTTCTGCCTTTACCGTCGGTCGGTTCGCGGTGCACCCGCTACGCCGGAGCTTCCGCCCTTCGCAAGGCCTCCGGCGGCGATCTCCGGCGGCGGGCGCAATCCGCGTGGGTTGTTCAGACGTAACAAAACGATGTAGCTCGCACGTGTTGCTGCAATCAAAAAAAAATACGGCAGCTGCCCCGCAAACAGCCATGCCTGATGCCAACCGGAGACGGCCTCTCGCGTAATGAGAAGGTCGGGGAGTCTCCCCCCTGAATCGCCGCCTCACCGCCTACGCCACCGTTCCAGCGTCACGTCCCGCCCCCCCTCGCCGCAGCTTTTCTTTATCATTCCGATCCCCCGACACACGCTTGCCACCCGGCCCGCGTAGGTGTATGCATGCCGTCCGCGACACGCCGTGGCCGGCATTGTCCCTCGCCGGGCCCGCCGCATGGGCACCGCGTTGTCGCCCCGCCCCGCCTCCCCGCCGCATGCGGGAACGCGTCTTCCCCCACAAGCCACCAGCCGCGCCGGGCCAGAGGCCCTGCCCCGCCCGTGGCCGAAGCCCATCCCGCCAGGAGAATCTCCCTTGAGCACCGCAGTGCACAACGACAGGTTGCGCAACGTCGCCATCATCGCCCACGTTGACCACGGCAAGACCACCCTCGTGGACGCCCTGTTTCGCCAGAGCGGCGTGTTTCGCGCCGACCAGCAGATGGACGACCGCGTCATGGACCGCATGGACCTGGAACGCGAGCGCGGCATCACCATTGCCGCCAAGAACTGCGCCGTGTCGTGGCAGGGCGTGAAGATCAACATCATCGACACCCCCGGCCACGCCGACTTCGGCGGCGAGGTGGAGCGTGCCCTGTCCATGGCCAGCGGCGCCATCCTGCTGGTGGACGCCTCGGAAGGCCCCCTGCCCCAGACCCGCTTCGTGCTGCGCAAGACGCTGGAAGCAGGCCTGAAGGTGGTCGTGGTGGTCAACAAGATCGACCGCAAGGACGCCCGCCCGCAGGAAGTGCTGAACGAAATCTACGACCTGTTCATCGACCTGGACGCCAACGAACAGCAGCTGGAATTTCCCGTGCTGTACGCCATTGGCCGCGAAGGCGTGGCCATGCACGGCCTTGAGGACGAGCAGGTGGACCTTTCGCCGCTGTTCGAAACCATCGTCAAGGAAATGCCCGGTCCCATGTACGACCCGGCGGAACCCTTCCAGATGCTGGTGGCCGACCTTGCCTACTCCGACTACCTGGGCCGCATGGCCGTGGGCCGCGTGTTCCACGGCTCGGTCAAGGCCAAGGACAGCCTGGTCTGCATCGACGAGGACGGCAAGGAAAACCCCCTGCGCGTCACCCGCCTGCAAGTCTACGAAGGGCTGCAACTGCGCGACGCCGACGAGGCCGACCCCGGCGACATCGTGGTGGTGGCGGGCATCGAGAACGTGAAGATCGGCGACACCATCTGCACCCGCGAAGCCCCGCGCGCCCTGCCCCGCATCCGTGTGGACGAGCCCACCGTGGCCATGCGCTTCACCATCAACACCTCGCCTCTGGCGGGCCGCGAAGGCAAGCTGGTGCAGTCCAGCAAGATCCGCGAACGCCTGCTGCGCGAAGCGCTGTCCAACGTGGCCATCCGCGTGGAAGATTCCGAGGAGCGTGACAGCTTCATCGTGAAGGGCCGCGGCGAATTCCAGATGGCCATCCTTATCGAAACCATGCGCCGTGAAGGCTTCGAGCTGTGCGTGGGCCGTCCGGAAGTCATCATGCGCGAGAAGGACGGCGAGCGCCTGGAGCCCATCGAGCACCTGTACGTGGACTGCGACGAGGTGTTCATGGGCGTGGTCACCGAAAAGCTGTCCATCCGCAAGGGCCGCATGACCAACTGCGCCAACAACGGCACGGGCCGCGTGCGGCTGGAGTTTTCCGTGCCCTCGCGCGGGCTCATCGGCTACCGCGACGAATTCCTTACCGACACCAAGGGCACCGGCATCATGAACTCGTACCTTGAAGGGTACGAGCCGTATCGCGGCGACTTCCCCACCCGGTTCACCGGTTCGCTGGTGTCCGACCGTTCGGGCAACGCCGTGGCCTACGCCCTGTTCAACCTGGAGCCGCGCGGCGAAATGTTCTGCGTGCCCGGCGACCCGGTGTACGAAGGGCTGATCTGCGGTGAGCACAACCGCGAAAACGACATCGACGTGAACCCCACCAAGGAAAAGAAGCTCACCAACATGCGCGCCTCGGGCAAGGACGAGAACGTCATCCTTACCCCCGTGCGGCCCATGACCCTGGAGCGCGCCCTGCACTTCGTGCGCGAGGACGAAATGGTGGAGGTGACCCCCCTGTCCATCCGTCTGCGCAAGACCATCCTGGCCGCCCAGAAGCGTTACCAGATGGAAGCCGCCAAAAAGAAGAGCAAGTAGCCGAAAGGCACGCAGAGAGAAGGCGTGGCCGCGCGGCGCACAGCCGGGCGACATGTTCATCGAAAGGCACGGCGGCCGGAATCCGAAAGGGTTCCGGCCGCCTTTGCGTTGCTGGCGGCAGCGCGCCGGGGGCAGGTGCGCCGGGCAAGCTGGCCAACGGAGCGCCAACAAGACACCGGACAAGGCCCCGGGCAAGCCGCCGGACAATCGCACGGGCAAGCCAGCCAGCAGGCCGCCGGACCATCCTGCCAACGGGTCGCCAAACGGGTCGCCAAACGGGTCGCCAAACGGGTCGCCGAACGGGCCGACACCCCGCCCCCCTGCGTCACTGTTCGTCGTCGGCGTAGCGGTTCAGCTTGGCATGCAGGGTCTTGCGGGTAATCCCCAGCCGCCGGGCGGCCTCGCTCTTGTTGCCTTCCGAGACGTCCATGGCGTCCAGTATGGCCGCCCGCTCGATTTCCTCCAGCGTCATGCCATTGAACCGGGGCACCGCGCACGTCGCGTCCCCATCTTCCCCCGCGATGGCGTGGGGCAGTTCCCGTTCGCTGATGTATTCCCCCACCAGCAGCACCACGGCACGCTCCGCGGCATTCTCCAGTTCGCGCACGTTGCCCGGCCAGTCGTGCTTGAGCAACCTGTCCATGGCCTGCGGCGTGAAGCCCTTCACCCGTTTGCCGTTCTTTTCGGTGAACCTGCGCAAGAAGTGCCCCGCAAGCAGCGGGATGTCCTCCACCCGTTCGCGCAGGGGCGGAACGTGCAGGGTGACCACGTTGAGCCGGTAGTACAGGTCCTGCCTGAAGCGCCCCGCTTCCACCTCTGCCCTCAGGTCGCGATTGGTGGCGGCGATGATGCGCACGTCCACCCGAAGCGTCTGGTCGCTGCCCACGCGCTGTATCTCGCGCTCCTGAATGGCGCGCAACAGCTTGGCCTGCATGGGCAGCGAGGTCTCGCCTATCTCGTCGAGGAAGATGGTCCCCTTGTCCGCAGACTGAAAGCGCCCCTCGCGCCGTTTTTCCGCACCGGTGAACGCGCCCTTCTCGTGCCCGAACAACTCGGATTCCAGCAGCGTTTCCGTCAGGGCCGCGCAGTTCACCGTCACGTAAGGGCCATGCCGCCGCTGGCTGTTGGCGTGGATGGCCCGCGCGATGAGTTCCTTGCCGGTGCCGGACTCGCCCGTGACCAGCACCGTGGCTTCCGATGGCGCGATGGAGGCCATCATGTCCATCAGCCGGTGCATGGACTGGCTTTGCCCGATGATGCCCGCCGGATCGAACGATGCGGCCAGCGTGGTCTTGAGCGCGGCGTTCTCGTCGCGCAGGGCGGCGTGGTCCAGCGCGCGTTCCAGCGTCAGGCGCAGTTCCTCGAAGTCCAGCGGCTTGGTCAGGTAGTCGTAGGCCCCGGACCTGATGGCGTCCACGGCGGACTCCACGTTGGAATATGCCGTCATTATCAGGATGGGGATGGCCGGGTTGTAGGCCCTTATTTCCCGCAGCGCGCCGATGCCGGACAGCACGCCCATGCGCAGGTCCATCAGGATGAGGTCGAACGGGGCTTCCCTGCACAGGGTGACGGCGGTTTCGCCGTCACCGGCGCATTCGGTGCGGTAGCCCCAGTCGGCCAGCAGGGTCTGCAACATGCCGCGGTGCGTGGCGTCGTCGTCCACCACCAGCAGCCGCGTGCCGGATGTTCTGGTCATGCCTTCCTCATGCAGGCCGCCGCAGCGGCAGCGATATGGTCACGGTGGTTCCCCTGTCCGGCTGGCTCTCGACCTTTATGGACCCGCCGTGCGCTTCCACCACCCCGTGCACGATGGCCAGCCCCAATCCCGTTCCGGAGGGCTTGGTGGTGAAATAGGGGTTGAATATCTCCTTCAGCACGTCTGGCGACATGCCCCGTCCGGTGTCGGCCACCTGAACGTCCAGCCATGCGCGGGGCCCTGCATCCGGCTTGCCGCCCGGCCCCCTCTCCGCCCTTTTTTCCGGCCCTTTTTCCGGCCCTTTTTCCGACCGGGCGGCGGCGCGCACCTCCACGCTTCCGCCCGGCGGCGTGGCCTCCACCGCGTTCAGCAACAGGTTCAGCAGGGCCTGGGTGAACCGCTCCGCATCCAGGAAGGCCAAAGGCAGCGCGGGGCCCGGCTCGCAGCGCAAATCCACGCCCCGTGCCGCCGCATCGGTTGCGGCCAGTCGCACGGACCGCTCGATGACCGTGTCCACGTGCACCTCACGCAGGTCCGGCACGCCGGGACGGGCGAACTCCAGCAGTTCGCAGACCACGCGGTTCAGCCGGTCCACCTCCTGCACGACGAGCCGGGCCGCATCCCTGCCCTTGCCGTCGTCCTGAAGCCGCCCCGCGAGATAGGTGGCGAAGCCCTTGATGGAACTGAGGGGGTTGCGGATCTCGTGGGCCACGCCCGCAGCCAGGTTGCCCAGCGCGGACAGCCGTTCGTTGCGCCGCAACTGGTCTTGCAGGCGCTTCACTTCCTCCAGGTTGCGCAGGATGAACAGGTGGCCCAGGAATTCGCCGTCTTCATTGACGATGCGCGAGGCGCTGAGGCTTGCGGGGACCACCCTTCCGTCCTCCGCCACCAGTTCGCATTCCCGCTCCATGACGGGCTTTCCCGCGGCAAGGTCGTCGCAGGCCCCACGCCAGTCCACGCCCCACCTGCCGCCCAGGGGGGAACCTTCCAGCCGCTCCTGCTTCTGCCCCAGCATGGCCGCCACCGAGGCGTTGGCCATGGTGATGGCGTCATCCCCGTCAGTGACCAGCAGACCCACGGGAAGCTGGGTGACAACCTCCGTCGCGAACGCCCGCGTATCCCGCAGCAGCCTGCGCGACAGCCGGTAGTTCTGCGCCCAGAACAGCGAGATGAATCCCCCGAAGCCAAGCGTGACCACCAGCAGGGCGAACATGGCCGCATTGCGCAGGTCTTCCGTCAGCGCCTCCTCGAACGGCGCCACGGCAAGCCCCACGAAGATGTCGTGCCGTTCCGCCCCACTTTCGCCATATCCCGAAGGGGTTGGCGGAGAAGACCCGCCACCGTCCGTGCAACTGGAGCCGGGGGCGTGCCCGGCATCATGCAGCAGCGGCAGGGACGGCGAGAACACCTTGTACACCTCGAAAACCTTGCCGGAAGGGGTTTCAATGGTGCGCCACTGCCTCTCCTGCGTGGTTGCGGGAATGCCGCCGTCCTCCGCCGCGTGCAGGGGCTGCCCTATGCTGTCCCTGTTGCTGTGGGCGATGATGACGCCGCGCCCGTCCACCACGGCCATGTAGGCGATGCCCGGCTGCCTGGCGGTTTCCGCCAGCAGGGCCTGCAAATGCTGCCCGCCCCCGCTCTTGCCCATCCAGATCCGCGTGCCCGCCTCCAGCGCCCAGATCAGCGCTTCCGCCCGGTCCATGAGATTCTGCGACATGTGCCGTCGCTCACGCTGGGTGTTGCGCACCGCAAGGACCACCACGGCCAGCGCCAGAATCATGGCCATGCCCACCACCAGCCACGGCGAAAGGCGAGATGCCGCGCCCTTGCGGTCGGGCATGTCGGGGTTCAATACCATCGGTTCCTCCTGTCGGCGGGGATATGTAACCTTTTTACCCACACCATCCAACCCACCCGTAACCGAATTACCCATGCCGCCGGGGCGGCTGAACTGCGGCCACCTGGCAGGCTGTTCATAATTCTTTTTCATTTCATGATGTTAAAATTCAACGCACACGCTGGCACGACTCCTGCCTTAGCCAAACCGCCAGCAGGCGACGCCGCTGGCGGCGGGCCTGTGGCTCGTCCGCAACATCCATGCCGTGCGCACGCGGCACGCACCCCTGCAACAGGCAGGACGGAGGTGACACCCATGTCCGGATACCCGCACCATTTTTCTGGGGCCTTCTGGCACAACCTGCACGTTGATTCGTCGCTTGTCGTGGCGGGCATCGCGCTGGTGGCCCTGGCATGCCTTTTCGTGGCCAGAAGCCGCCGTGCCGCAGACTGCCGGGCGGATCGGAACGATTCCATGGACATCCTGAACCGTCGGCTGGCGCGTGGGGAAATAACCCTGGAGGAATACAACACCTTGAAGGGCGCCTTTTAATGCCCGCCGACGGACCCCGTGAACACAGATGATCGAATGCCTCGGAAACGTCGCGGCGGCCATGGCCATCAGCGCGGCCATGGCTGCCGCGCTGACTCTTGGCGACCTTGGCGCCGCGCATGACCCGGACGCCACGCACGACCGCACAAGCGTGGCCCTTTCCGTGACGGTCCTGGAGGCCCCGGCGGACGGAAACCATGCCGTCGCCCCTCCTTCAGGCCCGCATACCCGCTGCGGCTGACGGTCGCATTGCGGACATGCCGCCTTCGGATTTCCCACCACGCCTTCCGCCCGCCCCTGCCGCATGGTGCGGCAGGGACGGGTGAAGGAAGGGGAATCCGCATGCGGACAACGTTCCTCATCAGGCATGGCACACGGCCCGGCAGACCTGCGGGACGACGGTAAACGGCGGGACGACGGTAAACGGCGGGGCGCATCGCGTTCCGCCTTCAGCATGTCCGGGCTGTTCCGGACATTGGAGGATGGATGTATCTCATGGCCAACGGGGCGATGCTCATCGCCCTGCTTCTCGTCGTCCTGGCGGCGGGTTTAGCCTGCCTGGAGGCATGGCACGGCAGGGACCGCGCCCTGCCATGGCTGGAGCGGACATACCTTGGCGCAACGTCACTGGTTATCCTCTCCTCTGCCGTATTGCTGCGGGCACTGCTGGGGCGGGACTTTTCGCTGGCCTACGTGGCCCAGTACACGGACAGCACCCTGCCCCTGTTCTATACCATCACCGCGTTCTGGGCCGGGCAGGCGGGCTCGCTGCTGTTCTGGGCGCTGTGCATGGCCGTTGCCGGGCTGCTGTTCATGTTTTCCGGCGCCTACCAAGGCCTTGCACCCCGCACGCGCACCCACTTCTGGCTGTTCTTCCTGCCGCTGCTGGCGTTCTTCCTGCTGTTGCTCACCGGACCCAACAACCCGTTCGTCATCAACGCCAGTCCTCCGCCGGACGGGCAGGGGCTGAACCCGCTGCTGCGCAGCATCGGCATGATCCTGCACCCGCCGCTGCTGTTCGCGGGGTATGCGGGCTTCGCCATTCCCGCCTGCCTGGCGCTGGCGTCCGTCATGTCCGAAGAGCGCAAGCGCTGGATAGACGTCGCGCACAACTGGAACATCGCCTCGTGGGTGCTGCTGACCGCCGGCATACTGCTGGGCGGCTGGTGGGCGTACATGGAACTGGGCTGGGGCGGCTACTGGGCGTGGGACCCGGTGGAAAACGCCTCGCTGATCCCGTGGTTCTCGGCCACGGCGTTGCTGCACACCATGCTCGTGGAACGGCGGCTGGGCGATTTGCGCCGCACCAACGTATTCCTGGCCTGCCTCAACCTGCTGCTGTGCCTTTTCGCCACGTACCTGGTACGCAGCGGGGTGGTGGAATCGCTGCACGCCTTCGGCGGTGGCGGCGTGGGCGGGCCGCTGCTGCTGGCCATGCTTGCCGGCATCGTCATCACGCTGGCCGTGCTGGGCGTGGCGCCCCGGCCCGGCAAGGGCGGCGAAACTCCCGGCCCCGCCAGCAGGCGTGGCGCGGTGGTATTGCTGGTCTGGCTGCTTTCCGCCCTGGGAAGCGTGGTGCTGCTGGGCACCATCTGGCCGGTGATAAGCCAACTGTGGCAGGCCAACCCCGTCGGGGTGAACCAGGGCTTCTACAACACCATCTGCCTGCCCCTGTTCACGGCCATGGCCATGCTGCTGGCCGTGGCGCCGTGGCTGGGCTGGACCGGCGGGGTGCGCCAGCCCGGCGCGCTGCTGGCCGTGGCCGGCACGTGGGCCGGTATCGTGGCCGTAGGCTGGTGGGGCGGGGTGCAACCCCTGCTGTCGGCGGCGGGCGTGGCCTCTGCCGCCGCCGTGACCGTCTCGTGCATCCTGCTGGCCCTGCGGAACCCCGGCGCCGCCCGCACCCGCTGGTTCATGGGCAGCCACGGCTCGCACCTGGCCTTTGCGGTCATCGTCCTTGGCGTGGCTGTGTCCGGCCCGTTCCAGAAGAGCCACGAAGCCCCGCTGTCGCCCGGAGAAAAGTTTTCCTTCGGCGGCTACGACTTCGTCTACGTGGAAAAACGCCAGCGCGAAACGCCGGAAATGGCCATCGACGAGGCGGTCATATCGGTGAGCAAGGACGGCAAACCCGTGGGACAGCTTACCCCGCAGAGCCGCGTGTACCGCAACTTCAGCCACCCCAGCAGCGAGGTTTCCATCCTGTTCAGCCTGGGCGAGGAACTGTACGCCACCATCCACGACCTTGACGGTGACCGGGTTACCCCGCTGAAGGTGAACATCAACCCCATGGTCAACTGGGTGTGGATAGGCAGCCTGGCCATCTGCCTGCTGCCGTTCTTTGCCCTGCGCCGCCGAGGCGCGCCGCAGGAGGGCTCCGATGCGTAATACGGAAGGTACCGCCGTGCACGCGCTGCATGCGCGAAAAATCGTCATCATGCTGGTGGCGCTGTCCGTGGCCGCCACGTTCCTGACAGCCTTTCTGCGCGGGCCCACCGGGCCGGGGCGGCAGGAAGCGGCAAAAGCCAGACAGGCCGGCGCCGACGCGGGCGAAATCGCGGCCCTGATGCAAAAGGTGCAACAAAACCCCGGTGATGCGGAATCGCTTTCCAAGCTGGGGGAACTGTTCAGCCGGGCCAAGGACTGGCCCAACGCCGTGACCTTCTGGGGCAAGGTCATCGAACTCGATGCGGGCGACGACGACGCCTACTACCACAGGGCACACGGCCTGCTGGAACTGCAACGGTTCGATGACGCCCTGGCCGACTATGCGGCCATCATCAGGCTGACGCCCGGATCGGCCGTGGCCCACTATTACACGGCCATGATCCAGAAATACGAAAAGAACGCGCCGGACCTGGCGCGCGAACACCTGCAAAAGGCGCTGGCGGCGCAGCCCAAGGACAAGGGGCTGCTGGCCGAAATCAACAAGGAACTCGCCAGCCTGAAATGACAACGCGCCCGGCGCGGCGGCCCCGTGGGGGACCGCCGCGCCGGATAGCAAGGGCCGCACGGGGTCGCGCAGGAACATGCCGCCGACAGCCGCGCAGGTTGCCGCGCCCGAGTCCTTCCTTTCGTCCAAAAACTGACGCGGCAACAAAAAAACACTGCAAATATGCCATGATGGATGCATGGCATGCTTCCTGCTTCGGCTATTCCAAGCCAAGGAGGCACACTCATGAAAGAAAACATCATGCGCCAGGCCGCTGAAAACCTGACCAACGAAGACCAGGACATGCTCCGCCGCCTTGGCGAGGCCACCCGTACCGACGGCACCAAGCCCGCGCTGGACATGGATCTGCGCGCCGACCTGTGCGCCGAGATGGCCGAAATGGCCGAAGCGGTGCGCAGCCTGCTGACCCTGATGAACCGCCACGGCTTTCTGGACAACCTGCCCGACCGGGCCCACCCCGCCTACCAGTCGGTGATGCGGCGCATCGGGGCCTCCGCCCTGCGCGGCCAGAGCCTGCTGGCCCGCTCCGAGGCGCTGGACAAGGACACCCTGCTGGCCGTCATGCCCGAGCACAACAAGCGGCTCAACTAGTGGGCCGACTGGCGTACCGGTTGGCGCACCGGTTGGCCCGCTGACTGGCGTACTGACGACCTGCCCCGCCGGGACGCCCCGCGTCCGCCCATCCCGCCGAATCTTCCGCTTTCGCCCGGAACGCAACGACGACGGAACGATGCGCGTGCATCGTCCCGTCGTCGCGTCATGTTCACGGAATGGAAAAAGGATGGTGAGCGCCCGTCGTTTCGACGGTTCCGCTCAATGCCCTACCGGCTCCGCGCCCAGCCCCCCCAGAAAGTCCGCCGCCCGCGCCTCGGACCAGTAGCGGTTGTCGCCGTTCAGGGTCACGAAGCCCACGTGGCCGCCGTCGCGCGGCATTTCCAGATGCAGCGCCGGGTTGCGCGCCGCCTCTGCCTCGGGGAAGCAGCCCTGCGAAAGGAAGGGGTCGTCGCAGGCGTTGACCAGCAGGGTGGGCACCCGGATGGCGTGCAGCACCGACAGGCAGCCGCTGCGCGTCCAGTAGTCCATGGCCGAGGCAAAGCCGTGCAGCGGCGCGGTGAACCGCTCGTCGAACTCCGCAAAGGTGCGCATGGCGTCCAGCCCGGTCAGGTCGAACCGCCCGGGGAACAGGGCAGCCTTTTCGCGCATCTTCACCCGCAGCGAGCGCAGGAAGTATTCCATGTAGATGCGGTTGGCGGGCCGGTCCAGCACGGCCGCCGCGCCCACCAGGTCGCACGGCACGGAAAAGGCCGCCGCGCCCATCACCTCGGGCGGCACGCGGTCGGGGTTCTCGCCCAGATACTTCAGGGTCTGGTTGCCGCCCATGCTGAAGCCCACCAGCGCGATGCGCCGGTAGCCCCGCGCTAGGCAGAACTGCACGGTGGCGTGCAGGTCATTCGTCTCGCCGCTGTGGTACATGTGCGGCTGGCGGTTGGTTTCGCCACCGCAGCCCCGGAAGTTGCGGGCCACCACGTCCCAGCCGTTGGCGGCCAGAGCACTGGCCATGCCCTGCACGTAGCGGCGGCGCGAATTGCCTTCCAGCCCGTGCGAGATGACGACCACGCCCCGGAACGGGGCAAAGGGATCGGCGGAGGTCAGGTCCAGGTCGATGAAGTCGTCGGGCAGATGCAGCCGTTCGCGGCGCTGCTCCACCTCCGGGCGGGGGCGGAACAGCACGGGAAAGATGGTCTGCGCGTGCCCGTTGCGCAGGAAGAACGGCGCGCGGTAGCTGGAGGCGAAGGAGACGGGCATGGGCGGCGATCCTTGGAGCTTCGGGGGAGCTTTCGGGGGAATTTCGAGGGGGAATCTTTGCGCGGAAAGGGCGCGTGAAGCCTGCTGGCGGTCGAATTGGCGGCACCCGCACGGACGCGGAGCGCGACCATACGGCACCCGGCCACGGCTGTCGATGGGCGGCTGCGCACCAGTGCGAAGGGCGAATACGGTGATCCTGACGACAGGCCGACAGGGCGGATAGCCGGACCGGACCGGGCGGACTTGCCCGAATGGGCGGACTTGCCCGAATGGGCGGACTTGCCCGAATGGCCGAATTGGCAGACTGAGGGGGCAACAGGGTACACGCATCATCCCCTGCCACGCGGGGTGACAAGCGGCGCGGCCTCGGGTAGGAGTGCCGCCACGGGCGCATTCCGCGCCATCTCCCAACCTTCTGGCGGCGCCGGGCGCATCCCGGCACACCACACCACGTGACCCGCACCGATACCGACGTGCTGATTCTGGGGGCCGGAGCCTCCGGCCTGTTCTGCGCCATGACCGCCGCCGCGCGGGGCCGCCGCGTGACGCTGGTGGACCACGCCCGCGCCACCGGACGCAAGGTGCGCATCGCCGGGGGCGGCAAGTGCAACTTCACCAACCTGGAAATGCACGCCCGGCACTACGTGGGCGGCAACCCCCACTTCCCCAAGTCCGCCCTGGCCCGGTTCACCCCGTGGGACATGGTCAGCCTGGTTTCCGAAAACGCCATCGCCTGGGAAGAACGCGAACACGGGCAACTGTTCTGCCTGCGCTCCGCCGACGACGTGGCCGACCTGCTGGAACAGCGTTGCCGCGCATCGGGCTGCCGCTTTCTGCTGGGCCAGCGCGTGGAAGGGGTGGAGCACGACGGTGACGCCTTCGTGGTGACCATCGCCCCGGCGCAGGCCGCTGCCGCCGATGGAAACGCCGACACGCAAGGCGGCACGCCCGGAAGCGCGAACGGCGGCACGCCTGACGCCCCCGGCAAGACCACCCGGCTGCGCGCCGCATCGCTGGTGGTGGCCACGGGCAGCGCGGCCTGGCCGCAGATAGGGGCCACGGACATGGGCCATCGCCTCGCCCGCCAGTTCGGCCACGCGGTGGCGCCGCCGCGCCCGGTGCTGGTGCCACTGGTCATGGCCCCGCAGTGGCCGCTGCACGGCCTTGCGGGCATTGCCCTGCCCGCCCGCGTGACCACGGCAGGGGCGGCGTTCACCCTGCCCCTGCTGTTCACCCACCGGGGCATCAGCGGCCCGGCGACCTTGCAGGCCTCCTGCCACTGGCAGCCCGGCCAGCCGGTGGAGATAGACTTCCTGCCCGGCGAAAGCCTGGACGAACGGCTGCGCGCCCCGGAACACGGCAAACTGCTGGTGCGCACCCTGCTCGGTCGCCTGCTGCCCGACCGGCTGGCGGAACGGCTGGTGGGGCCCGATCTGGCCGGACGCAAGATCGCGGAACTGTCCAGGGCCGCCCGCGCCGACCTGCACCAGGCCGTGCACGCCCACTCCGCCGTGCCCACGGGCACCGAGGGCATGCGCAAGGCGGAAGCGGCGGCTGGCGGCGTGCGCGTTGACCAGATTTCCTCGCGCAGCATGGAAAGCGCGTTGCGCCCCGGCCTGTTCTTCACCGGAGAGGTGCTGGACGTCACCGGGCAGCTTGGCGGCTACAACCTGCACTGGGCGTGGGCCAGCGGCAAGGCTGCGGGCGAGGTTGCGTAGCCCCCGCCGCCGCCCCTGCGCCCTCCCCCTTGCGCGGCATTTGCACGATTTTCCCCCCTGTGCCCTTGCCTGCGGGGCATCCGCGTCCTAACATCATGGAATGACACGTGCGCGGTCCGATGACGAAGACCGGACATGACACGCGCCCCCACTCCACAGGCCCTTCCGGTGGCCACCACACACGCCCGGCCCGCCCGGCCCACCTGGCGCAGCGCGCCCACGCACACCACACACCCCCATGGACGACACAGGCACATCCGGCTCCATCTACTTCGAGGCAGGCGTCATTCTCCTGCTCATCCTGATCAACGGGTTCTTTTCGCTGGCGGAAATGTCGCTGGTGGCCTCGCGCAAGGTGCGACTGCGCCAGGACGCGGAACGCGGCGTCAAGGGCGCGGCCACGGCCCTGCGCCTGCTGCGCGAGCCCGACAGGCTGTTCTCCACAGTGCAGATCGGCATCACCCTGGTGGGCATCCTTACCGGTGCCTACGGCGGCGCCGCGCTGGCCGAGCACCTTTCCGCCGCGCTGGCCCGCGTGGACGTGCTGCGCCCCTACAGCGGCCCGCTGGGCTTCGGCCTGGTGATCCTGCTCATCACCTATTTCACCCTGATTCTTGGCGAACTGGTGCCCAAGCGCATGGCCTTCGGCAACCCGGAGGCCTGCGCCCGCCGCACCGCGCCGGTCATGGCGCTAATGCTGCGCCTGGCCCTGCCGCTGGTGCACCTGCTCAGCGCCTCGTCGCGCGCGGCCTCGCGCCTGCTGCGCCTGCCCGAGGGCGGCGACAGGGCCGTGACGGAAGAGGACATCCGGGGGCTCATCGGCGAAGGCGCGGCATCCGGCGTGGTGGAACACGCCGAGCGCGACATGCTGGAACGCATCTTCCGGCTGGGAGACCGGCGGGCGGGGTCGCTGATGACCCACCGCTCGCAGGTGGAATGGCTGGACCTGGACATGCCCGACGCGGAGAACATGCAGCGCATCGCGCAGTCGTCCCATTCCTGCTTTCCCGTGGCGCGGGGCGACATCGCCGCCGCCACAGGGGTGCTGAAGGCGCGCGACTTCCTGGCCGCGCGGCTGGTCACCCCGGACATTCCCGTGGACGGCTTCATCCGGCAGCCCCTGTACATCCCCGAAACGGCCCGCGCCCTGACCCTGCTGGACCTGTTCCGCCACTCCGAAGGCCTGCCCTTCGCCCTTGTAGTGGACGAATACGGCGAGGTGCAGGGGGTGGTCACCCCCAACGACGTGCTGGAAGCCGTGGTGGGCGAACTGCCCGACGAAGGCGGCGCCCCAGACCCGGCGGCGGTGCGCCGCGAGGACGGCAGCTGGCTGCTGGACGGGTTGCTGCCCTTCGACGAGATGTGCTCGCTGGCGGGGCTGGGCGCTGCGGAGGATCCCGACGACCGGCCCGGCTCCTACGAAACCCTGGCCGGGTTCATGCTGCACCGGCTGGGGCGCATGCCCGCCATGGGCGATGCCCTGCGCTGGCGCGGCCACCGCTTCGAGATCGTGGACATGGATGGCCGCCGCATCGACCGCGTGCTGGTAATCCCCGATCCGGAACGCGCCGACGACGTGGGCGACGACGCGCCGTAGCGACCCGTTGCCCGCAGCGCGGGCGGTCCACGCCGCCGGGTGGGGGCCCGTGCGGCTTCCTTCACTTCCCGCGCGCCACCAGCCCTTGCCAGCGCGGGAGCAGGCATTACAGACTGTCCATGCGCGGGAGAAACGCCCGCGCGGGGAGACACCATGGCCACCGGCTGGGCGGGCGACAACGCCGTCAACGATCAGATACGCGACTCCATCGCCGACGAGGTGCAGCGGGCACGCGACAGCCTGCCCAAGGGACCGGGTCTGGACTTTTGCGAGGAATGCGGCGACCCCATTCCGGAAGCCCGGCGTAAGGCCCTGCCCGGTGTGCGCCTGTGCGTGTCCTGCCAGCAAGAGGCCGACCGGGACCGCCAGACGGTCTCGCTGTACAACCGCAAGGGCAGCAAGGACAGCCAGCTGCGCTGACGGCAGTTGCCCTGCCGGGGAACGGAGCACGTCCGGTATCGATGCCGATGCCAAAAGGAAGGGAGGAGCTTTGCGAAGCGCCTCCCTTTGCATTTCCGGCCGATGGCTTTTTGCCCGGTGCCCTGCCCGACCCGACTCTGTGCTGACAAGCCCGGCCCTGCCCAGTTCCGTTCAGTCCTGCCCAGTTCCGCCCTATCCCGTCCTGCCTGCTACATCACCAGCACGCGCAGCAGCAGCGCCCCGGCCCACAGGCAGCCCGTCGCCGCCAGCCCGGCCACGCGCAGATGGCGCAGCAGCCCTTGCAGCCGTTCGGCATCCCACGTCGGGGCGGGGCCAGATGCGAGAGCAGGGACGGGAGCAGACGTGGAGGCGGTGCCGCTGGCATCCGCGACAGTGCAACCGGCCACATTCCACGACGGGCGCGGCCCCAGCACCGGCTTGTCCTTCACCACCCCAAAATAGGGAGTAGGCCCGCCCATGGGCGCGCCATGCAGCCACGCGGCGGCGCTCATGGGCCACCCCGCGTTGGGCGATTCCATGCTGCGGGCATCGCGGGCCATGGGGCCGAAGCCCTGCCAGCCCCCGCGCGCCCCGCCCGGTCCCTTATCCGTCAGGACCAGCGGGGCCGACAGCCACAGGAACAGCGCGGACAGCCGCGCGGGCAGCCACGCCAGCACATCGTCCAGCCGGGCGCAGGCCCGGCCAAGGTCGCGCCATCGGTCCGTGCGGTAACCCCACATGGAATCCATGGTGCTCACCGCCTTGTAGCCCCACAGCGCGGCGGGGCCGCCCAGCAGCAACCAGAACAGCGGGGCCACGAAGCCGTCGTTGAAATTCTCTGCCAGCGTTTCCGCCAGCGCGCGGCGCAGGTCCGGGCGGTCCAGTTGCGCCGTGTCGCGGCTGACCAGCATGGATACCGCCGCGCGGGCCTCGTCCAGCGTCCCGTGCTCGATGGCGTGCAAGGTGCACCGCCCCTCGCGCAGCAGGCTGCCCAAGGCCAGCCCGGCCCAGGCGAAATACACGGCCGCGAGCGCGCCCGGCCACGGGGCCAGCACGGGCAGGCGCACCAGCCCCCACACGGCAAGCGCAACGCCCCCCGCCACGACCATGACGGCAAGCACGCCCGCCCGGCGCAGCGCGGCGGGGCGTTCCCCTTCCGGCAGGCCATCGGCATGGCGGCGGGCCATGACCTCCGCCCGGCGCAGCATGCGGCCCACCCCGCACACCGGGTGCGGCAGGCCGCGCGGGTCGCCCAGCCACAGGTCCAGCAGCAGGGCCAGCGGCGGCACGGCCAGCAGGCCCCACGCCCCCCACGCGCCCCACAGGAAATCCATCAGCGGCCTTCCAGCGCCCCGGTGTGCGCCAGCGCCTGGTACAGCACGATGCCCGTGGCCGTGGACAGGTTAAGGCTGCGCACCTCGCCCCAGATGGGGATGCGCACGTGATGCGGCGTGGCGTCCAGCACCTCTGCGGGCAGGCCGGTGGTCTCCGGCCCGAACACCAGGGCATCGCGCTCCGTGAAGTCGAAACGGTGGACCGCCGCGCCCGCGCGGGCGCTGGTCATGACCAGGCGGCGTTCGCGCCCCGGCCCGTCAAGGTAGGCCTGCCAGTCCGGCCACACGGAAAGGTTCACGTGCGGCCAGTAGTCCAGCCCGGCCCGCTTCAGGTAGCGGTCATCCAGGCTGAAGCCCAGCGGCTCGATGAGGTGCAGCTGGGTGCGCGTGGCCGCGCACAGCCGCGCCACGTTGCCCGTGTTGGGCGGAATTTCCGGATGGTACAAAACGATGTGCATGTAACGCCTTGTATGTTGAAAAGACCATACCGGGGGAAGGAACCTTTTGGAAAAGGTTCCTTCCCCCGGACCCCCATCCTCCCAAACTTTTCAAAGGGTGGGGGGAGTAAAATTGGCCACGCTCAGCTAGTTATCAATTTTGCTGCATAACGCCTACATTGCCATCAGAGTCCAGCATCTTTGCCCCGGTAACTCCCTCAACATCCGGCAACTCGGGCACGCCAAGCCCGCTGCCGCCCAGCGTGGCATCGCCCGCGCGCAGCAGCCCCTTCAGCCGGGTGACGCGCTGGTACGACTGGCGGATGCGGTCTTCGGAAATGCGGCCCGACTGCACGAGGCCGGTCAGCGTTGCATGCACCCGCGCGGTCAGGTCCGGCTGCCAGCGCAGGTTGTTGCCGAACAGCAGGATGTCCGCCCCTGCGTCCACCGCGCGGAACACCACCTCTTCCAGCGGGTAGCGATCGGTGATGGCGCCCATCTGCAAGTCGTCCGTGATGACCACGCCCCGCCACCCCATGTCGCGGCGCAGCAGCCCGTCGATGGTCGCCCGCGACAGGGTGGCCGGGTGCGCTGCGTCCAGCCGGTTGTCGTACAGGTGGCCCACCATGACCATGCCGCCCCAGCCGCCGGCCCAGGCGTTGCCCGCCGGGCGCAGCAGGGCGCGGTAGGGCCACAGTTCCTCGGGCCTGCGGGTGGCGGACACGTCGGTGACGCCCAGATGCGAATCGGCCCGGGCGCTGCCGTGGCCGGGAAAATGCTTGAGGCACGACACCACGCCCGCCTGGGCCATGCCGTTGATGAACGCCGCAGCGTGGGCCGCCACAACGCGCGGGTCGCTCCCGTAGGCCCGCCCCAGCCTGCCTATGGCCGGGCTGTCCGGGTTCACGTCCACGTCCACCACCGGCGCGAAGTTCAGGTTCACGCCCACGTCGGCCAGTTCGCGGCCCATGGCCACGGCGCGCAGCCGGGTTTCGCCCGTTGTGCCCTGCCCCAGCTGGCGCGCCGGAGGATACTGGGTGAAGCCGCGCTCCGGCTTCAGCCGCTGCACGCGCCCGCCTTCCTGGTCCACGGCCACGAACAGCGGCAGCCCGGCGGGGGATGCCCCGGCGGCGGCCTGCAATGCGGCGGACAGCGCGCGCACCTGTTTGGGGGAAATGATGTTGCGTTCCGGGCTGCGGGTGGTCACGTCGCGGTCGAACAGGATGACCCCGCCCACGCGCCCGGCGCGAACGTCGTCCAGCACCTCGTTCACGCCGTAGGTTCCGGATGTGGCGGATGTACCGGGCGTGCCCGCTGTGGTGGTTGCGGTGGCCGCAGCGGTCGCGCCTGTTTTTGTCGCGTTGGCAGTACCTGCCTTCTTCGCGCTGGCCGCTGCGGGAAAGAGCGGCTGCATCAGGCCGCCCAGGCCCATCACATCACCCGCGCGTGCGGCAACGGCCTGTGCCTCTGCCCCGCGAAAACCCACCATGAGCATCTGGCCGATCATGTCGGAAAGGGAGGGTTCGCCGTGGCTCCGTGTCCCGCCCTGCACCCGTCCCTGACCCTGGCCTGCCCCGGACGCGGACTTGCCCGCCGCCCCCTTGGGGGCCGCCGGGCCGACCACATTGGCAGGGCCCGACACGCCGGGAACGGACACGCCGGGAACGGACGGCGCCTTGGGGGCGGCCACCTTCGGTGCCGGAACCACCGGCGCCGTGGGGCCGTCAACTGCGGCACTGGCGGCAGCAGTACCCGTGGCGGCCATGGCCCCGGAGGCCACGAGGCCACCGGCAACGTCCATTACACCGGACACACCGGGCATACCGGGCACACCGGGCGCCCTGCCCTCGCAGTTCCCCTGGTTCCCCCCGCCCGGCAGCACGGCGCAGGCCAGCAGGATCGCCCCGGCACACAGCAGCACACGGGCGCGGCGCAGGCATGTCGCCTCCATCGCACCCCTCGAGAATTTCTTCGTCACGCTCCGGCCTCGTCGGCGCAGGGCTTGCAGCCGCAGGTGTTCCTGCCGCCGCTGCCCTGCTCACCCATTATGCCGGGCCGCACCTGGCATTTCACGCGGATGTTGCGGCCCACGGTGCCGTAGTCGCCCACCATGTTGAACGACGAGGCCTCCACCACCTCCACCGCCGCCTCGCCGCCGGTAACGCCAAGGCCCGCAAGGTGTTCCAGCAGGGCGTCGCGCGCGTCCGCCTTGGCCCGTTCCAGGTCGAAGCCCCGACTCGTCTTGCGCTCCACGCCCAGGGTGGGGATGAACAGCACCCCCTTTTCGGTGTCCGCGAACAGTTCCAGTTCCGCCGTGGTGCGGGTCAGCGCCGCGCCGATGGCGTTGGCCACGGCGAAGTCGTCGGGCACCTCCACCCGCTTGCCCAGCGCCGGGGCCAGCAGCGGCTGCATCACCCTTGCCGGGCCGCCCATCAGGTACACGGCGGCGGGCTCCACCGCCCTGCCCTGCAACAGTTCCATGATGGTGTACACCGGGCGGGCGTTGACCTCGTCCACCAGGTCCGTGACGGCGGCGCGGATGCGCGCCACTGCTTCCGCAATGGCGTCGTCGGCCAGCCGTTCCGGGTACAGGTCCCACAGCCCGGCCAGTTCGCGGATGCCCCGCGCGGAGGCGGCAACGTCGCCCACGGCGGCGTGGCCACGGTAGTTCAGCGCGTCGATGAGCGTGGGCCGCGTGCCGCCCAGGGCCATGCTGGCCCCGGCCCGTTCCGGCCCCACGCGCACCGCCCCGGCGGCCACGTGCAGGCGCGAATCGCCGCCCACGCCGATGGACCGCGTCTTCAGCGCGCGCACCAGCGTGGGGTAGCTGCCCACCTCAATGCCGTCCTTCTCGATGACCGGCGATCCGCAGGCGAACACGGCGATGTCCGTGGTGGTGCCGCCGATGTCCAGGATCACGCAGTCTTCGCGGATGTCGCACAGGGCGATGATGCCCATGACGCTGGCCGCCGGGCCGGACAGGATGGATTCCACCGGCAGCTCGCGCGAAACGGCCAGCGGCATGGTGCCGCCGTCGGCCTTCAGGATGTGGATGGGCGCGGTGATGCCGAATTCGCGGGCCGACTGCTCTATGGCGTCGGCAAAGCGGTTGTACACCCGCCACACCGCCGAATTGTAGTAGGCCGTGGCCACCCGGCGCGGAAAGTTCAGCTGGCCCGACAGGCGATGCCCCAGCGAGACGAAGTCGCCGCAGCCGCAGCTTGCGGGACTGCCGCCGCTACGCGCGCCCAGGGCCTCGCCCATGGCCGTCTCGTGCGCGGGGTTGCGGGTGGAGAACTTGCCCACCGCCGCGAACAGGCGCACGCCCGCGTCGCAACAGGCGGTGGACACCCGCGCCATCTCCGCCGGGTCGAGGGGGGCAATCTCCTCGCCACGGTGGTCGATGGACCCGCCCACCGGAAAGTAGAACCGCCCCACGCGGAAGTGTTCCGGGTCGATGCCCGGCCCGGCGGACACCACCACCGCCACGTCCTCGGTCTTGCCTTCCACGATGGCGTTGGTGGACAGCGTGGTGCTGAGGTTCATGCGGGTGATGCGCCCCGGCTCCACCCCCCCATGGGGCTTCAGCAGGCCCTGCATGGCCGCGCGCACCGAGGCCAGCAGGTCGTGGTGGTCTGTGGGCACCTTGGCGCTGGCCGCCATGGTGCGGCCATCCATGACCACGGCATCGGTATGCGTGCCGCCGACGTCGATTCCCAGGTACATGGCTCAGTCCTTTCCGTCGCAGAGGGTGCAGGCAAGGCGCAGCGCGGCGGCAAAGCTGCCGGTGTCCGCCGTGCCGGTTCCGGCGATGTCGAAGCCCGTGCCGTGGTCCACCGAGGTGCGCACGAAGGGCAACCCCAGGGTCACGTTCACGGCGTCGGAAAAATGCAGCATCTTCAGGGGTGCCAGCCCCTGGTCGTGGTACATGGCCAACACGGCGGCGTAGGCGCCGCGCGCCGCCTTGACGAACAGCGTGTCGGCGGGCAGCGGCCCGATGACGTCCAGCCCCTCGGCCACCGCGTCGGCCACCGCCGGGGCGATGGTATCGATTTCCTCGCTGCCGATGCGGCCAGATTCCCCGGCGTGGGGGTTCAGCCCGCACACCGCCACCGAGCCGTCAGCCCCGATGGCCCGCGCGTGGGCCGCCGTCAGGCGCAGGCAGTGCAGCACCCGCTGCCGGGTGATCAGGCCGGGCACATCGCGCAGCGGCGGGTGGGTGGTCACCAGGCTGACGCGCAGCACGTCGCCGCCAAGGTGCATGCACACCTCGTCGTCGCCAAGGCCAGCGCGCCGGGCAAGGTATTCGGTATGGCCGGGCACGTCATAGCCGGCGGCGTGCAGCATAGCCTTGTGCAGCGGCAGGGTGACCAGTCCGCGGGGTCCGCGCTGAAGGGGCGGGCCGCCGGGAGAGGGCACGCCGGCAGGCGCAGGAGCCAGCAGCAGGTCGCAGGCCGTGGCAAGGGCCACGCCAGCCGCCCTGCCGCCGTCCGGGGTGGCCTGGCCCACCTGCACGCGGATGTCGGCAAGCCCCGGCGGCTCGTACAGGTACACGCCGGGGGAGGCTGACTCGCCAGACGGGGCCAGCACCCGCGCCGGGTCGTCCACCCGTGTCCAGAAGGGGGTGCCCCCCGCGAACGAAAGATGCGCCCGCAGAGAGGCTTCCGCTCCCAACAGCAGCAAGACGCGGTCTGCCAGATAGGGAGGCAGGTGGCCGGGCAGATGGCCGGACAGCAGGCGGCACGCCAGTTCCGGCCCGAGGCCGTTGGCGTCGCCAAGGGTTATCAGCAACGGTTCCGCACGCATGCCGCACAGGCTATGCGCATTCGCGCGGGCTGTCCATATGCGTATGGCCGGGGCCGCCCGCTGGCCTGATGGCGGACCGGGCAGTGCCGGGGATGGGCGGGCGACCGCATGTGAAAGACGGCAGCGGACCATGGCCCGCCGCCGTCATGCATGCGTGTTTCCCCTTGAAGGCGCTCCGGTGTCAGCGCCGCAATTCCACATCCGCGTGGATGCCGCCCCCCGGCAGGGCGTAGGCATGGGCGATGTGCTCGGTGTTGCAATGCACGCCGTAGCGGCCTTGCCTGTCCAGCATGATAAGCCCGGCGTGGCCCGCCACCCGGCGGTGCAGCAGTTCGATGGCCCTGCGCGCGGCATCGGCGGGGGATGCTCCGCCATCGCGCAGGAAATCGCAGGCGGAGCGGGTCATCAGCACCCGGATGATGCCTTCGCCGAAGCCGGTGGCCGAAGCCCCGCCGGTTTCGTTGTCCGCGTAGGTGCCCGCGCCGCACAAGGGGGAATCGCCCACCCGGCCGGGGCGCTTCATGGGCGTGCCGCCGGTGGAGGTGGCGGCGGCGATGTTGCCCGCCGCATCCAGCGCCACGGCGCCCACGGTGCCCCTGGGCATGTCCGGTTCCGGGCAACGGCACGCCGCGCCGTTCGCGGCAGGGGCTTCCGTCGCCGCGCCATTCGCCCCGGCCTGGGGCCGGAAGGCGTCATGGGTGGAAAAGCCCGCGCGGGCGCGCAGTTCGTTGTACAGGCGCACCTCCCGCTCCACCACCAGTTCGGCGGGGTCGATGGCACCAATGCCCGCCTCGCGCGCGAAGCGTTCCGCCCCCTCGCCCACCAGGAAGCAGAATTCGGTGTCCATGACCTTGCGGGCGATGTCCACGGGATGCAGGAAGTTGCGCACCGCCGCCACGGCCCCGAAGTTCAGGGTGGCCCCGTCCATGATGGCGGCGTCCAGTTCGATCCGGCCATCGGCGTTCAGCACGGCCCCGCGCCCCGCGTCGTAGGTGGGGTCGGCCTCCAGCACGTTGACGGCCAGGCGCACGGCCTCCAGCGCGGGCATGCCGCGTCGCAGCTCGCCCCACACGGCGTCCACCGCCGCGCGGCAGCCGTCGACATGGGCCTTGCGCCGGTCGGCGGGGATGGTCCACGCGCCGCCGTGCACGATGATTCTCGGTTCGGTCATGTGTGTCTCTGCGGTTCCGAATGCGCCCGCGCGGCGTGCCTCATGCACTCTGCGAGGACGGGGCGGAATCTACGCAATTGCGGCCCGAAGGTGAAGGGGAAAGGCAGAGGGGGAAAGCGGGAGGGAAGGCAGGCCGCACGGGCATGCGGAGAAACGACATTCTCTTTCATGCCGTGCGGATAACCGCGCCTTCGGCGTAGCGCTCGGGCTACCCGGGCATCAACGCCACCCCTGCCAGCGGCGGCAGGGTGAGCACAAGGTGATGCCCGCCGCCCCACTCGTCGGTACGGGCCTGCAATGCGCCGCCGTTGCCCGCGTTGGAGCCGCCGTAGTATTCGCTGTCGGTGTTCAGCACCTCGCGCCATGTGCCGCCCCTGGGCGCGGGCACCCGGTAGTATTCGCGCACCACCGGGGTGAAGTTGAACACCCACAGCACGGGCGGCGCGCCCTCCCCGTCCGGGCACTGGCGCACGAAGCTGATCACCGAGCCGCCCCAGTCGGAAAAGTCCATCCAGCGAAAGCCCGTCCAGTCGTGGTCGTGCACGTGCATGGCCGGTTCGCGCCGCAGGATGGAGTTCAGGTCGCGCAGCAGGGCGTGGATGCCCCCGTGCGCCGGGAACTGGTACAGGCACCAGTCCAGCGCGCGGCTTTCGTCCCATTCGTTCCACTGGCCGAACTCGCCGCCCATGAACAGCAGCTTCTTTCCCGGATGCGCCCACATGTAGGCGTACAGCGCGCGCAGGCTGGCCTGCTGTTGCCACGCGTCGCCGGGCATCTTGGACAGCAGCGCGCCCTTGCCGTGCACCACCTCGTCGTGCGAGAGCGGCAGCACGAAATTCTCGGTGAAGGCGTACAGCAGCGAAAAGGTCAGCGCGTTGTGGTGGTAGGCGCGGTGCACCGGCTCGTGCCGGAAGTAGTCCAGCGTGTCGTGCATCCAGCCCATGTTCCACTTGAAGGTGAAGCCGAGGCCGCCGGTGTACACCGGGCGCGAAACCCCGGCCCAGGCCGTGGATTCCTCGGCTATGGTCATGGCCCCGGGGAATTGCCCGTGCACCACCACGTTGAGCTGGCGCAGGAATTCCACGGCGTCCAGGTTTTCGCGCCCGCCGTGGTCGTTGGGCAGCCAGTCGCCGTCCTCGCGCGAGTAGTCGAGGTAGAGCATGGAGGCCACGGCATCCATGCGCAGGCCGTCGATGTGGAATTCGCGCAGCCAGTACAGGGCGTTGGCCAGCAGGAAGTTGCGCACCTCGTGCCGACCGTAGTTGAAGATGAAGGTGCCCCAGTCCGGGTGCTCGCCCCGGCGCGGGTCCAGATGCTCGTACAGGGCCGTGCCGTCGAAGCGGCCAAGGCTCCAGTCGTCCTTGGGAAAGTGCGCGGGCACCCAATCGAGAATGACCCCTATGCCCGCCTGATGGCAGCGGTCCACGAAGCGCTTGAAGTCTTCCGGCGTTCCGTGGCGCGACGTGGGGGCATAGTAGTGCCCGGTCTGGTAGCCCCACGACTGGTCCAGCGGGTGTTCCGCCACGGGCAGCAGCTCGATGTGGGTGAAGCCCAGGTTCTGCACGTGCGGGATCAGCCCGTCGCCCAGTTCGTCCCACGACAGGAAGGGATGGCCGCCCACCCCCGTGCCGTCGGTCTTGCGCTGCCACGAGCCCGCGTGCACCTCGTAGATGGACACGGCCTGCCGCAGCGGCGTCCCCGCCTCGGCGCGGCGCTGCATCCAGTCGCCGTCGGCCCACTGGTGATTGTCGATGTCCCAGGCCACTGCCGCCACGCCGGGACGCATTTCGGCGTACAGGGCAAAGGGGTCGGTCTTGTAGACGATGCGCCCGTCGCCCGCCTCCCCGGTGCGGATGCCGAACTTGTACAGCGCGCCCTTGCGCATGCCGGGCACGAAGGCCGCCCACACGCCGGAAACGCCCACCGGGTACAGCGGGTATTCGCCCCAGCGCCAGTCGTTGAAATCGCCCACCAGATACACCTCGCGGGCAGAGGGCGCCCACACGGCCACCCGGTAGCCTTCCGCGCCGTCCTGCGCCACGGGATGCGCGCCGAGCACCCGGTAAAGGTCCCAGTGTTCGCCCTTGCCGAACATGTACAGGTCGAAGGGCTCGATGAAGGCGGGGTAGGTAAGCTGCATGGCGTGTGCGTTCCGTGGCTTGGGGTCGACCGGTTCGGGAAGGGGCGGACGGGTTACGGCAATGGCGGGCCGAGATCAGGAAAAGTCGAACCCCAGTTGCCGGTACAGGTTCACGTAGCTGCGCCCGGCCCGCTCCCACGAAAAGTCCTGGTGCATGGCGCGGGTCATCATGGCGCGCCAGCCTTCGGTGTCGTGCTCCCAGTAGTGCACGGCATCCAGGATGGCTTCGAGGAACAGTTGCGGGTCGCTCCGCCCGAAGGTGAAGCCGGTGGCCTCTGGCGACGGCCACGGCACGATGGTGTCGCGCAGGCCGCCCACGGCGGTGGCCACGGGCGGGGTGCCGTAGCGCAGGGCGTACATCTGGGTCAGGCCGCAGGGTTCGTAGCGCGAGGGCATGAGGAATATGTCGCTGCCCGCCTGGATGCGGTGGGCCAGGTCTTCCGTGTAGCCCACGATGGCGCACAGCCTGCCCCGGTAGGTTTCCATCAGGTCCAGCGCCCGCGCCTCGTGCGCAAGGTTGCCCTCGCCCAGAATGATCACGCCCACGTTGCGCTCCATGAGCCGGGGCACGATGTCCAGCAGCAGGTCTATGCCCTTCTGCCCGCGCAGCCGCCCGATGAAGCCCAGCACGGGCCGGCGGGCCAGTTCCGGCGCAAGGCCCAGTTCGTCCAGCAGGGCCGTCTTGCAGCGCTGCTTGCCCGCAAAGCCCTGCGGATCGACCGCTCCGGAGCCGTCCGGAGGCCCGTAACGGCACGGCAGGAACTTGTCCTGCGCCGGGTTCCAGATGCCATAGTCGGCCCCGTTGAGGATGCCGTGCAGCGCGTGCTGGCGGGCCTGAAGGATGCCCTCCAGCCCGCAGCCGTAGGCAGGGCCCAGGATTTCGCGGGCGTAGCTGGGGCTGACCGTGGTGACCATGTCGGCATAGGCGATGCCCGCCTTCAGCAGGTTGAAGTCGCCCCAGAATTCCACCCCGCTCATGGTCCATGCCTGCGGCGGCAGGCCGCAGCCGGTGAACAGGCGAGAGGCGAACCGCCCCTGAAAGGCCAGGTTGTGGATGGTCATGACGCTGCGCGTGTCGGCCCAGAACGGGTCGGTCTGCCGCCAGAAGTGCAGGTAGGCGGGCACCAGCCCGCTCTGCCAGTCGTTGGCGTGCAGCACGGCGGGCGGCGTGCCCAGACGGCGCAGCAGCGCCATGGCGGCGCGGCAGAAGAAGATGAACCGCTCGCAGTTGTCGAAATAGTCGCCCTTGTGGTCGTTGTAGTAATAGCGGCGGTCGAAGTACTCGCCACGGTGCACGAAGTACACCTTCATGCCGTGGTAGTCGGCCTCGTAGATGTCGCAGGTGATGGGATCCCACGGGTAGCCCACGTGACAGTCGGAAATGGTCAGGTGGATGCCGTAGTCCGCCGTGCGCAGGCGACCGTAGAACGGCGTGATCACCGATGTGGGCACGCCCATGCGGTGCAGGGCCAGGGGCTGCGCGCCCAGCACGTCGCCAAGTCCCCCGCTCTTGGAGAAGGGATACATTTCCGAGGTGACGAAAACGACCTCACGTCGCATGATCGCGCGTTCCTCCCCTTGCGCGCGCGGCGTACCCGCGCGACGCGTTGCGCGCCATCCGGCGCGTGCGTCCCGATCATGCCGGGGCGTGGGCCCCGGCAAAACCATTGCCCCGCCAGACGGCGCGGCACGTTTGGTCTGCCTGCGCGGGCGGCGCGGGGCTTCTCAGGCCCCGTCCGCCGCGTGCCCTGGGCAACAACCCCGGGCGTGCAGCCAGTCGGCGATGATCTTCGCGTGGTCGAAGGCCATGGGGTGCGGCAGATCGTCCGGCATAAAGAACCGGGCATCCGCCGCGTCGTCACCCGCGACGGGAGCGGCACTGGGGCCCTCCGCCACGGGAGCAGCATCCCCGGTCGCCGGTCCCGCCCCGGCACCGCCGCGCACCCGCGCGGCATAGACCACGCTGAGGGTGTGGTGGCGCGGGTCGCGCCCCGGTTCGGAATACACCCCCACAAGGCCGGTCAGTTCCACGTCCAGTCCGGTTTCCTCGCGGGCCTCGCGCACCGCCGCCGCTTCCGCCGATTCGCCGTAGTCGATGAACCCGCCGGGCAGTGCCCAGCCGGGCGGCTCGTTGCGCCGCCGGATGAGCACAATGCCCCGCCCCGGCTCGTGAATGAGGATGTCGACGGTGGGCGCGGGGTTGCGGTACATGACCACGGAGCCGCCGCAGTGCGGGCAGGGGACGCGATGTTCCATGACGGGCGTGACCGTTCTTGCCGGTTGTGACGAGGTTGACGTGACGGGGTTGCGGGCGGGCTGTCCGCCCCTCCGTCCCGCCGCCGCAGGCCGGAACGGACTGTCCCGGAAGGCGGCGAGGATATGACACCACTTTCCCAGAGTACGCGCAGAGATGAAAAGTGACAAGTTGATAGCCGTGCACAACGGCGCGCTGGGCGACTTCCTGTGCGCCTGGCCCGCCCTGCTGGCGCTGGCGAGGGGGGCGGGTACGCCGGGCACCAGGCCGGACGGCGCCGGGCCAGAACACGCCGTGGCCCAGGGCGGCAAGGGCGGCGATGCCCCGCGCCTGCTGTTCGCAGGCAACATGGAACGCATGCGCTGGCTGGCCCCGCTGGGCTATGCGCCCTGCCCCCCGGACATGCGCAGGGCGCTGGACGGCCTGTACGGCGAGCCGGAAATAGCCGTCTGGCCGCAAGCCCTGGCCGGGGCCACGCTGGCGTGGTTCTGCCTGGACCGCTCCTCGGTGGCCGCCCACCCGCGCGTGCTGCCCCTGCCCTGCCTGTCGTCCGGTGTGGACGGGGGCGGCATGGACGGCGGCGGCACGGGCGGCGGCGGCACGGGCGGCGATGCCACTGGCGCGGAAGCCCCGGCAATGGCCCCCGCTGCGCACCCCGGCAATGCCAGTCATGTCAGCCATGTCAGCCAGATCGGGCAGATCGGGCAGATCGGGCAGATCGGGCAGATCGGGCAGATCGGGCAGATCGGGCAGATCGGGCAGATCGGGCAGATCGGGCAGATCGGGCAGATCGGGCAGATCGGGCCGACTGGTCAAGCCCGGCATGTCACCGAGACGCTCCGCAACCGGCTTGAACATGTGGTTCCGTCCGCCCTGCCCTGGCCGCCCCGCTGGGACGAGAACTGGCACGGCACCTGGCAAACCCTGTTCGGCGGCTGGGACGGCGGGGATTCGCGCACCGTTGTGCTGGTGCCGGGCGCGGGACACCGGGCCAAACAGTGGCCTCCCCGACGGTTTGCCGTCGTGGCCGGTGAACTGCGTCGTGCCGGGTACAATCCGTTGTACGTGCTGGGTCCGGCGGAGTTGGAACGCGGCCTTGATCGGGGCTCCCTGATGCCGGAGGGAGGTGATGTGCCCGTTGTCACCCCCGCCGACCACGACGAGCTGGCGCATTTGCTGCGCAGCGCGCGTCTGGTGATCGGCAACGATTCCGGGCCGCTGCATCTTGCCGCACTGCACGGAGTGCCGGTACTGGCCCTGTTCGGCCCGGCCCCCGCCAGTGCATGGTGCCCGCACGGGGCGGTGGCGCTGGCCAGCCCGCTGGAATGCGCGCCCTGCTCCGCCACCCTGCGCAGGCTTGCCTGCGGCTGGGGACACGGCAACGGCAGCCCCCCCGGGAACACAGGGCGCAACGGCACCACTGACCCCCACGGTCCCTGCCCGTGCATGGCCGCCATCACCGTGCGGACAACACTGACCAACACCCTTGAATTGCTTGGAATATCTTGAAATAAAGACAAATAGGCACGGCAGGCAGGAGGTCCGTGGCGGAAGCACACGACATATCCCCGAAAGGCAGAAACCACGCCAGCACACGACCATGGCGGACGGGGCACAAAAGAAAAACCGGTCCCACACCCCTGTAGGACCGGTTATCTGCAAAGAAAGGAAGGTGATCAGGATATAGCAAGCGGTGTGCCAACTCGTCGAGGCGGTTGAACACAGGCAGCTTCGCCTTCAGACATCTTCGCATCCACATGATTTTTCATGCTTTTGCAAGAAACATCCGCCTGCGAACCGGCACGGACCGTTTGGCCAAACAGTTCAACTTTTTTGCCACCCACTTTCCCGCCGCCGTGCAGCGCCCGTCCCATGCGGTTTTGCGGCCCTTTTGCCGTCACGGCCCCGCAAAAATTTTTTGTACTCCCGGCAGGATTGTCCCCACCCGTTCACTCCAGCGCGTACCCGGCATCGCGCAAGGCCTGCGCCGATACGGCCCCGGCACGCAACACCCGCAGGCGCGGCGCGCCCTCACCAGTACAGCCGCCGGTAGCGCAACAGACGCCATCCAGCACTTCCACCAGCGTGGAGGGCAGTCCGCCGGGTGGTGCGGGGGGCAGGTCCATCACCCCGGCCACCTCGGCCAGCAGTTCCGGATCAAGGTCCACGGCGCGCGTCACGGCTGGGCGCCCACTGATGTTGGCGCTGCTGGCCACCAGCGGCCCACCGGCCCGCAGGCACAATTCGCGGGCCGCGGGATGCGGGGTCAGGCGCACGGCCACGCGCCCCGTACCACCTGTAAGCGGCTCGGGCACGCCGGGCGCCGCGGGCAGCAGGATGGACAGCGGCCCCGGCCAGAACCGCCGGGCCAGCCCTTCCGCCACCGGGCCCATGGGGGCCGCCACCTGCGCCAGTTGGTCCACATGGCCCACGATGACCGGCAGGGCCAGGCGATGGGCGCGGCGCTTCACCCGGTACACCTCGTCCACGGCTCCGGCATGGGTGGCCAGGCACCCCACTCCGAAAAAGGTCTCGGTGGGAAACACCACCACCCGTCCCGCGCGCAACAGCGCGGCGGCATCATCCAGGTCGAGCATGAGGCAATCCGTTGTTGGGTCAGGCATGACAGGAAAAAGCATGGAATCTGGCCGAATGCCCCGCCGCGCCATGCGGCTTGCCGCCCGTGCCGCGCCGGGGTAGACCATGGCCCGAGAAGATACGCATCCGGAGGTTTCGTGAAATCACTGCGCCTGCTGGCGGTGGGCAAGCTGAAGACGCCGTTCTGGCAGCAGGCCGCCGCGCATTACCTGGAACGGCTGCGCCACACCTGGCGCGTGACCGAAACCCTGGTCCGCGACGGCGACGCCGCCCTGCCGCCCGCCAAACGCAACGCCGACGAAGGCGCGCGCCTGCTGGCCGCCCTTGGCCCCGCCGACATCGTGGTATGCATGGACGAACGCGGCAAGGCCCACACCTCGCGCGAGTTCGCCGCGCTGCTGGACCGGCTGACGGAAAACGCCACGGCGGTGCCGTGCTTCGTCATCGGCGGCGCCTACGGCCTGGACGATGCCGTCCTGAAGCGGGCCACCCTGCGCGTCTGCCTTGGCCCCATGACCTTACCCCACGAGATGGCCCGGGTGGTGCTGCTGGAACAGCTGTACCGGGCGGACTGCATCCTGCGCGGTTCCCCGTATCACCACTAGCGGCAGGACACTGTCACAATACTTCGTACACGCGCGTATGCACGTTGTCGAACACCAGCCTGAAATACGGCGTGAAGCGCGGGTCTTCCGGTGACGACAGCAGCAGCTGCACCATCAGCGTGTTGTACATGTCGTCGTCGATGACCAGTTTGTCGCCGGTGGTGCGGTTGAAGATGAAGTGCCGCCCGTTGAACCGGAAGTACATCTGGCGTTGCAGGCCGGTATCGTCGAGCACGTCGATGGATTCCGCGTACACCGGGTCCATGTTCTGCACCAGCACCACGCCGTTTTCCATGCTGAATTGCAGCGGCTTGCTGATGGAGGCTATCTGGTAGCCGCGCCCTTCCTTGGCCAGAAAGTTCCAACGGCCATAGGTTGTTATCCAGAAGCCCAGGCGCAGCATGTCGAAGCTGACCACCAGATACTGCCTGCCCTGCGCCGCCACCAGCGGTTCCTTTCGGGCGGCCAGCTTGCGCATGAGGTCGTCGGCGTCGTGGTTGTTCATGCCCTCGAAGACGTTGCCGGGAATGTTGCCCTTGCTGGCCGCGTACTTGATGAGCTGCCGGGCAAAGCGCGGGTTGTCCGAGGCGTACACGGCGGCGGGCACGAACAGCGAAGGCCCGCCATGGCTCGCTCCGTCGGCGATGGTCGAACGGTGCGCGAAGTGGTGGGTGGAATAGCCCCAGTCCCACCAGTTCCAGATCATGGCTTCTTCCGGCGTGTTGGTGCGCAGGAATTTCAGCGCAGCCGCGTGCCGCCGGTTAAGGATGGGCCCCTGGGTCATGGCCGGGATGACCTCCAGGTACGGCGCGCCCAGCACCACCAGCAGCACGGCGGAAACCAGCAGCCGCCCGGCGGTGCGGTAGAAGTTGTCGCGCAGCACAAGGCCCGCCAGCCAGTGCACCGGCATGCAGATGCCAAGGGCCATCACCGGAGCCCCGAACATGACCATGCGCCCGCCCAGCTTGATGGACAGGAAGGCCAGCACCGCCAGCGGCAGGTGGAACAACGCCGCCGGGCGCGCCACCAGCGCGATGCCGAACCCGGCCAGCCCCGCCAGCGCGGCGGGCATCCACGGGTGGAAGTAGGCCAGCACCTCCGCCACCGAAAGATCCTGCACCTCGATGATGCTCTGGGCCACCGAAGGGTAGACCAGCACGTCGCCGTCGGCCTGGGACACGGCATCGCCCGCCCGCTTGATGTAGCTTTGGGCCGAATTCAGCATGGTCTGGAACACTTCGGCATCGGCCACCAGCCACAGCACCACCAGCCACAGAGCGGCGTGCACCACCCGCCGTTCGGCCAGCGCCCGCAGGAAGGGCCACGGACCGCGCAGCCCCACCGCCAGCAGCACCGCCCCGGCAAAACCCGGCCAGCCGCCCAGCATGGGCAGGGCGTACAGCAGCCCGCCCACCATCAGGTCGGCCCGGCCGCCGCGCCTGCCGAACACCACGGCCAGGCCGGGCACCAGCAGTGCGTAGTAGCGCACCAGGTACGGAAACATGGAATGCCACTCCTGCGACCACCAGCCCAGAAGGCCGCTGCACAGCAGCAGCGCCATCCAGTGGGGGGCAAGGGCATCGTCGACGCCCGATGCGTCATCAGTCGTGCCAGCAGTCGCGCCAGCAGCCCCGTCCGCAGCTGTTCCGGAAGCCGTGGCGGCGCGCTTGCTCCCGCGCCGCAGCCGCCGGTACAGGGCCACGGCCATCTCCGGCAGGGTGCGCAGGCGCGGGGCCAGCCACAGGCCCGGCCCAAGCGCGGCCATCAGGGCGAACAGCAGGGTCACCAGATCGGTATCGCAGTAGCCCAGCAGGGTGCGGGCCAGAAAGCCGGGCGCCAGCGACGCCAGCACCCCGGCGCACAGCCCCGCCTCCATGCCGCCCAGCGCGGCGGCCCAGGCAAACACCGCCACCGCCAGCAGGCTGCCCATGACCGGCGGCAGCCAGAAGCCCACCCCTCCGGAGGTGGACCCGGTGAGCAGGGCCACATAGCGCACCAGTTCGGACATGGGGTGCCCCGCACCGAACTCGAAGCCGTCGGCCCCCGCAGTCCAGTGATAGGCGTCGTGCGTGGCCAGCAGGTATTCGCCGTCCAACTGGTATTCCGGGGTCTGCCAGGCCGGGTATTCCAGCATGCGCATGGCAAAGGCCACGCCAAAGGCCAGCAGGGCCAGCAGCACGGCGCGTCCGCCCGGTGAACACAGCGCCACGGCGGCGGCGCGCAGCCCAGCTTGCGGGGTTCGCGGGGACCGCCCCACCGGGGGACGCTGCCCGCCGTCCGGCAGGGTATGGGATTCGCCGTTGCCCCCGGCTTCCGGGTGCCCGGCGCTGGAGGAGGCAAGGGGAGATGTTTCGGGCGTGTGCACGCTCATGGCTTCCTGCCGTGAAAAAGGGTTGCGGCCAATGGACCGCGCAGGGGGGATATACGCGAAACGGTGGCGCATCGCCAGCGGGCCGGGGCGCCCGCGTGAAAACCGGTGCCACCCGAACGCGGCAACGTCATGGCCGAACAGGTAAACCCGGGCCGAACAGGTAAACCCGGGCCGGACAGGAAACTGACCTGACGGGTAAACCTGACCGAACGGGCAAGCCTGACCGAACGGGCACGCCGGGGCTGCGTCCGACAATGAGGTGACAGGGGGGCGACACAGGGTGCGAGCAACCGCTTCACCTGCGCCGCGAAATACGTTAGAGCACTGCGCGAACCAAACAGCCGCGCGGGCAACAACCCGCCCGAACCGCCAGGTCCATGCGCACGGGCACGCCGCCGGACGCCCATGCGCCGGACCGCGCGCCGCCACCACACTGCACCGCCGGGTCAGCCCCGTCGGCCCATGGAGACGCCGCCATGCTGAACATGAAGTATCTCGACGAAATCGAGGAATACCTGTCGTCGGAACGCCTGGATGACGAATTCGAATATTCGCCCGAAGAACGGCGGCACGAAATCCTCGAATTCCTCGAACGCCTCATGGACGTGGCGGACAAGGCCGACGCCGCCGCCACCCGGCTGATCTTCCGCAAGTCGCAGCTGGGTGCGCTGATGGGCACCCCGCCCGAAAAATAGCCCGTCCGCCATTCCCCGCCGGGGGCACGCGCAGGCCATTGCGCGAACGCACCGCCCGGGCAATGGCAGCGTGCAGGCAGCCGCCGCACCTTCCGGGTTCAGCCCAGGGCCACCCGCCCCGGCGTCGGCATCACTCCAAAGCCAGCGCCCACAGATGGCGCGTGGTGAAGGCGGGCTCCGTGCCGCCCTTCCCGGCCGCACCGCCGGTCACGTTCCGCCCGATCCGCCCACTATGGCCGTTGTGCCCGGCCCGTCCGGACATCCCGCCCGCACCGTGCGGCGGCGGGGCCTGCACCCCGTATTCCGCCCGCACAGCCACTCTCCAGCCGGGGGGCAGGCTTGCGGGCGCGCCTTCGTTGGCCAGAAACACCACCATGCCGCCGGGGGCCATGTGGCCGCGCACCAGTTCCAGCACCGCCGGCCAGGGCAGAAAGGCGCGGCTCACCACGCAATCCGCCTTGGGACGCGTGGGCATGAACTCCTCCACCCTACCCCGGAACACCACGGTGCCCGGCAGGGGGTGGCGGGCCAGCACGTTGGACAGGAACAGGGTGCGTTTCTCGCGCGCATCAACAAGATGGTAGATGCCCGCCTGCCATACCGCACGCAGGGGAATGCCCGGCAGCCCGGCCCCCGCGCCCAGATCCCACGTTTCCGGCGCCTCGGGCAGGGGCAGCGTGCGCAGAAAGCGCGCCAGGTGCAGGCTGTCCACGATCAGGGTGCGGAAGGTGGCTTGCCAGGTGTGCGTGCCCACCAGGTTCATGACCCGGTTCCACTTCATCAGCAGTTCCAGATAGCCCGCCAGGGACTTCTGCGCGGCCTCGGGCACGCTGTCGGGACCGAACCCGGCCTCGGCGCACAGCCGGGTCAGCTCTTTTAACGATACGTGGACATCTGCGGGGGGCATGGCGTCTCCTGATGGTGACCCTGTCGGCGCGGCGCGCCGGATGCGGGAGTTGGCGGCCTTGTAGCCGCCCCGGCGCGCGCTGGCAAGCACCGGCAAGAGTCAGGCAATGGACCCGACAGAGGCCGACGTGTTCGACCGGTCCCGACTGGCCCGTCCTGTCCCGACCTGTCCCGACAGGGCCCGACCAGTCCCGACAGGGCCCGCCGGGCGAATGGCGCAATGGCGCAATGGCGCCGGAACGGCGTCGGGCAACTATACGCAACGGGGCAGCTTTCCTGTGCTTCCGCACCCGTCCTCTCCCTCGCGCATTGGGCCGCGCGGGCGAAAACGGCAGCACCACTTGCGTCCGCGCGCGTGTTTGACTATGCAGCGAACGGGCAGCGAACGGGCAACGCGCCCGGCACCGCCGGGCACCGTCCTGAGGGGGACGGCCACCGCGTCCGCCCGCGCACCATACCGCACACCGCATCGCCGGCATGCACCCGGCACCATTCCCACGTCTGGAGCGACACCCAATGAACCGTACCGACATCGCCATCCTTTTCCCCGGCCAGGGCTCGCAGGAACCCGGCATGGGCCGCGACGTGGCCGACGCCATGCCCGAGGCCATGGACCTGTGGAAGAAGGCCGAACGCGCAAGCGGCCTGCCCCTGCGCGAAATCTACTGGGACGGCGGCGACGACAAGGCCATGGCCGATACCCGCAATCTGCAACCCGCGCTGACCGTGGTCAACCTGTCCCTGTGGCTGCGCCTTGCCGGGCGCGTCAGCCCGGCCTGCGCCGCCGGGCACAGCCTGGGTGAATACGCGGCTGCCGCCGCCTCCGGCGCGCTTTCCGTGGACAGCACCCTGGAACTGGTGGCCCTGCGCGGACGCCTGATGGCCGAGGCCGACCCCGACGGCAAGGGGGCCATGGCCGCCGTGCTCAAGCTTTCGCAGGCCGACGTGGACGCCGTGGTGGCGGAGGCCGCCGAAGCCACCGGCCAGATGATCCGCATCGCCAACTACAACACGCCGGGCCAGCTGGTGCTGTCCGGCACGCGCGACGCCATCGCCGATGCCGCCGCCAGGGTAAAGGACCGCAAGGGCCGCGCGCTCGTCCTGCCCGTCAGCGGGGCCTTTCACAGCCCGCTCATGGACGAGGCGGCGAAGGAACTGGCCAAGGCCATGCGCACGGTCACCTGGTCGCGCCCGCGCTTTGCCGTGTACTGCAACGTGACCGGCCAGGCCGTCACCGACGGCGAATCGCTGCACGAGGTCATGACCCGGCAGATGACGTCCTCCGTGCAGTGGATCGCCACCGTGACCAACCAGTGGAACGCCGGAGTGCGCCGCTGGGTGGAATCCGGCCCCAAGGGCGTGCTGACCAAGATGGTGGGCCCCATACTTGCCGCGTCGGGCGTGCCCGCCGCCGAGGAAGGCGGCTGGACGGCGGAGGGCGCGGGCAGCCTGCAACAGGCCGACGCGCTGTCGTTCTAGCTGCGTACCACCGCTCCCCGCTTGCGCGGGTGAACAGGCAGACATTCCACGGGCCGGGTGCGCATGCGCACCCGGCCCCTTGCATGCGCGGCCCCCTTCCCGGTTGCGGCACCCCGGCTGGCCCTGCCTGCATCGCGGCAAACACGCAGCGCGTCACCGCCATGTTCCCCGCCCCGGCGCCGCGTGCACCCCGCCGCTGCCGCGCGTGCCGACGGCTTTGCAGTCGCGCCGTTTTCTGGTACACGACCCACTTCGGACAAGCGCCCCGCCCTTGCGGCTCCGTACCCGCCCACCCGCGCGACAGGCCGCTTGCGGGCCTTTGCAGGCCGGTGCGGACAACCTCGGGCCATCCGGCGATCTGCGGCGGAGTCCGGCGAGGTCCGGTGATATCCGGCGATATCCAGTGATGTCCGGCAAAGTCCGGTGCGCTTCGGCACTTCCGCACGGCGGAATCCGCACATTTTTCGTACGGCAGCCAGCGAACAGCGGCCAGCCGCCGCCCACACAGACGGCACAATCCCACAAGCCAACAGGACACCATACATCCATGCGCGCACGTCAGCAGCTGCTGGCCTCCCTTCAGGCCATCGTGAAGGACATGGGGCTTTCCTGGCCCGAAAAGGCCACCCTTGAACCGCCCCGCGACAAGTCGTTCGGAGACCTTGCCGCCAACATCGCCCTGGTGCTTTCCAAAGACGCGGGGGTTCCCCCGCGCGAGCTGGCCTCGCGCCTTGCCGGTGCCCTGCGCGATTCCGACCCGGCCATCGCCTCCGTGGACATCGCCGGGCCGGGCTTCCTGAACGTCACCTACTCGCCCGATTTCTGGCGCGAAACCGTGCTGCACGTTGAAGCCGCGGGCGACCGCTACGGCGCCACCACCGTGGGCGCGGGCCGCAAGGCGCAGGTGGAGTACGTGTCCGCCAACCCCACCGGGCCGCTGCACATCGGCCACGGGCGCGGAGCCGCCCTTGGCGATTGCCTGGCGCGCGTGCTGCGCTTTGCCGGGTACGACGTGACCACCGAATACTACATCAACGACGCCGGTCGGCAGATGCGCCTGCTGGGCCTTTCCGTCTGGCTGCGCGCGCTGGAGCTTTCCGGTCGTCCGTTCACCCTGCCCGAAGATTTCTATCGCGGCGACTACATCAAGGACATCGCCGCCGAGATGCTGGCCAAAGACCCCGGCCTTGTGGACCTGCCCGAAGCCGAGGGCCAGGACCGCTGCTTCGAATACGCCATGAGCTCCATCATGGACGGCATCAAGCAGGACCTCGCCGACTTCCGCGTGGAGCACCAGGTGTGGTTCTCCGAGCTTTCGCTGGTGCGCGAGGGCGCGGTGGAAAAGACCTTCGAGCGGCTGAAGGCCGCCGGCCTTGCCTTCGAGCAGGACGGCGCGCTGTGGTTCCGCACCACCACCCTCGGCGACGACAAGGACCGGGTGCTGCGCAAGTCCGACGGCACCCTGACCTACTTCGCCTCGGACATCGCCTACCATGACAACAAGTACGACCGGGGCTTCGACCTCGTGGTGGACATCTGGGGCGCCGACCATCACGGCTACGTGCCGCGCATGCGCGCCGCCGTGGCCGCGCTGGGCAAGCGGCCCGAGCAGTTCGACGTGATCCTGGTGCAACTGGTGAACCTGTTGCAGAACGGCGAGCAGATCGCCATGTCCACCCGCGCCGGGCAATTCGAGACCCTGCACGACGTGGTCAGGGAAGTGGGCGCCGACGCCGCGCGGTTCATGTTCCTTTCGCGCAAGAGCGACAGCCACCTCGACTTCGACCTGGAACTGGTGAAGCAGCGCTCCATGGACAACCCGGTGTACTACGTGCAGTACGCCCACGCCCGCGTGTGCGCGGTGCTGCGCAAGGCGGCGGAACGCTCCATCGTCCTGCCCGCGCGGCTGGACGCGGCGGCGCTGGCCCCGCTGACCCTGCCGGAGGAACTGGACCTGCTGCGCCTTGTGGACCGCATGCCCGACACCCTTTCCGCTGCCGCCGAAGGGCTGGCCCCGCACCACGTCAGCTTCTATCTGATGGAAGTGGCGGGCGCCCTGCACAGCTACTACGCCAAGGTGCCGGTGCTGAACGCCGCCGACGCGGAAACCATCGTGGCCCGCCTTGCCCTGCTGCGCGTCGTGGGCCAGGCCGTGGCCAACGGCCTGAACCTGCTTGGCGTCGAAGCGCCAGAGGCCATGTAGCGCGCCGCAGCGCGGGAACAAGGCATGGCAGCACCCAGACAAGGGCAGAACGGACCGGGCCCGCAAAACGGGCGTGGCGGCCAGGGGACGAAGGATGGCGGACGCAAGAAGGGCGTCTACACCATCAACGTCACCCTGCCCTCGCTCATTTCGGCGGGCATCGTGGCCATCATCGGCTTCGGCTGGGTGTTCGTGCTCGGGGTCATCGTGGGGCGCGGCTACAACCCGGAAGAACGCCTGGGCATAGACCGCATCATGCCCAAGCCCGCCGCCAACGCGAGCGCCGGGGCAAGCCCCACCCCCATGCCCGGCGGCGTGATCAAGCCGGAAGAGCTTCAGTTCATGGATTCGCTGCGCGCCAAGCCCGCCCCGGTTTCCGGCAACGCGGGGGTGTCGGTGAACGCTTCGGAAATCGTGGCCAAAAACGGGAAGAAGGACCAGAAGCCCGATACCAAGCCCGATACCAAGACTGACACGAAAGCGGACGCCAAAAAGGACACCAAGACCGCCAAGGCCGATACCAAGACGGATTCCAGGGCCGCCCAGAAGACCGAGGCCAAGCCCGATACCAAGGCGGACACCAAAAAGGACGCCCAAAAGGACACCAGAAAGACCGCGACGTCCACCGCCGCGCCGAAAGACGCCCGGGAGTCCAAGGATTCCAAGGACACCAAGGATACCAAGGCAACGGAGGCCAAGCCCGCCGACGGCGACCGCTTCGACTACGTGTACCAGGTGGCGGCCTACAAGGCGGCGGACCCCGCCAACGCCCTGAAGGCCAAGCTTGAGGCCTCCGGCATCAAGGTGCGCATGGATTCCTCGGTGGAAAACGGCGTATCGTGGTACCGCCTGAATGCGCTGTTCCGGGGCACGCCCGAGGACACGCGCCAGTTGCGCGCCGCGCTGTCCAAGCACGGCATCGACAAGGTCATCCTGCGCAGCAAGACGCCGGTTTCCCGATAGGGCAGCCTTGACGGCATGTTGCGACAGGACTACCTTGGCATGATGTAAAGGCGTCAGGATCGGACGAGACCACTCCCGCCCCCTGCCCGCAGCGCTTCAAACCGCCCGCGAATCACACGGGCCCGGCGCGGCCACCGCCGCGCCACCGGAAGAGGACAGCATGAGCACAGGCCCCGGCATACTCGCCCCCGTTACCGCCCTTGGCGCCGCAACCCTGCGCCTGCTGGGCGAGATGGGGGCCATGTTCCTGTTCCTGGCGGACGGCCTGCGCCTCATCTTCGCCTCGCCCAAGCAGATCCCCAAGATCCTGAACCAGGTGTTCGTCATCGGCTCCAAGTCGCTGTTCGTCATCCTGCTCATCGGGGTATTCACCGGCATGGTGCTGGGCCTGCAGGGGTACTACACGCTGGTCAAGTTCGGGTCCGAAGGGCTGCTGGGCGCCGCCGTGGCCCTTTCGCTGATCCGCGAGCTGGGGCCGGTGCTGACGGCCATCATGGTCACGGGCCGGGCGGGGTCGTCCATGGCCGCCGAAATCGGGGTCATGCGCATCACCGACCAGATCGACGCGCTGGACGTCATGGACATCAACCCCATGGCCTACCTGGTGGCCCCGCGCATCGCCGCCTCGCTGATTTCCTTCCCTTTGCTGACGGCCATTTTCGACGTGGTGGGCATCCTTGGCGGGTACGTCACCGGCGTAACCCTGCTGGGCATCAACGAGGGCGTGTACTTCTACCGCATCCAGACCAGCGTCGAGATGGCCGACATCACCGGCGGCTTCATGAAGTCTGTGCTGTTCGCCGTCATCGTGGCCACGGTAAGCTGCTACCAGGGCTATTTCACCCACATGCGCCGCGACGGCGTGGGGCCCGAGGGTGTCAGCAACTCCACCACTTCCGCCGTGGTCCTTTCGTGCGTGTTCGTGCTTGTGGCCGACTACGTGCTGACCTCGTTCCTGCTGTAAGAGGCCATGTCCATGCGCGCGACTACCGGATGGGACATACGGCTTGACGGCCTTGCGGTGGGCTACGGCGACCACGTGGTGCTGCGCGACGTGAACGCGCTGCTGCCCGCGGGCAAAATTTCCATGATCATCGGCGGCTCGGGCTGCGGCAAGTCCACCCTGCTGCGCCACGTGCTGGGCCTGCAACGCCCCATGGCGGGCACCCTTTCGGTGGGCGGACGCGACCTGTTCGCCCTTGCCGGGCGCGACTTTCGCAAGGTGCGGCGGCGCATGGGCGTGCTGTTCCAGGACGGGGCGCTGCTGGGTTCGCTGACGCTGGGCGACAACGTGGCCCTGCCCCTGCGCGAGCACACCGGCCTGCCCAAGGCCACCATCCGCCAGATCGTGCTGCACAAGCTGGCTCTGGTGGGCCTGGCCGACTACGCGGACTACTACCCCAACCAGCTTTCCGGCGGCATGCGCAAGCGCGCGGGCCTGGCGCGGGCCATCGTCATGGACCCGCCCATCCTGCTGTGCGACGAGCCCACATCGGGTCTGGACCCGGTCAACGCCGCGCGCATGGACCATCTGCTGCTGGACATGCAGGCCAATTTTCCCGGCATGACCATTGTTGTGGTCAGCCACGACCTGCGCAGCCTGGACGCCATCGCCGACTACGTGCTCATGCTGCACGACGGCACGGCGGCCTTCGCGGGGCCGGTGGATGCGCTGCGCGCGTCCAACGATCCGTACGTGCGCAGCTTTCTGGACCGGCGGGCCGACGAGGACCAGCGGGCCGAGGTATCGCTGGCGCCGGAGGTGCAGCAGGCCCTCGACGCCTGGCTGGACCGCTGACGCCTGGCGAAACCGCTGGCGTCTGGCAGAGCCGCTAACGCCTGGCAGAGCCGGTGACGCCTGGCCGCTGCGGCAGGCGCGACAAATACTGTCAACCAAAGCCCCCAACGGATACGGGAAGGGCAGCATGAAAAAGTATTCGCGAGAAACATCGGTCGGCATCTTCGTGCTTATCGGGCTGCTGTGCGTCGGCTACCTCACCATCAAGCTGGGGCGCATGGAACTGTTGTCCGACAAGGGCTACACCGTGCACGCCCGGTTCACCTCCATCACCGGCCTGCGCGTGGGGGCGGAGGTGGAAATCGCGGGCGTGCCCGTGGGGCGCGTGGCGGGCATCAACCTGGCGCCGGACAAGCCGGTGGCTGTGGTCAGCCTGCGCATGCGCGAAGGCGTGCACCTGACCGACGATGTCATCGCTTCGGTAAAGACCAGCGGCCTCATTGGCGACAAGTACATCAAGCTTTCGCCCGGCGGTTCTCCGGACCAGCTTGGCGAAGGCGACGAAATCACGGAAACCGAATCGGCAATCGACATCGAATCGCTGATCAGCAAGTACGTGTTCGGAGGAGTCTAGGCATGTTCATGCACGCTTTCCGGCGCGGGGCCCTTTTTGCCGCGCCGCTTTTCAAGACCCTGTCCTGCGGCCTGCTGTGCATCCTGCTCGGCTGGTCCGCCCCTGCCCTTGCCGCCGCAGACAGCGCGGGTGCCGCCCGCGAGGCCCTGAAGACCTCGGTGGACCGCATTCTCGACATCGTGAAGCAGCCGGGCTACACCGACCCCGCCCAGCGCCCCGCGCTCATGGACAAGGTGGAGAACGAAATCCGCCACATCTTCGATTTTCGCGAATTCTCGGCCCGCACCGTGGGCATGAACTGGCCCTCGTTCACTCCCGACCAGCAGGACCGCTTTGCCGAGGCGTTCGCCTCGTTGCTGCGGGCCACCTACCTTGAAAAGTTCGACGGCTACACCGGCCAGCAGGTGCTGTTCACCGGCGAGCTTGTCAGCGGCAAGGGCGACAAGGTCGAAGTGCAGACCACCGTGGTGATCAAGGACAAGCAGGTGCCCGTGGCCTACCGCATGCTCCAGAATCGCCAGCAGAACTGGGTGGTGTACGACGTGATCATCGAGGGCGTGAGCATGGTGAAGAACTACCGCACCCAGTTCCAGGACCTGCTGGAAAAGGGCACCGCCGACCAGCTCATCGAAAGGGTGCGGATCAAGGCCGACGAAGTGCGCAAGCAGCCTGCCCAATCGGGCCAATCGGGCCAGCCGGGCCAGCCCGGCAAGTAGTCCGCCGCACGAACAAGAACCCGCCTTCGGAGGAATGCACATGGCCGCAGGTTCGTTCCGCATCAACATCGCGCTGTGTACGGCGTGCCTTGCCTGTGCCCTGCTGCTGGCCCCGGCGGCCGCCAGAGCCGACACGCCCGACGAAGGCACGCCCCATGCCCCGCCCACGGTCACGGCGGACCTGGACGACTACGACACCAACAACGAAGACATGGTGGCCGATCCGCTGGAAGGCTGGAACCGCATGTGGTTCGCCGTCAACGACGTGCTGCTGCTCAAGGTCATCAAGCCGGCGCACCAGGGCTACGTGGCGGTGACGCCGGACGAACTGCGCAGCGGCGTCCGCAATTTCTTCCACAACATCGCCTTTCCCATCCGCTTCCTGAACTGCCTGTTGCAGGGCAAGCCCAGGGAGGCCGGTGTGGAAATGGGACGGTTCATCATCAATTCCACCGTGGGCATGGCCGGGTTCATCGACGTGGCCAAGAAGGACAAGCCCATCGTGGAACCGGACAAGGAAGACTTCGGCCAGACCCTGGGCGTATGGGGCGCGGGCGAAGGCTTCTACATCGTCTGGCCGCTGATCGGCCCCAGCACCCTGCGCGACAGCGTGGGCCTTGCGGGCGACTACTTCGCCGAACCGTTCGGCTACATGGTGGACGACGACCTGACCTACTTCTCTGCTCGCGCCTACGGCGAATTCAACAAGGCGGACGAGACCATCAACAGCTACGAAGCCGTGACCAAGAGCGCGGTGGAGCCGTACACCTCGGTGCGCAACGCCTACATCCAGATGCGCCGCGCCAAGGTGGCCAAGTAGTCAGGCAGGCGCCAATTCAATCCGCGAACGACAAAGGGAGGCCCCATGGGGCCTCCCTTTGTCGTTCGCGGGAATAGGGAATCGGCGTTCCTACTGCTTATCCGAAAAATGCAGATGGCGAGGAGACGACCCCACCTGCGCGACGCATAGGGCAAACCAGGATTTTTGTGCGCTGGCAAGGAAAACGCGCCTGCCATGGCGGGAGTATACTTTTCTGGTATTCGACCGTCATGGCAGGCGCTGTTTGATGATGCCAGCGTGCAAAACGACGGTTTGCCCTAGATGGGAGGGGCGATAACGACAACAACCCGCATCTCGGTCTTTGCCCGCACCCCGTGGGGCACGCGGATTTCCGAGACCAGCATGTCGCCCTGCCTGGCGGGGATGGCAGCGCCGTCCGCGCCCAGGAATTCGCCTTCGCCCTCGATGACGGTGATGGCCAGTTCGCCGTCGATGTCATGGCTGTGCACGGGCAGTTCCTGCCCGGCCCTGAAATTGAAATTGATGATCTTGAAGTTTTCCGAGTCGTGCACCAGGTTCATGGCGAACCCGGCGTCCTTGAAGGTGCGCATGTCGTCGAGACGGATGTGGCGCATGGTGGGCTCCTTTTCGTCGTGGTTCATTGTCGGCTTGGTTTGTAGCGGGCCTGGTTTGTAGCGGGCGGCGGTATGCGCCCGGTGCGGTCCTGTTGCGGGGCGGAGTGGTTGCCTCCGCCCTCGCCCATACAATAGGTTCTCCGTGCGGGCCATGCGTGACGCACATCACGGGTGATGGGCTTTTTCGCTTTTTTTTGCATCGACCCGGCGGATGACGCCCCGCCGCCACCCCGCCCGTTCCTGTACGTTCCCGTCTTTCCGTACGATCCGCCCCCCGGCTCGGCCCAACTCGGCCCAACGCATCACGGCTCGTCCCGCCTCCTTCGGCTCGGCTCTACCCGTCCGGCCTTGCCGGGCGCCGGGTTGACAGTCCGGTACGGGCAGGCTACCGCTGGCCTTTCCCTGAATCGGCGGCCCGTTGCCGCGCATCATGGCGGCGTGCCCAGGCAACGCCGCGCAAGGACAGTTTTCATGATCGTCGAAATTGGCTGCATCGTCGTGGGCGTGCCCGCAGGCTACCTGCTGCGCACGCGTCCCGCCGTTGTCGGCGCCGTGGACCGGCTGACCACCTGGTCCATTTACACGTTGCTGTTTCTGCTGGGCCTGTCGTTGGGGTCGGACGACGCGCTGGTGGCAAAGGCGGGCGACATCGGCCTGCGGGCCGTGGTCATCAGCATGGCGTCGCTGGCGGGCAGCGTGGCGGCTGGGTGGCTGCTGCAACATGTGCTGCTGCGCGGCGCCCTGGACGGCCCCGGTGCCGCCCACCCGGCCTCGCCGGACACGGGTGCGGCCACGCCATCAGCCACAACGCGCGCGGATGACCATTCGGAGAACCGGCCATGAAGGGCAGCCTGATCATTCTCGGCTTCTTCCTGTCCGGCGTGCTGCTGGGCAAGCTGGACATCATCCCCAGGGCCGACCAGGCGGGCGACCTGGCCTCGTGGGCGCTGTACATGCTGCTGTTCGTGGTGGGCATGGGCATCGGGTTCGATACCCGCTCGTTCCGCATCCTGCGCGAACTGCACGTGAAGGTGGCGCTGGTGCCGCTGTTCGTGGGCATCGGCACCCTTGGCGGCTCGCTGGCGGCGTGGGCCCTGCTGGGCGACATGCCCTTGCGCGACGTGCTGGGCGTGGGCGCGGGCTTTGGCTACTACAGCCTGTCCAGCATCATGATAACGAAAATGGGCGACGCGGCCCTCGGCTCCATGGCGCTCATCGCCAACATCTCGCGCGAGCTGGTCACCCTGCTGTCCGCCCCCCTGCTGGTGCGCCTGTTCGGCGGGCTGGCCCCGGTCATGGCGGGCGGGGCCACCAGCATGGACACCAGCCTGCCCATCATCGCCCGCTACGCCGGTGAGCGTTACGGCATCATCGCCGTATTCAGCGGCATGGTGCTGACCGTGGCCGTGCCCATCCTGGTGACGGCCATCTTCACCTGGCTGTAGGGATGCCCGCACGAGGCCGCGTGAATGCGCGCCCTCCCGGCGGGTCGCCCCTGCGAAGTGGTGACAAATGTGTCAATCAAGCCGCCAGGGGCTGGCGTTTCCTCACTCATTCATTGACAATTTGCCCACTTATACTCCAGAAAGGGAAGTCCGTCCGTCACACCAACCACATGTCCAGAGGAGAATCCGGGATGCTGAAGAAGATCGTCCTCACCCTTGCGGCCCTGCTGGTCACCGCCAACGTGGCCTTTGCCGAGAAGACCATTGTCGTTGCCCAGGACGCCACCTGGCCGCCCATGGAATTCGTTGACGCGAACAAGAACCTCGTCGGCTTCTCCGTCGATTACACCGACGCCATGGCCAAGGAAGCAGGCTTCAAGATAGTGCACAAGAACGTGGCCTGGGACGGCATCTTCGCCGGGCTCGAATCCGGCAGCTACGACGCCATCGTCTCCTCGGTGTCCATCACCGACGAACGCAAGAACGCCATGGACTTCACCGCCCCCTACTACGAAGTGCGCCAGGCCCTCGTGGTGCCCAAGACCACCAACGTCACCAAGCTGGACGAAATGAAGGGCAAGACCCTTGGCGGCCAGATCAGCACCACCGGCTACTTCACCATCAAGAAGACCGCCGGCGTCACCCCCAAGTCGTACGACGAAATCGGCCTGGCCATGGAAGACCTGTTCAACGGCCGCATCGACGGCGTGGTGTGCGACGACCCCGTTGCCGCCAGCTACGCCCTGCAGCAGGAACAGTACGCCGCCAAGATGAAGATCGCCTTCGTCATCGAAACCCAGGAAAAGGAATTCTACGGCATCGCCGTGAAGAAGGGGAACAAGGAAGTTCTGGACCTTCTGAACAAGGGCATCGCCGCCGTGAAGGCCAAGGGCATCGACAAGCAGCTCCGCGAAAAGTGGATCGGCCGCTAGCCGTGCCCGGCTAGATACTTGCGCACCATGGGGGACTGGCGGTATTACGCCGGTCCCCCGTTTTTCAACGCCAAAGCCTCAGAGACGCCATGACCAACGAACCCCAGAACGTCCGCATCGTCATCACCGACGGCGCGATCATACCGGACCCGAAGGAACGGCGGATCATAACCGCATGGTCCATCTCCTTCGTGGGCGCGCTGGCCGCGCTCGTCTACCTGTGCACGAGCAGGCCCGAACCCTACTGGCGGTTGCTGCAATTCCTGCCCGACGGCATTGCCGTCACCTTCAAGGTGACCGTGCTGTCCATCCTGTGCTCCATCCCCATCGGGCTCATCACCGGGCTTGGCCGCCTGTCGCGCAACCGGCTGATCAACCTGGTGGCCTCCACCTACGTGGAAGTGGTGCGGGGCATTCCCCTGCTGGTGCAGCTTTTCTACATCTACTACGCCCTTGGCCGGTTCCTGAAGGTGCCGGACCTGCTGGCCGCCATCATCGCCCTCAGCGTGTGCTACGGCGCCTACATGGGCGAGGTGTTCCGCGCGGGCATCGACTCCATCTCCAAGGGCCAGACCGAAGCCGCCCGCTCGCTGGGCTTCAACCGGGCGGAGACCATGTTCATGGTCATCCTGCCGCAGGCGTGGCGCACCATCCTGCCGCCGGTGGGCAACGAATTCATCGCCATGCTGAAGGACACCTCGCTGGTGTCCATCATCGCCGTGGCCGACATCCTGCGTCGCGGGCGCGAATTCGCCTCGGAGAGCTTCCTGTACTTCGAGACGTACACCATGGTCGCCCTCATCTACCTGTTGATCACGCTGTTCCTGTCCAAGGGCGTCAGCATCATGGAATCGAGGTTGAACTACTATGACCGCCGATAGCGTCGAACCCATCATCCGCATCAGCCACGCCTGGAAGTTCTTCGGCGAGCTGACGGCCCTCAACGACGTCAGCCTTGACGTGATGCCCGGCGAAAAGGTGGTCATCTGCGGTCCGTCCGGCTCGGGCAAGTCCACCCTGCTGCGCTCCATCAACCGGCTGGAAACGGTGGACAAGGGCACCATCATCGTGGACGGGCAGGACGTGAACTCGCCCGACAACGACATCAACAAGATCCGCCAGGAACTGGGCATGGTCTTCCAGAGCTTCAACCTCTTTCCGCACAAGACCGTGCTGCAGAACCTGACCATGGCCCCCATGCGGCTGCGCAAGACCCCGCGCGCCGAGGCGGAAAGCCGGGCGCTGGAACTGCTGAAGAAGGTGGGCATCAGCGACAAGGCCAACGTGTTTCCGGCCATGCTTTCGGGCGGGCAGCAGCAGCGCGTGGCCATTGCCCGCGCCCTGGCCATGAACCCCAAGATCATGCTGTTCGACGAACCCACCAGCGCGCTGGACCCGGAAATGATCGGCGAAGTGCTGGACGTCATGGTCACCCTGGCCCGCGAAGGCATGACCATGGTCTGCGTGACCCACGAAATGGGCTTTGCCCGCGAAGTGGCCGACCGCATCATCTTCATGGACCACGGCCAGGTGCTGGAAGAAAACGCGCCGCAGGATTTCTTCGGCGCGCCCAAGCACCCGCGCCTCCAGAAGTTCCTGAACCAGATTCTGTAGCGCGCCCGCCGCGCCGCAGGCAACGGGACGAATGCGAACGGGCCGCTCCACAAGGGGCGGCCCGTTTTTGCGTGCCTGCCGCATTGTCCGGCAGTCAGGGAATACCCGGCCTGATGGCTGGCCGCCAGACAAGGCTGCGCAATCTACCGGAGCGGAAATGCCACCGGGCCGGAACGTGGCCCCGGCCCGGATTACTCCGCAAAAACAGGAATGGTCCGCGATGACGGGCAGCGGCCCGCCTCAACGACCGGCGACGCGCAAGGCCTCGGCGCGGGCCAGCGCGAAGTCCACCTCCAGCGGCAGCAGGCAGAACCGCTCGCGCAGGGCATGAGCGTCGAGCAAAAAACGCCGGTAGTCGGCCTGCGTGCGCGGGCCGGAGCCCTCACGCACCGCCTGCCCCTTCAGGAAGGCCAGCCCCCGCCACAGGGCCGGGGTGCACGGCAGAAAGAAATCCGCGTCGTCGGTCTCGTTGTCCGTGCCCATATTCGCGCCCGACTTCAGGTACAGCAGCAGCGACAGCGCAAGGACGCCCACGCCCGCAACCCTGCGCGCCTCGTGCAGGCGAAAGGCCTCGCCCAATACCGCGTCCACGCTACCGGCAACGGGCAGCGCCCACAGCCCGGACAGCCACGGGCCAAGCTCGCCCATGCGCGGCGCAAGCCGCAACAGGCTGGCCAGCCCCGCCCCGAATCGGGTGCAGGTGATGCGCTTGGGCACGCTGCCCTCGATGCATTCGCGGTTCACGGCCATGCACAGGGCCCGGAAGTCTTCGGCAGACATGACCCCGCTGCCGCCCGGACCATAGGCCGCATCCAGCAGCGCGCGCGCCTCGGCCTCGCCCTGCCTGCGGCTGTTGATGAAGTCCACCCCGGAATGAACGTCGCGCCACTCGTCCACCTGCGCGGCATACCGCTCGAACATGCTGCCTCCGTGTGCCGTGAAAATCCGCCTGCCCGGCCCTGTTCCCATCCGCGCGACCGCCGCGCAAATCAGTTCGCGGGGCATTGCACCTTCGCCCTGCCCCGCATTGTCGCGTCGCCCACGCTGGATAACAAAAAAAACGTGCGTTCCCAAGGGATGCACCGGCATCAGGAACGCACGAAACGAGGGTACAGGGGACGGTCGCCGTTATGCGAGTCTTCGAGCATTGCCCTAGCCGTTAGGTGAGTGCAGCGAACCTTGCGGATAGGGACCGCAAAGCGCGGATACTGATCGCAACGCGCACAAGGCCCCCTGCCCGCCGGAGGCTTAAAAAAACGAAGATGGCTGCGGACGAACTGCTCCCGCAAGGCGACCGCTCCGCAGGAAGAAATGCAGTCCCTACTGCGACACCACGTGCAGCAGGGCCGCGCGCACCTCGTCCATCTGCTGCTCGTCGGTGATCTTCTGGCCGTACACCGTGCGCACCGAAAAACTGTCCGACGTGCGGTTGCCCAAGGTGGCGATCTTGGCGAACAGGATGTCCAGCTGCAACGCCTGCAACACCCGGGCGACATCATACAGCAGCGCGGGCCGGTCCGGCGCAAACACCTCCACCACGGTGTGGAAGTCCGACAACTCGTTGTCGATGCGCACCTCTGGCGGACGACGCACCGCATCCAGCAGCACACTGGGCACCTTGTGCTTCAGCGCGTTGGACGCGCGGGCCTGCTCCAGCCGGTAATCCAGCGACAGCTTGCCCGTCAGCGCGAAATGGACGGCCCCGCGCACCTTGCCCCAGAAATCCCTGGCATACAGCGGGTCCGGCGGCGCGGTAACATGAAAGATGTCCAGCACGGTGCCGTCGCTCCACACATAGGCATCGGCCCCGAACACGTTCAAACCGTGCAGCGAAAGCACCCCGGCAATGGTGGCGAACAGCCCGGACTGGTCGCGCGCGGCCACCAGCACCTCCCACAGCTCGCTGTCGCGCCCGCCGTGCAGCGGCCTGCCCTCCAGCACCACCACGCCCCGCTCGGCCCTGTCCTCGGGCAGGCGGCGGCGGGATTCGGCCACGTCGCGGTTCAGCTGATAGACCAGCGACATGTGCCGCACGATGTCTTCCGGCGGCATGGCCAGCAGATAGCGCGAGGGCATGGCATCCAGATACAGCCCCGCCGTTTCCAGCGTGTAGTGCAGCGCCGACTGCCGCTCGCGCACCAGGGCCCGCGCCATGTCGCGCGTGCGCGCGATGGCCTGGGCGGTCTGCGTGCCCGCAAGTTGCCCGTCGCGCAGCATGTTGGCCACCTTGCCGTGCAGTTCGTACAGCAGGCTGGCGGTCCAGCGGTTCCACGCCTTGTGGCCCGTGGCCATGGAATCGGCGTGGGTGAGCAGGTAGAGCATGTTCAGGCGGCGCAGGCTGCCCACGGTGCCCGCGCACTGGGCAACCACGGATTCATCGTTGAGGTCGCGGCGCTGGGCGGTGCGGATGAGCAGCAGGTGGTGCAGCACCAGAAAGACCACATCGTCGATGATCTCGGGCGGCGCGCCCCACTCGGACAACAGGCGCATGGCCATCTCGGCCCCCACCTCGGAATGGTGCGAGGCGTCGGCCCCGCCCTTGCCAAGGTCGTGCAGCAGTGCGGCCAGCAGCAGGCACAGCCTGTCGCGCGCGGCATCCGCGTCATGCCCGGACGGCTGCGCGGGCATGCGGGCGGCGCCTTCGCCCATGCCGGTCTGCCCTTCCGGAACGCTCAGACAACCGCCGCGCCAGAAGCCGGAAAACGGCTCGAAATCTTCACTTGCCAGCGATTCCAGCTGGCGGATAACGAACAGGGTGTGCATGCCCACGGGATAGGTGTGAAACCCGTCGAACTGCACCCGGTCGCGCGCTTCGGCATAGGCGGGCAGGATGGCGGGCAAAAGACCCGTCTCGTCCATGTGCCCCAGCACGGGAAACGCCTTGCCGGACCCCAGGATGCGCATCAGCGCCGCGCCCACCTCGGGCCCGGACAGGGCGCCCTCCTTGCCGGACAGGGCCTGTTGCAGCGCCTGCTCCATGGCCTTGCGGGTATTCCAGTCTGGGGCGGGGGCATCGGGACCGGGCCATTGGGCGGCACGCACGAAGGCGGAAAGGGCCAGGCCGGGGGTGACCACCGCCGGGTCGGGCAGGCAGATGTGCAGCGTGCCGCCCGCCATGACCACGGGGCCTTCCACCTCGGGACAGGGCTGGTCGGGATGCACCGGCCCGCCGGGGATGCCCCGGAAGGCGGCGGACAGGGCCTTGATGTGCGACATGCACCGGTGCAGGCGGCCCAGAAAGCATTCCACGGCCAGCAGGTTGCCGCATTCGCGAAAGCCGAGGCGCGCGGCGATTTCCGGTTGCAGGTCCAGGAACAGCTGGTCGTTCTTGCGGTGCGAAAGATGGTGCAGCAGGTTGCGCACGTCGTGCAGAAAGCCCACGCTTTCGCGCAGCAGGGCGGCATCGGACGCGGAAAACCCGGCCTGGGCCAGGATTTCCTCCACCGTGCCCGCCTCGTTGCGGATGCGGCCCAGCCACAGGATGCGGTGGTAGTCGCGCAGGCCGCCCAACCCTTCCTTCAGGTTGGGCTCCAGCAGCACGGCGCCGTCGCCGTGCGAGGCGCGCCTGCGTTCGTGCTCCTCGTCGTTCCATGACAGGAACGAGGCCCCCCGGCGCGGCAGCACCTTGTCGTTCAGGCGGTCCACCATCTCGCGGAACAGGGCCTCGTTGCCGGTAATCAGCCGCGCGTCCAGCAGGCTGGCCAGCACCTTGTGATCCTTGGCGGCCAGCTTCACGCAGTCGCCTATGGTGCGAAACCCGTGCCCAAGGGTGTAGCCCGCGTCCCACAGGGGCAGAAACAGCGGCTGGGCCAGGTCGATGGCCTGCGGCGGGATGGAACGACCGCACAGGATCAGGATGTCGATGTCCGACCCCAGGCACAGCTCCTCGCGGCCGTAGCCGCCCACGGCCACCAGGGCCACCTTGTCGTGGCCGCCGCGCAGTTCGGCGAAGCGAAGGCGAAAATAGTCGTCCAGCAGGCGGCTGTAGGCCCGCTCGAAACGCGACGCGCTCATGGACGAGAACGGGGGCGCGGTGTCGCGGCAGTACGCGTCGGGTCGGGCCGCGCAGGCATTTTCCTGCGGTGCCGCGTCCGTGGGGGGCAGGGAGGCGTCCAGGCCTTCGAGCAGCGCGGCGCGCCCTTCGCGCAGCACCGATGCGGCATCGCGCGGCGTGCCGGAACTGCCGGCGGGAGCGGAGGAAGATGGCCCGTGTGCCTGCGTCATGGAAGAATCGGGGGTGGCTGGAGGGTGGGTATGGACGGGCGGCGCCCCGTTCGCTGCCGAGGCGCCGCCCATGGATTGCTGTATGTTGCGGCTAGATGGCTTCCACGCCGGTTTCACCGGTACGGATGCGCAGCACGTCTTCCACCGGCGAGATGAAGATCTTGCCGTCGCCCACCTTGCCGGTGCGAGCGGCCTTGACCACCGCATCGACCAGCGGCTTCACCTGCGCGTCGTCGACGACGACTTCGATCTTGACCTTGGGCATGAAGTCCACCTGGTATTCGGCACCGCGGTACACTTCCTTGTGGCCGCGCTGGCGACCGAAGCCCTTTACTTCCGTGACGGTCATGCCCTTCACGTCGAGGCCAGCCAGCGTTTCCTTGACCTCGTCCAGCTTGAAGGGGCGGATGATGATCTCAAGTTTCTTCATGATGTCCATCCTGAAGCTCGGTTCGTGTTCAGGGAAGGGATGACCCCTTCCGCCTTGTAGGCGACAACGGCGGCAGCGGCAAGCTTAGAGCTGGTAACCCGTCTCGTTGTGCTCGCTGACGTCGAGGCCCGCGATCTCCGATTCCGTATCCGCGCGCAGGCCGACAAGGGCGTCAACCACATGGAAGAGGATGCGGCTGGCCACGTAGCAGAACAGCCAGGTGGCGACCACGGAGATGAACTGGATCCAGAGCTGCGAGGGGTTGCCTTCGAGCAGGCCGGAGGCGGTGTTCACGGCGCTGGTGGCGAAGATGCCGGTGGCCAGGGCGCCGAAGGTGCCGCCCACGCCGTGCACGCCCACCACGTCCAGGGCGTCGTCGTACTTGAAGACATGCTTCATCAGCACGCCGCCGTAGCACAGGGCGCCGCCGATGAGGCCCATGATGATGGCGGGCATGGGCGCCACGAAGCCAGCGGCGGGCGTGATGACCACAAGGCCGGCCACGGCGCCGGAAGCGGCACCAAGGGTGGTGGGCTTGCCGGTGTGCAGCCATTCTGCGGCCACCCAGCTGATGACGGCGGCAGCAGCGCACAGGTGCGTGGTGACGAAGGCGTTGGCGGCAAGGCCGTTGGCGGCAAGGGCGCTGCCAGCGTTGAAGCCGAACCAGCCGAACCACAGGATGCCCGCGCCAAGAACGGTCATGGGCAGGTTGTGGGGCACGAAGGGCTCGCGGCCATAACCATGGCGGCGGCCCAGCACATGGGCGGCGGCCAGGGCGGCGGCGGCGGAGCTCATGTGCACCACGGCGCCACCGGCAAAGTCAAGCGCGCCAAGGCCGAACATCCAGCCGCCACCCCACACCCAGTGGGCCATGGGGGCGTACACCACCACCAGCCACAGCACCGAGAACAGCAGCATGGCACGGAAGCGGATGCGTTCGGCGTAGGCGCCGGAAATGAGGGCCGGGGTGATCACAGCAAACATGCACTGGAACACCATGAACAGAAGGTGCGGGATGTTGGTGACCGATTCGCTGGGTTCCATGCCCACGCCGTTCAGGAAGGCGAAATCAAGCCCGCCGATGACCCCGCCGATGTCGGGGCCGAACGCCAGCGTGTAGCCGATGACCGCCCAGACGATGCTGGCCACGCCCAGAAGAATGAAGCTGTGCATGGTAGTGGACAGCACGTTGCGCGCACGCACGAGCCCCCCGTAGAACAGGGCGAGCCCCGGGGTCATGAACATGACCAGAGCGGAGCAGACCAGGATGAAGGCGGTATCCGCCGCGTTCATGTGAACCTCCTCGAAATGTTGACGTACACCCCCTGCCGGACCGAAAGGACAGGGGCAAACCCGAACGATGCCATGGTAAAGGCAAGGAGCGTGCCATTTGCTACAAAAAGGTCGCTTCCAATGAATTCGGCATATTGCGCAAATCAGGGTTTTTTATATTTTTCCATTTTGGTAACAGATGATGATCTTATAGTTTCTTTTTTGTAAAAATAGACATTTTTGCAGCACCCACTGAAAAAGCATCCCGCTCCGGTTTGCATGCCGCAACCATTGTGGTATGGCTTTTCGAACCGCCGTGCCCAACATCCGCCACGGATATGCCCAGGGCACGAAGCCGCCGCGCCGCGCAGGAGGCGCGGATCACCGCCAAGGCTCCTCGCTTTCGCGAGGCGGACCTTTTGAACCCCCTTCCGCAGGAGGCGGATACCCATGGATCGTACCGGCATCATCACCTTCAGAGGCACCCCCCTCACCCTCACCGGCACCCCGGTGGCCAAGGGCGACAAGGCCCCCGGCTTCTCCGCACTGGCCAACGACCTGTCCCCGCGCTCCCTGGCCGACTACGCGGGCAAGGTGCTGCTCATCTCTGCCGTGCCCTCGCTGGATACCGGCGTGTGCGACATGGAAACCCGGCGTTTCAACCAGGAAGCCACCCGCCTTGGTGCGGACGTGCGCATCCTGACCATCAGCTGCGACCTGCCGTTCGCCCAGGCCCGCTGGTGCGGCGCCGCTGGCGTGGACGCGCTGGAAACCCTGTCCGACCACCGCGACCTGTCCTTCGGCAGCGCCTACGGCGTGGTCATCAAGGAACTGCGCCTGCTGACCCGCGCCATTTTCGTGGTGGACCGGTCCGGAACGGTCACCTACACCGAAATCGTGCCCGAAGTGAGCCACGAGCCCAACTACGAGGCAGCCCTGGCCGCCGTACGCGCCGCCCTGTAGCGACCTGCGACGGGCCGACGCACGCCATCCCCCCCCGTCGGGGCATGCGCGCCGACGGGTTGGAGTGGCGCAGGACGCCCGAAAACAGGCTTTTTTACGAAAATGACAATGCGGTTTCGCCCACGCGAAACCGCATTGTTCTTTTGGCATGTTCCACGCCCTGTCCCCTGCCCCTGCCCCAGCCCTGCTCCGCACTGTCCCGAACTGCCCCGGACTGTCCGGCCCTGCCCCGCACTAGTCCACATTGTCCGACACTGTCCGACATTGTCCGACACTGTCCGGCGCGTGCAGGGGGCATTCCCTGTGACGCCAACTCGTTCGGGTTCATCAGGGGGCGTGCGGGTTCGTTCCGCTTCGCACGGGACCGGGCCGGGCCGGGGCGCATCCGCACCGTCCCCATCGCCGCGCAGACCGGACCGGCCCCGCCGACCTGCCAGCCTTGCACGGCGGCCCGGCCTGGGCTAGGCTGCGCACCTCGTCATGCCGTGCATCATTGCCGCGCCGCGCGCGGGCCGAACAAGGCACAGGCCGGATATCACCACGCCGCAGGAGCAGTCCGCATGTCCGCATCCCCGCTTACCCCCGACCAGGCCCGCGACCACCTTGTCGCCACCGTGCTGCGCCACCTGTCGCGCGATGCCGGGCGCCGCACCGAGGCCCTGGAGGATTTCCTGGCCGTAACCATGCCCGATATGGATGAACGGGGCACGCGGGTGCTGTCGGCCATGGTGCCCCGATTGCCCGAATCGTTGTATGGCAAGTGGGCCTCCATGTTCGTGGACCGCCTGCAGGAAACCGTGCCCCACGAACACCTGACGGCCCTGTGCGACGGCAGCGACGACAACGACGCCACCATCGCCCTGGTTTACGTGATGTTCATGGAATCGGAAAAGATGGAACGCCAGGTGGCGGAAGATCTGCACGCCCTTGGCCTCGCGCAGGGCGGCGAGAATGACCCCGGCGACGCGGGCGCACTGCTGGGCGCATACCTGCGCGCCCGGCTTACCGGGCGCGGGCAGGGGCCAACCCAGTAGGCGGGACATGCATCGGCGCCCAGGGCGCAGCCGCGCGCACGGGCCGCAGCCCGGCGCCGCAAACGCCAAGGGCCGCGCACATGCGCGGCCCCGCAATTTTTCGGCATGAATGCCGGGCACCGGCTGCTACTGCTTCTCGACCTTGAGCCCGTCGTCGGTGGCGGTGAGCAGATAGGTGCAGCCCCCGGTTTCGAGACAGTAGTCCGAACCGGGAAACAGCGTGGAGCGGGCGGTCCATTCGTCGTTGACGAACACGTCGCGCGCGCCGCCGCTTTCCTCGTAGCGCACCTGGGTTCCATCGGCCAGGATGACGAACTCCGCCTCGTGGATGACGGCGGGCAGGTCGGCTTCGGTATGGCTCATGGCAGGCCTCCTCACGGTTGCGGATGGCAGGACTGTGGCAGAAAACCAATCCTTTGACGTAATCACATGCTTACATCGTCCGGCACCGGACAACAACAGGAATATCCCGTGACGCCAGAACTTCAGGCCTCCGCTTCCGCCCCGGCAACCCCGACCGGTCTGACCGCTCTTGCGGTTGCGCCAGCCGCACCGATCTCCGCAGCTCCGGCTGCCCTGGCCGCCGCGCTGTCCCTGCCGGTATCCGGCGTTTCCGCCGTCATGGCCCTGCTGGACGAAGGGGCCACCATTCCCTTCATCGCCCGTTACCGCAAGGAAGCCACGGGCAGCCTGGACGAGGTGCAGGTGGCCGCCGTGCGCGATGCCCTGGAAAAGGCGCGCGAACTGGACAAGCGGCGGGCGGCGGTGCTGGCATCGCTGGAGGAACGCGGCCTGCTCACCCCGCAACTGGCGGGGGCAGTGGCCGGAGCATCCACCCTCACCGCGCTGGAGGACGTGTACCTGCCCTACCGGCCAAAGCGCGTCACCCGCGCGGAAAAGGCCCGGCGGCGCGGGCTGGCACCGCTGGCGGAAGCCCTGCGCACCGCGCGGCCCACGGCGGACGCCCTTGCGCTTGCCGCGCCCCATGTAACGTCCCATGCCACCCCGGAAGGCGCCGACCCGGAACTGGCCGTGCCCGATGTGCAGGCCGCCCTGGCCGGTGCCCGGGACATCCTGGCCGAAAACTGCGCGGAATCCGCCCCCCTGCGCGGCGCCCTGCGCGACCTGTTCGTGCGGCGCGCCGTGCTGCGCGCCAGGGCCGTGCCCGGCAAGGAGACGGAGGGCGCCACCTACGCCGACTGGTTCGGCCACGAGGAACGCGCCGCCGCCATGCCCTCGCACCGCCTGCTGGCCATGCTGCGCGGCGAGCGCGAAGGCTTTCTTTCCGTATCCGTGCGCCCCGACGACGCCGAGGCCCTGGACACCCTCCACCGCCGGGCGGGCATCGCCGCCCCCGGCACCGCCCCACGGCCCGAAACCGCCGCCGGGCAGGTGGAAGCGGCCCTTGCTGATGCCTGGAAGCGGCTGCTGGCCCCATCGCTGGAAAACGAACTGCGCACCGCCCTGCGCGAGCGGGCAGAGGCGCAGGCCATCGGGGTGTTTGCCGCCAACCTGCGCGAACTTATCATGGCCCCGCCCCTGGGCGGGCGCCGCGTGCTGGCGCTGGACCCCGGCTGGCGCACCGGATCCAAGCTGGTCTGCCTGGACGCGCAAGGCACCCTGCTGCACCACGAGGTCATCCACCCGCTTACGGGCGATGCCGGTGCGGAACGCGCCGCGCGCACCCTGCGCGACTGCTGCGCCAGGTACGCCATGGAGGTGGTGGCCGTGGGCAACGGCACCGCCGGGCGCGAGACGGAAGCCTTCGTGCGCAACGCGGGCCTGCCCGCCGGGGTGGACGTGGTGCTGGTGAACGAAACCGGGGCCTCGGTGTATTCCGCATCCGACGTGGCCCGCCGCGAATTTCCGGACCACGACCTGACCGTGCGCGGGGCCGTTTCCATCGGGCGGCGGCTGATGGACCCGCTGGCGGAACTGGTGAAGATCGACCCGCGTTCGCTGGGCGTTGGCCAGTACCAGCACGACGTGGACCAGGCCGCCCTGCGCCGCTCTCTGGACGAGGTGGTGGCCTCGTGCGTCAACGCAGTCGGGGTGGACGCCAATACCGCCAGCCCGGAACTGCTGGCCCATGTTTCCGGCATCGGCCCGGTGCTGGCGCGCAACATCGTGGCCCACCGGGCGGAAAACGGCCCCTTCCGCAGCCGCAGGGATCTGCTGAAGGTGCCGCGCCTCGGCCCCAAGGCCTTCGAGCAGGCGGCGGGCTTTCTGCGCGTGCGCGGCGACAACCCGCTGGACGCCAGCGCGGTGCACCCGGAACGCTACGCCCTTGTGGCCCGCATGGCGGCGGACCTCGGCTGCGCCCTGGCCGACCTGCTGCGCCGCGACGACCTGCGCGGGCGCATCCGACCCGAACAGTATGTTGCCGACGGCGTGGGCCTGCCCACGCTTGGCGACATACTGGCCGAACTGGCACGACCGGGGCGCGACCCGCGCCCGTCGTTCACCCCCTTCCGCTTCGCCGAAGGGGTGCATTCTCCCGACGACCTGGAGCCGGGCATGGTATTGCCGGGCATCGTCACCAACGTCACCGCCTTCGGGGCATTCGTGGACATAGGCGTGCACCGCGACGGGCTGGTGCATGTCAGCCAGCTGTCCGACCACTTCGTGCGCGACCCGGCGGAAGTGGTGGCCCCGGGGCGTACCGTGCGGGTGCGGGTGCTGGAGGTGGACCGGGCGCGCGGCAGGGTGAGCCTGGCCATGAAGGGCGTGGACCAGCAGTAGCCCGGCCCGGCGTGCATCGAGCATATGCAGCCCCGAATTCCTGCGGGTGAGGGACCCTTTTGCGGCAGCCGCAGGCGAGTCCCCCGGCCGTACGGATGGCGTCCGAAAACAGACCCGGCCAAAAGCAGAAACGCCCGCGCGTCAGCCATCGCGCGGGCGTTTTCCCGTATACCCGGGCGTCATGGCCGGCCCCCGCCCCGGGCGAGGGCAACCGGATCACCACGACGCTCCTACTTCTTTTTCTTCTTGCGCTTTTCGCGGGCCTCGGTGAACAGCTTGTCCTTCTTCTTTTCGAAGACCATGGTGGTGCGCAGCGCGGCAAGCCCCAGGGCCACCACGGACAGGATGAGAATCAGCCCCTTCTGCAACTGCCATTTCTGGGTGCTGATGAGGCCCGAGGCCCACGTGGCCCCGGCGCGTTCGCCATAGAACAGGGCCAGCGGCGCCGCCACCAGGATCAGCAGCAGCCCCACGATCTCCATCCACAAGAAGCTGCGCCAGAACAGCAGCATGAACAGCGTGGAATCGCGCACCATCCGCAGGAACTTCAGGCGCGATTCCAGGTCCTTCAGCCGATCTTCCTCGGCTTCGGCCACGGCATGGGCGCGCTTGAAGGTTTCCGCCACCTGCAGGTTCGTCTTCAGCGCCCAGTTCAGGCTGGCGGCGCACATGTTGTAGTTCTTGTTGAATTCCACAAGGATGCGCGGGAACGGGAACCATGCCGCCTCGTCGCGAATGTACATTAGCCGGGCCATGAAACCGTTGAAGCGCGTCTTCAGGTCCTTGGCCTCGCGCCCGATGCGCAACTGCATGTCCTTTTCCAGTTGCGAGCGCCCGTTGATCACCGTCTGGAACGGCACGAAGTTGCGTATCTCGGCCATGCGCACCAGATTGGTCACGCGCACGTCGGTCTGCACCGCAAAGGGATGTTCCTCGCTGAACCACGTGCCCAGTTCCGCCCGCAGGCGCGCCAGCCCCTGCTTTTCTTCCTCCACGCGGTTCTCCGCCTCGCTCCACGGCACGTGCAGCGCCGTAAGCAGGTGCAGGTGGCCGCGCTCCAGTTCCGGGTCCAGCAGCACCCGGTTGAACACGTTGGGATCCTGGCCGATCAGGGTCAGCAACTGTGCCGTGGCCTGCTCCACGAAGCCCATCTTCACATGGCACACCGCCTGCCGGTATTCGGCATCGGCCCACTGCGGACACAACCGCACCACCTGCCGGTACAGTTGGGTGGCGGGCTGGTACTTGCCCTGCACCTCGTGCAGGCGGGCCTGGAGAAAGATGTGCCAGCCCTGCTGCAACGCCGTGGGGGCCAGGGTTTCCGCTTCCTTCCACAGCGAGGCGGCGCGCAGGTGGTCGCCGCGCTCCAGGGCCACGAAGCCCAGCATGGTGCGGTTGCGGTAGTCACGCGGGTTCTTGATCTGGATCTGGGCCAGCTCGCGCTCCAGCGCCACCGGCTCGCCGTGGCGGATGGATTCCAGAACGCCCCACACCGGGTTGTCGTCCTTGGGGGCCAGCTCGTCGAGGCCTTTCGGATAGTCCTTGCCCCGCGCCAGCCACATGCGGCGTACCATGCGGTGCTGCCCGGCGCTGCCGATGTCGAACATGGCGCGGGTCATGATGCCTTCGGCCCCTTCGGAGGCCAGCAGCACGGCAACGCCTTCGCCGATGTCACCTGCAAGTTGCGCGTCGATGATCTGGAAGCCCTGGTTCAGGGTCTCGAAATCCAGCAGGGCCACGTCGCGCCACACGCTGGGGGTCAGGGTCTCCAGCTTGCGGCTGGGGCAGGCCGTGACCTCGTGGTTGCGCATGCCGCAGTAGAAGCAGCACGGGTTGTTGCCCGCCACCGCGCGGGTGGAAACCACCACCGGCAGCGCGCCCGCTTCCTGCCCGTCGTCGGCAAGGCCCACGTTGCACCAGTCGTCCATGCTGCTGTGCTCGACCGAAAAACGCACCTCGTGGATGGTGAATCCATCGCCCAGCAGGTAGGCGTTGCGAAAACTGGTGTGCGGGTAGTCGGGCACCAGCTGGTCCCAGTCCAGGGCGACCTTGCGGGGCAATTCATTATTGAAGTTCAGGCCCTTGCGATCCACGATGGCGCTGACGCACGGCCAGTAGCCGTCGGGGCGCTGTTCCTTCACCTCGCGCACGCGTTGCAAAAGGTCGCGGCACCACTGCCGGTACAGGCGCAGGTTTTCCAGCGGAAAGATAAGGAAGGATTCGTGCAGGATGTACTTGAACTTGTGGCGCTTGAGAATTTCCTCGATCTCGCCGAACATGGATCGCCAGCCCGCCTGAAATCCCTTGTCCAGGGGGTTGCCCAGGGGGCGCAGCACCGAGTACCATCCGGTGGTTGACTGGTACGGCAGGCGCGAATCGGCCCGCAGCATGGTCCATTCTGCGGGCACCATGCCGCGCAGGGCCGCCGCCTTCTCGAAGGACAGCCCCGGCACGCCGGTGCCCATCTCGCGGGCGCGGGGGTGCACCCACACCTGGAATTCCTGCGGGGCAATGAGTTCCTGCGTGGTCAGCACGTTTTCCAGCGACAGGGAAATCTCGCGCTTCATGCCCAGCAGCAGGCGCGCGGGCAACACCTGACCCGCCACGGGCAACGGGTTGAACTTGCCCCATATTTCCAGCCGCGCCAGCGCCAGGAACACGTCCGCCGAAAAGAAGAACCACAGCGACTGGTCACGTTCGGCGGCAATGGTCATGCCGCCATAGTCCTGCAGGGTCTGCGGCACGGCGGGATTGATGTCGCCCTGCCAGTTCAGCCACAGGGCAAGGCCCGCGGCGCTCATGCGCGATTCGCGGAACTCCGGCAGGCGGCGCAGCAACGATTGCAACTGGGGCATCCGGACCTCTGGATACGGCTAACCAGGGAACATCCCTGATACGGAGTGACGAATGGACGTTACCAAGGCCCTCGCGGACCTGAAGAAGGAACCGGGCTTCGCCGACAACGTCGGCATGGTGCTGGTGCACAACGGCGTGGTGCGCGGCTGGTCGCGCAAGGACAAGAACAACGTGGTCGCCATCAGGGTAACCCCCGACCGCGAGCGCATCAATGAAATATGCCGCGAACTGTCGGCGCGTCCGGGCATCTTCCGCATCCTGGCCGACGCCGTGGAGGGCGAACTGGCCCCCGGCGACGACGTGCTGTTCCTGGTCGTGGCGGGCGACATCCGCGAAAACGTCAAGGCCGTGTTCGCCGAACTGCTCGACCGCATCAAGGCCGAGGCGGTGACCAAGGAAGAAATCTTCGGCTGACGCCACGGGACGCACGGCCCCGCCGCAGACCCTTTCGCCCCGGTGGCCGTGCCGCCGGGGCATTTTTTTCTCCTTGCGCCAAAGGCACAGCAAATTCCATTCCTTTCCACGCCATTCGGGCCGGGGCACGATTGCGGCGGCAAGGTATGCCGGATTTTCCGGAGTTTTGCCACGTGCGGGCTGGCGCCGCCCGGCACGCACGGCCCTGACGTGCGTGAACGGGCGCACTACTCACTCCAGCCCGATACCCCATCCCGTGGCGCGCGCCCCTCTTGCACTTTTTCCGCGTATAGATTTTTATATATCCATGCGCCGCACACTTCTTGCCCGCATGCTCCGCGCCGGGCTTCTGGCCCTGCCCCTGCTGTTTCCGCCGCTGCTGGCGGACACGGGCGGTTTTGCCTGCCGGGCCGGGGAAACATTCGGCGATGCGCGGGCCGTGGTGCTTCGCGTGCCGGACGGCGACACGCTGGTCGTGGACATTCCCGGCTACCCGCCGGTGGCGGGCCGGGCCATCAGCGTGCGCATTGCCGGGTGCGACACCCCGGAAAAGCGCGACCCGCGCGCGGAACTGCGCGAACTTTCACGCCGCGCCCGCGAACTGACCCTGCACATGGCCGCGCCGGGCAGCACCGTGACCCTGCGCAACCTGCGCCGCGACAAGTACTTCCGCCTGCTGGCCGATGTGGAGGCCGACGGCGGCGACATCGCCTCCGCGCTCATCGAACGCGGGCTGGCCAAGCCCTACGAGGGTGGCCGCAAGGAGTGGTGAGGTTGCGGGACCGGCCCGCATCTTCCTTGTGCGCCTTCTCCCCCTCTTTCCCTTCCCCTGCTTCTCAGCCCCCCTGCTCCATCAACGCAAAAGGCCCCGCCGAAGCGGGGCCCTTGTGTGTGTACCTTTCGGCAGGCAGGCAAAGGGGAGGCGTACCTGCATCCGCGCGCGGCAGTATTTCCGGCTTTCACGCGGGTTCAGCGGCTTTCCGAAAACGCGCAGGACGTGCGGCAAGGGCAAGGAAAACCGTTTTTTTGCGACGGGAGTGTACTCGTCCCGTACTCGACCGGAGCAAAAAAACGGTTTGACGCCGCCATTGCCCGCGCACTGCGCGTTTTCGACGCGCGCTAGAAGACCTTGAGCCCCTTGAGAAGAACCAGCAAAACCAGCACCGGGCTCACCCAGCGCACCACGGTCAGGAACGCGGCGATGATGGGCCCGTTGAGCAGCTGCCCCCGGTTGGACAGTTCCGTCTTCACGTTGGCCGCGCCCCACACCCAGCCCGCGAACAGGCAGATGAAGATGCCGCCCACGGGCAGCAGCACGTTGGACGAGAGGAAGTCGTACAGGTCGAACACGGTCATGCCGAAGATCTTCACGTTGGCCATGGTGGACATGGACAGCGTGGCCGGCAGGCCGATGATGGCCAGCGTCACCGAGGTGAGGATGGTGGCGCGCTTGCGCGGCATGCCGAACGATTCGGCCAGCCAGGCCACGGGCACTTCCAGCAGCGAGAGCATGGCGCCGGTGGCGGCGATGGCGGTAAGGCAGAAGAAGATGACCATGAACACCTGGCCGCCCGGCAGCGAGGTGAACACGGCGGGGATGGTCATGAACAGCAGGCTGGGCCCGGCGCTGGGCTCGAAGCCGAAGTTGAACACGGCGGGGAACACCGCCATGCCCGCAAGGATGGAAATGGTCAGGTCGCACAGCATGACGCGGGTGGCCGTCAGCGGAATGTCCTGATCGTTGCGGAAGTAGCTGCCGTAGGTGGTCATGGTGCCCATGCCGATGGACAGCTTGAAGAAGGCCAGGCCCAGGGCCATCAGGATGACGCCGGGGGTGATCTTGCTGAAATCGGGGGTGAACAGGAAGGCCAGCCCTTCCGCCGCCTTGGGCAGGGTAAGGCTGCGCGCGCACACCGCCACCAGCAGCAGAAGCAGCACGGGCATCAGCACCTTGGTGGTGCGCTCGATGCCCTGCGCCACACCGGCGATGATGATGACGCTGATCAGCACCAGCACGCCCCACTGCCACAGCAACGACTGCACCGGGTCGCCCACCAGCGCCTCGAAGGCCTTGGCGGCCACGGCGGGGTCCGTGGTGGCGATTTCGCCGGACAGGGACTTGAATATGTAGGCGAACACCCACCCGGCCACGTCGGTGTAGAAGCCCATGATCAGGAACGCGGCCACCACGCCCGAAAAGCCCACCAGGTGCCAGGGCTGGCCCTTGGGGGCAAGCTGGCGGAAGGTGCCCACGGCGTTGGCCCGGGCGCGGCGACCGAGCATGATTTCGGATATCATCACCGGCAGGCCGACCAGCAGGGTGGCAAGCACGTACACCAGCAGGAACGACGCGCCGCCGTTCTGCCCGGTGAGGGCCGGGAACTTCCAGATGTTGCCGAGGCCCACGGCCGAGCCGAGGGTGGCCGCAAGCACGCCGAGGCGCGTTGCGAAGCCGTCGCGGGCGGTGGTGATCTGTTTCGCCATGTGCACTGTTTCCTTGAAATGTGGGCTCCGGGCAATCCGGGCATCCCTCATTAGACTCATCCCCCTTCTTTATCAAGATATTTATGTCGCCTCAGCCCTCCGCAACCACCCCGAAATCCGACAGTGGTGCGCAACAGTGCGAAATGGCAGACCATACCAAAAGAAAGCGGCACTCGCATACGCAAGCGCCGCCTGTGAAGGGTGCGATCTTGGTCGTACTTTCTGGTACCACGCAACTGACCAGCGTGGGGCTACGGGCCAGCCAGCCGGTCAGACAGACAGGCAGGACGAAGAACGTCCGGCCATGCCGCCTGCCTACTCCGACTGTCCGTCGGGGCCGTCGTCATTGCCTTCGGGCACGGGCAGCGCGCGAGCGCGGGCATCGGCGCGGATTTCCTCGCGCACGCCCTGCCAGTTCAGCTCGCCCCAGCCCAGCGGGGTGGTGCGTGCCGGGGTTACCGTCACCTCGGCCATGCCGTCCGGCCCGGCCACGCGCACCGTGACGGGCGTGCCTTCGCGCACCGCCTTCGGCGAAAACGAGGCCACGAAGGCGGCAGCGTCACGCACCACGTCCGCGTCCCAGGCCTTGCCGTCGAACTGCCGACCGATGGCCAGCGGACCGGGAAAGCCCGCCACCTTGAAGTGCAGGTCCGCCGGAAAGGCAAAGCGCACCAGGGCCTCGTTGTCGGCCTGGTGGCGGCCTATGGACAGCCAGTGCGGCCCGGCCCAGTACTGCCGCCCGATGTTGGCCAGCTTGAATTCCGCGGCGGTGGCATGCGGGGAATGGGCCAGCACCGGCCAGTAGCGGCGCGCGTTTTCGCGCTCGGCCAGCTTGCAGCCCCCGGCGGGGGTGGGAATTTCGGTCAGGGCGTACTTTTCGGCCAGGGCCATCTGTTCCTTGCGCCCGCGGCCGAAGATGGCGTGCAGGCGGCTGCGGTCCACCAGCCCCGATTCCTCGGCGGGGGTGGGGTCCAGCTTCTGGGCGCACAGGGGGCGCAGCAGCAGTTCCTTTACCCCGGCGTCGCGCCGGATGACGTTCAGGGTGTCGCGCCGCTGCGACATGGGGCGCTGCCCCAGCACCTCGCCGGTGATGATGAACGAGGCGCCGTAGCGCTCCATCATCTCCCGCGCGCGGGAAATCATGATGATCTTGCAGTCCACGCAGGGGTTCAGCACCTTGCCGAAGCCATGGGCCGGGCGTTCGCGCAGCAGCGCGGCAAAGTCCTCGCCCAAATCCACGGCGGCGATGTCCAGGCCGTAGATGGCCTCCCAGTGCTTCACCTTGCCGGGCTTGCCGAAAAACGGAGAGACGAAGTGCAGGCACTTGACCGCAAGCCCCTGCTCCTCAATGACCTTCACCGCCAGAATAGAATCGAGACCGCCGGACAACAGGGCCACGGCGTCATAGCGTTTGCGTTCCATGGGGGGTGACATACGGCGCGGGGGGATCGTTGGCAAGGGGCGCGGAATGCCCACCCGCTGCGGACGGGGGTTGTCGCCCCCCCGCCGGTTTCCTCCTGCCGCCTTCCCCCTGCCCTCGTCCGGTTCCAGCCTGGCACCGGCCTGCCCCTGCCTTGCCCCTGTCTGGCCCGGCCCATCCGGACCCGCGCACCCGGCGTTGCCCGCCGTCGCGCCTTCTGATATTCCCCGTGAAGCCCTCAGGCGCCCAGACTTGGCCGGACCTGCCGTCAGGCACCCGGACCCATCGGGGCGCCCCAAGCCCGCAATCATCCCACCCCGGAGACATACATGGCGAAGAAACCCGCGCTGACGCCGGAAGAGATGCGCCGCGAGGCCCTCTCGACGGCCCTCAGCACCATCGAGCGCAAGTACGGCCAGGGCTCGGTCATGAAATTGTCCGACACTGCCCACGTGAACATTCCGGTCATTCCCACCGGCTCCATCGGGCTGGACCTGGCCCTTGGGGTGGGCGGCATTCCGCGTGGCCGCGTGTCGGAAATCTACGGCCCGGAATCTTCGGGCAAGACCACGCTGGCCCTGCACATCATCGCCGAATGCCAGAAGCTGGGCGGCACCGCCGCCTTCATCGACGCCGAACACGCGCTGGACACCAACTATGCCCGCCGCCTTGGCGTGAAGACCGACGAACTGCTGATCTCGCAGCCCGACTTCGGCGAACAGGCCCTGGACATCGCCGACATGCTGGTGCGTTCCAGCGCCGTGGACATCGTGGTCATCGACTCGGTGGCCGCGCTGATTCCGCAGGCGGAACTGGAAGGCGTCATGGGCGAAATGCAGGTGGGCGGCCAGGCCCGCCTGATGTCGCACGCCCTGCGCAAGCTTACCGGCACCATCCACAAGTCGCGCACCGCCGTCATCTTCATCAACCAGATCCGCATGAAGATCGGCACCATGGGCTACGGCAACCCGGAAACCACCACCGGCGGCAACGCGCTGAAGTTCTACAGCTCGATCCGCATGGACATCCGCAAGATCCAGACCCTGAAGGACAAGGAAGAAGTCTACGGGTCGCGCACCCGGGTCAAGGTGGTGAAGAACAAGGTGGCCCCGCCCTTCCGCGAGGCGCTGTTCGACATCCTGTACGGCACGGGCATCTCCCGCACCGGCGAGCTCATCGACCTTGGTTCCGACGTTGGCATCATCGAAAAGAGCGGCTCGTGGTTCGCCTTCGGGTCCGAGCGCCTTGGCCAGGGCAAGGAAAACGTCCGCGCCCTGCTGGAGGAGAACGAGGCCCTGCGCCTGAACGTGGAAGCCAAGCTCATCGAGCACCTGGGCATGATGCCCACCAAGGTCGTGGACCCCGACGACAACGCCGGGGCCATGGACGACGACGAATTCTAGCCGCACCGTGCGCCGCGCCGCCGCCAGCCCCCGCCCTGCGGGCGCGGTGACGTGCGCGGCGCCGCGCGCCCGCGACGCCATACGATCCGCACAGGAGACACCCAGTGATAACCGCCAACGAAATCCGGCGCCGGTTCCTTGAATTCTTCCAGTCGCAGGGCCACGAGATCGTGCGCTCTTCTTCCCTCGTGCCCAAGGACGACCCCTCGCTGCTGTTCACCAACGCGGGGATGGTGCAGTTCAAGAAAATTTTCCTGGGGCAGGAAAAGCGCGGCTACGTGCGGGCCACCACCTCGCAGAAGTGCCTGCGCGTGGGCGGCAAGCACAACGACCTCGAAAACGTGGGCCGCACCGCGCGCCACCACACCTTTTTCGAAATGCTGGGCAACTTCTCGTTCGGCGACTATTTCAAGGAAGACGCCATCAAGTTCGCCTGGAAGTTCCTGACCGAAGACCTGAAACTGCCCAAGGAACGCCTGTACGCCACCGTGTTCCGCGACGACGACGAGGCGCGCGACCTGTGGCTGGCGCACACCGACGTCCCGGCGGAACGCATCTACCGCATGGGCGAAAAGGACAACTTCTGGTCCATGGGCGATACCGGCCCCTGCGGCCCGTGCTCGGAAATCCTCATCGACCAGGGCGAGCACATGACCTGCGGGCCCAACTGCGGCATCGGCAAGTGCGACTGCGACCGCTACCTGGAAATCTGGAACCTGGTGTTCATGCAGTACGACCAGGCCGCCGACGGCACCCGCACCGCGCTGCCCAAGCCCTCCATCGACACGGGCATGGGGCTGGAACGCATCGCCGCCGTGTGTCAGGGCGTGTACTCGAACTTCGACACCGACCTGTTCCAGGCCATCATCCAGTACACCTGCGGCATCGCCGGGGTGTCCTACCGCGCCAACGACGAGACGGACACCGCCCTGCGCGTCATCGCCGACCACAGCCGTTCCATGGCCTTCATGATCACCGACGGCATCCTGCCCTCCAACGAGGGGCGCGGCTACGTGCTGCGCCGCCTGATCCGCCGCGCCTACCGCTTCGGGCGGCTCATCGGGCAGACCGGCACCTTCCTGCACAAGACCGCCATGAAGGTGGTCGAGGTGATGGGCGACGACTACCCAGAACTGCGCGGCAACGCCGATTTCATGGCCCGCGTGGTGCGCGAGGAAGAAGAGCGTTTCAACCGCACCCTGGACAAGGGGCTGGCCCTGCTGGAAGAGGAGCTGGAAAGCCTGCGCGGCGCGGGCAGCACCCGCGTGGCGGGCGACGTGGCCTTCAAGCTGTACGACACCTACGGCTTCCCGCTGGACATCGTGAACGACATCGCGGAAAAGCGCGGCTTCACGGTGGACGAGGCAGGCTTCCGCACCCTGATGGCCGAACAGAAGGAACGCGCCAAGGCCGCCTGGAAGGGATCGGGCGAATCGGACATCGCCTCGCGCTTCCACGCCCTGCTCGAAGAAGGCCTGCGTTCGGAATTCATCGGCTACGACCACCTTTCGGGCGACAGCCGCGTGGTGGCCCTGCTGGATGCCACCGGCCTGCCCAGCGAAGGACTGCCCAAGGGCGCCAAGGGCTACCTTGTGGCCACCCGCACCCCGTTCTACGGCGCCTCGGGCGGCCAGACGGGCGACCTTGGCTCCATCACCTCGCCTTCCGGCAAGGCCCGTGTGCTGGACACCCTGAAGCCCTCGCCCGAACTCACCGTGCACCAAATCGAAACGGTGGACGGCGAAATCCTGCCCGACCAGGAAGTGCGCTTGCAGGTTGAAGAGGACGAGCGCGTGGCCTCGGCCCGCAACCACACCTGCACCCACCTGCTGCACGCCGCCCTGCGCCGCGTGCTGGGCGACCACGTCAAGCAGGCCGGGTCGCTGGTGGCCCCCGACCGCCTGCGCTTCGACTTCACCCACATCGCCGCCATGACGCCGGAAGAAATCGCCGCCGTGGAGCGCGAGGTGAACCGGGTGATCCTGGCCGACCTGCCGCTGGAAACCGACCACATGGCCTACGACGCCGCGCTGACCCGGGGGGCCATGGCCCTGTTCGGCGAAAAGTACGGCGACGAAGTGCGCGTGGTGGCCATTGCCGACGAATCGGTGGAACTGTGCGGCGGCACGCACCTGCGCTCCACCGGCCAGGCCGGGCTGTTCCTGATCCTGTCCGAAGGCGGCGTGGCCGCCGGGGTGCGCCGCATCGAGGCCATCACCGGCTGGAACGCCCTGCGCATGGTCATGGACCAGCGCGCCGAACTGGGCCAGGTGGCCGGGCTGCTGAAGGCCCGCTCCGGCGAGATCGTGCCCCGAGTGGAGGCCCTGCAGAAGGACGTGAAGAGCCTGCGCAAGGACCTGGAAAAGGCCAGCTCGCAGGCCACCTCGGGCCAAGGCCGCAACATCATGGACGAACTGGCCGAGATCAACGGCGTGAAGGTGCTGGCCGCCAAGGTGGAAGTGCCCAACGTGAAGGCCCTGCGCGACCTGATGGACGACGTGCGCTCCAAGCTGCCCTCGGGCATCGCCTGCCTGGCCGCCCCCGACGGCGACAAGGTGAGCCTGATCGTGGCCGTTTCCAAGGACCTGCACGACCGCTTCACCGCCCCGGCCCTCATCAAGGCCGTGGCCGCCGCCGTGGGCGGCTCCGGCGGCGGGCGGCCCGACATGGCCCAGGCCGGGGGCACCAACCCGGCGGGCATCGACGAGGCGTTCGATATCCTGCGCAAGACCATCGCGGGATAACTGCCCCCGACAGGACGAAAGACGACGCCCCCGCGTGCACTGCACGCGGGGGCGTTTCTGGTTTCCGCGATATGGTTCGCGGGGGAGGGAGGAAGGGACTTTTGAAAAAGTACCTTCCTCCCTCCCCCGAACCCCCTCCCTCCTTCCCCAAAACTTTTCATTTGGCGACATGCTGGCGGCTCGCAAGGCCCGGTTCGTCGGCCATCGCAAACGCCACCGTGCCCATGCCACCGTTAATCAGAAGAATTGGGCGCAAGGTGCAGAAGGAAAAACGAGAAACAAAGGAAGAACGAGGCGCAATGAGAGCGGAGGAAGGTTACGTCCGGCTCTGGCCCCCGCATGGGAAGGGCCTTCGTGGATGGCGGACGTCGTGCCCCCCGCCAACGGTATCACTGCGGGCGCGCCAGCCCCATCAGCAGGTCGGCCACCGCGTCGGCGTCGTGCCGCCCCGCCACCGTGACGGGTTGCGCCCCGCCGCCGGGCAGTGCGCGCACCACCGGCGCATCCAGCACATCCACCCCCTGCGCGCGCAGCCCTTCGTGGTCGATGCCGCCGGGGTACACCCCGTTGCGGCTATCCACCACCACCGTATTCAGCAGTCGGTCAGCGGGCACGTCAGCGCCCGCGTCACGCCGCAGCGCGGCCAGCAGGGCGGCGGCGCAATCGGCCACGGACAGGCCCAGCTGTTCCGGGTCCGTGCCACTGTTGGGCACGTACACCTTGGGGCACGGAGCCCCGGCCACGGCGCGCCCCACCCCTTCGGGCAAAAGATTGGCCAGCACGCTGGTGTAGAAACTGCCCATGGGAAAGCAGATCAGGTCCGCTTCCGCGATGTGCCGGGCGGCCACGCCGGATACGGGCACACGCGCCTCGGCGGGCGGTGCGGAATTTCCGCCCTCGGCACCGTGGCGTTCTTCACCCCCGGCCCCGTTCTGCCAGACCTGCCAGACCGGTCCGGTCGGTCCGTTGTGTCCGTTTGGCCCGCCGTCTCCGCCTTGGCCGTCACCATCGGGACGGGTGCGGGTCAGGAACAGGCGGCGCACCGGCGCGGTGATGCCGGGCGCGCCCTTGCCGGTGATGCGGTGCTGCCCCAGCAGCACGGTGCCGTCAGTCAGTTCCGCCGCCAGATGCAGGTCGTCGTCCACGATGGGGGCCACCGTGCCCCGCACCCGCAGCAGCCGCGTGAACAGATGCAGCACCGGCCCCAGCCCGCCGCCATGGCGCAGGTAGCCGCCCGCCAGCAGCAGGTTGCCCAGGCACGCGCCGTGCGGGTCGAAGCCGGGCGGCGCGAATTCCAGAAACCAGCGCAGGTGCAGGCGCAGCACGTCGGCCACCAGCGGGTCTATGCCGCGCCAGGCGGGGTCGCGCTCCGAGGCCAGCGCATACAGCCGCTGCATCAGGGTGTCGTACGCCCCGGCATCGGCCAGGCGCAGGTCGCACAGGGCCACCAGCGGCGGCGTGGCCACGGCGGGGTCGGCCAGGGCCAGCAGCCTGTTGCGCAGGTCGCCCACGGCGGGCATGCGGATGTAGCGCCGCAGCACCGCCGTGCTGCCGCCGGAATCGAAGGGGGTGACCAGATGCACGGAATTGTGCGTCCGGCCCGTCAGGGCATGGCTGAGCGACTTCAGCGCCGTGCCCCCGGTAAAGAAGACGATGCGCGGACCATGCGCGGCATCGTCGGCTGCCCCCCTTCCGGCAGCCGCATGCGCCGCCGGGCCGGAACCGGCGACCGGGTCGACCTTGCACACGCCGACGACCGGGTCGACCTTGCACACGCCGGCGACCTGGTCGACCTGACACGCACCGGCGACCAGGTCGACCTGACACGCACCGGCGACCAGGTCGCCGTGGCCCGCGGATGCCGCAGGACGGCTAATCGTCATCCCCGTCACTGTCATCGGCATCGCTGCCCACCTCGCCCGCGTCACCCACCTCGCCGGGCCGCTTGGGAAACTTCACCTTGACGCGGGCGCGCAGCTTGTCGCCGGTGCGCTTCAGCGAAATGCCGATGCTCTCGAAGCCGTCGATCTCTATGGAACGGCCTTCCAGGGTAATCACGCCATCGGCCATCTGCTCGCCTATGCGGCGCACAAGGCCGGGGGCTTCTTCCGGCGTTACGGAAAACTGCACGGTACGCTTGCCGTATTGGGTCATCGGGTCTCCGGGGCGGGTGCCGCAGGTGCGGGCCGCAAGGGTGTATGGGATGTGTCGCCCCCTTCCGGCAATCCGGCGGGCGACGGGGCAATAGCATACCGCAGCCGCCCGCGAATGCAAAGCGGGGCCGCCCTTGGGCAGCCCCGCCATGCCGATGCAAGGCAGTGCAGCGCGCTAGCCGCACGCGCCGCCGGAATTGATCTGGAAGTTGTGCTTGATGTTCAGCCCTTCGACGATGAACATCACCGTTTCACCCACGTTGGTGGACAGGTCGCCCACCCGCTCCAGACTGCGCGAGACAAGGATGGTGTGCACCGAACGCTCCACGGCGGGACTTTCGCGGCTCATGTAGTCCATCAATTCGCGCAGCACCTGCACGTCCAACTGGTTGCAGCGCTTGTCCAGCACGCGCAGTTCAAGGGCCAGCCCGGCGTCGCTTTCGCGGAAGGCCACCACCGCCTTGCGGAACATGGCCACGGCGTGGGTGCTCAGTTCGTTCAGGCTGGGCATTTCCGGCAACGGCGGGCGGGATGCCAGGAACATGGCCGCCTCGGCGATGTTCACGGCCTCGTCGCCCACCCGCTCCAGATGCATGCTGGCCCGCATGATGGCCACGATGATGCGCAGGTCCACGGCCATGGGCTGGTCCAGCGCCAGCAGCCGGAAGCTGAGTTCGTCGATCTCGCACTCTATGGTGTTGATGAGCTTGTCACCCGCGATGACCGAACGCGCGGCGTCGGCATCGCGGTGCTGCAAGGCGCGCACGGCGGTTTCGATGGCCGTCTGCGAATGCGCGGCCATTTCCAGCACCTTCAGGCGAAGTTTCTGCAATTGCTGGTGAAAATGCGTTTCCACAGAACTCTCCTGGGGGAGTTGTCAAAGCAGGATTTTCGTTCCGCGGCAAGAAGAACAAGCCTGACAGGAGGGAGTATGCCTCAGCCGTTGGCGAGTCTTCGAGCCTTATGGATGAGGACCGCAACGCGTTCTTGTTGTATTCGACCGAGCCTTAGCCGTTAGGTGAGCGCGTAGCGCGAGTCTTACGGATAAGGACAGCAAAGCTATGGCAGACGAAGTTCGACCGCTCTGCGCACGATGTCCGTAAGGCTCGCAAGCTCGCCAACGGACACGCTTCGCGCCCTTCGGGTCGGTCAGCCCCCGGACGAAAGGACAATTCGAGAACTCCCCCTACCCGAACCGGCCGGTGATATAGTCTTCGGTCTGCTTGTTGCGCGGCCGGGTGAACATCATTTCCGTCGCGCCCCACTCCACCAGTTTCCCCATGTAGAAGAAGGCCGTCAGGTCGGAGACGCGGGCCGCCTGCTGCATGCTGTGGGTCACGATGATGATGGTGTAGTCCTTCTTCAGGATGTGGATGAGTTCCTCGATCTTCTGGGTGGCGATGGGGTCCAGCGCGGAGGCGGGCTCGTCCATCAGCAGCACCTCGGGCTCCACGGCCAGGGCCCGCGCGATGCACAGGCGCTGCTGCTGGCCGCCAGAAAGACCCAGCCCGGATTCGTGCAGGCGGTCCTTCACCTCGTCCCACAGGGCGGCATGGCGCAGGCTCTGCTCCACCTTTTCGGCGATGTATTCCTTGTCGCGCACGCCGTTGACGCGCAGCCCGTAGGCCACGTTCTCGAAGATGGACTTGGGGAAGGGGTTGGGCTTCTGGAACACCATGCCCACGCGGCGGCGCAGTTCCACCACGTCCAGCCGGGCGTCGTGGATGTTCATGCCGTCGAGGCATATCTCGCCATCCACGCGCGATATGGGGATGAGGTCGTTCATGCGGTTCAGGCACCGCAAAAAGGTGCTCTTGCCGCAGCCCGAAGGCCCGATGAGCGCGGTAACCTGGTTGCGTTCGAATTCCAGGTTTATGTCGTGCAGCGCCTGAAAGTCGCCGTAGTAGAAATTCAGCGACGCCGCGTGCATCTTCACGTTCTTGCTGTCTGGCATGTCTCGTTCCCGGCGGCGCGTGGCGCGCCGCGCGTTGGGGGCATTGGGGCGTTTGGCTAAAGGGGGGCATGCCGCCGCAGGGGCCGATGTGCCCGTGCCGGGCCGCTTGCACGTGTTGGGGCGGTCTGCCCGTACCGGGCCGCTGTGCCCGCAGCGTGATGCGGCGGGCCATACTGCGGCGGTGCGTCACGGTCGCGCCATGCAGGCCGCCCTGCGGTTCATGGCCGTGGCCCGGAATCCGGGGCTACTGTTCCTTGAAGCGGTATCCCACGCCCCGGATGGTTTCGATCATGGCCGCGTAGCCGCCGATCTTCTGGCGCAGCCTGCGCACGTGGGTATCCACCGTGCGGGCGTACCCCTCGAACTCGTAGCCCCACACCGTGTTCAGCAACTGGTCGCGGGTGCGCACGCGGCCCCGGTTGCGCACCAGTTCCGCCAGCAGGCGAAATTCGGTGGCGGTCAGGGCGGCTTCCTCGCCGTCCACCTCCACCCGGTGCGCGTCGAGGTCCAGGGCCAGACCGTCGACCTGCCACTGCGAGCGCTGGGGGTTTTCGGCCACGCCCTGCGCGCGCTTGAGCACGGCACGGATGCGCAGCACCAGTTCGCGCGGGCTGAAGGGCTTGACCACGTAGTCGTCGGCGCCCAGTTCCAGCCCCACGATGCGGTCCACTTCCTCGCCGCGCGCGGTGAGCATGATTACCGGCACGTCTTCCGTTTCCGGCATGCGCTTCAGTTCGCGGCACACGTCAAGGCCGCTCATGCCGGGCAGCATCAGGTCCAGCAGAACCAGCGCGGGCTTTTGCCGCAGCGCGATCTCCAGACCTTCTCGCCCCGTGGTGGCCGTGCGCACCTCGAACCCGGCGGATTCGAAGGTGAAGGTCAGCAACTGCAGGATGTCCTCGTCGTCTTCCACCACCAGAATGCGCTCTTTCGTCATGTGGTACTCCTTGGCGCTTTCCTGCCCGAGAAGATGTGCGTTGCCGGTGACGGATGCGTGGTTGCACCGTTACAAGGATGTGACATTTTTCCCCGGCACTGCCAAGGCGACAGGAATTTCCGGGGCATGCCGCCATGGCGCAACCACCCATGCCGCACCTTGGTGACAACGGCGTGACAATGGCGGCGGAACGAAGAAGAGGCGAAAAAAACAAAACGCGCGCCGCCATGCCATGCATGGGGACGCGCGCAGGATGCGGCGGAGGAAAGCGGCCTGACAGCCTGATGGCGGGCTAGCGGTCGATGAGCCCCAGCCTGCGCATGCGCAGGTGAATCTCGCGGCTGACCCAGGCATCGGTGGCGGCGTACAGCACCTGCTGGGGGGCCAGTTCGCGGTTGCTCCAGTTGGAACACTGGGCGCCCTTGGAAATGCGCACTTCCAGAAAGTTGGCGGCAAGGTTGCGCAGACCGTGCGTCTCAAGGCCCAAGTCGCGCGCCACCTCGCCCAGGTCCACCACGCCCGCGTCGTTGAAGGCGAACAGCTTTTGCAAGTCGCGGATGTCGTCGCGCACGGCCACGCCGGTCTTGACGATGTCCGCGTCGGACAGCACGGCGGCCAGCGCATCGCCAAAGGGCAGCCAGTTGAGCTGGAACAGGTAGACCACGTCGCTGCATGCAAGCTGCACCAGCGACGGCAGGTTGACCTTGCCCTTGCGGAAGGTGGGGCGGGTTTCGGTGTCGAAGCCCAGCACGTCCTCGTCACGCAGACGGTCGACGGCATCAGCGAGTTCCTCCTCGCTGCGGACGATGCGGATTTCACCCGCATACCGCTCAAGGGGCAGCTCGTTGATCTCGTCCTTGCTGATCTTACGCCGATACCGTTCGGGAATCTTCTTCATCAGGTGGCACTCGTGAAGGCGCGGTCCACGGAGCCGGAGATGCGAGGGACCGGCGGCGCGGGGGGCTGAAAAGGCACGAAGCGCGCGGTGGCTCCGGCGGCGGCATTCATACATGATGGGCCGGATTACGTAAACCCCCGGAAGAGAGGCGGCACACTGGCGCGGCGGAGAACACCCGCCGGATACGTTCTCCCGTGCGCCATACAGCCCGGCGCCACGGCGCTCCGCTACATGCGCGCCACGTTAAGGAATACCGCGTGCAGCACGGCGGCCAGCACGGCAAAGACGCGCCATGCCCTTGCCGGAGACAAGCCCGGCAGGGTCAGCTGCATGGCGCCATGACGGCACACGCCGATGCAGTCGCGGCACAGGGTGCAGGACAGGGCGGGCCGCCCGGCCTCCAGCCGCCGCGCATCCAGCGCGTTGTACCGGCAGACGGCAAGGCAGGCCCCGCAGCGGGTGCAGCCCGGCCCCACGCGCAGCCGCCACGGCGCGATGCGCCCCAGCAGGTTGCCCACGGCGCCCATGGGGCAGAAGGCGGTGCAGTGTACCATCATGCCCCGGCGCGTGCTCAGCCCCGCCATCACCGCCACCCCCGCCAGCCCGAACAGCCCGGCGGCGGTGGCGGCAACGCCCACCGGCACCCCGGCCCGCCCCATGAGAAAGGCGGCGGCAAACACCCCGGCGGCCAGGCACCAGCGCAGCACCACGGCCCAGCGCGGCAGGGGCGCGGGCCCCTTGCCCCTCCTGCCCTTGCCTTGCGCTTTCGCGCCTGCCCCGCGCAGGCGCGAGCAGGCATCGTCCCACGCGCCGATGTAGCACAGGTGGCTGCACCACGCCGGGCCCAGCAGCAGCACGGAGACGCCGAACAGCACCAGCATGAACACGCCCTCGCCCCGGTACAGCGGCCCGGCCAGGATCAGCGCGGGCACGGGCAGGTGCAGCGCCCCGGTCATCAGCAGGCGGTGCGCGCCCAGCAGGCCCAGGGCCAGCTGGCCGAAGAACACGGCGGAAAACAGCCCCCACAGGCGCGGACGGGCCTTGCGCGCCCGCGCGGGGTCCAGCAGCAGCCCGGCCACCCACGCGGCATACACCCCGGCCAGGGCGATCTGGAGCGGCCCGGAGCCGGGCAGGAAGCGGTCGGACAGCAACAACACGATGCCTGATGCGCGCCAGCGGGCCAGCCACAGCAGCCCGGCGGCCAGCAGGAAGGCCATTGCCCTCGGCCACGCGGCATCCGCGCCGAGGTGATGGCGTCGTTCCCCGGCCTGGCCGGTCAGCCGCCACCATGCGGCCATGGTCAGGCCGGTGACCGTCGCCATGATGGCCGCAAGGCGCACCCAGTCCATGCCGAAGGCCATGCGGAAGCGCACCAGGTCAACGCCCACGGACACCCAGAACAGCCCCCCGGCGAACAGCGCGGCGCACACCACCAGGCGCGCCCAGGCCAGCCGGGTGCAGGCCAGCCCCGCCAGCACACCCCACCCCGCCGCCGTGCCCCAGTCGCCGGAGCGCACGGCGTGGGCGGCCAGCAGGGCAAAGGCCAGCAGGCAGGGCACGACCACGGACCAGAACGCGGCACGGCCCGCACCGCCGCCCGCCCCATCAGCGGGGGGCGGACACGACGGCGCGGGCCGGAATGAATCGTCGAATTGCGGCTGCATGGGCGGCTGGTTCCCGGTGGGAGTCCCGGTGTCCACGCCCCTGCCCGTCCCCCTGCCCATCCCGTTGTCTGCCCCGGTCCCCGGACAGTTCGCCGAGGCATCTACCCCGTCGTGTGACGGTGCCGCTGCCGCCTGCGGGCGGCGGGAATCGGGAGGATGGCTGGCCATGCGCGCGAAAAGGGAAGTTACGGGGTTTGACCCGCCCCGCCCTCCCCTTCGCCGGTTGCCGGGTCGGGGGTGTCGAAGCGCATGGGGGGCATCTTTTCAGGGGTGCGCACCGGCCCCGGCAGGGTGCCCGCCAGACGCGCCGCCGTGGCGGGGTCGGAGGCCACCAGGTCGCCGAAGCGCAGGTGCAGCCGGTATTCGCGCATGTACCACGCCAGCGCGTTGCGCAGGGCGCGCACCACGCCGCCGTCGTCCAGCAGGTGCGACTGGCCGGGAAAGCCGGAAGCGCCGGGCACTTCGTCCAGCCCGTCCAGTTCGGTGGCCAGCCGGGGGCGGCGCCCAAGGCGCCCGCCCACCACCACCCGCCAGCCCTCGCGGGCCACGGGCAGGGCCTTTTCCGGGCAGCGCTTGATGCACAGCCCGCAGGAAAGACAGTTTTCGGGGTGCAGGCGCGGCCCGTCCTCTTCCACCGTCATGGCGTGGTCGGGGCACAGCCGCTCGCACAACCCGCAGCGGGTGCAGGCATCGGAGGCGCGGCCCGGCGTCCAGGCCCGGATGATGCCCACGTCCGCGATGTGCGGGCGCGAACAACCGTTGGGACACGCGGACACCGCCACCCGGAAGGCATGGTGGTGCAGGATGGGACCGCGCACCACGTCGCGCAGGAAGTCCGGCCAGCCGCTTTCGGCCACCACCCGCTCCAGCCGGGCCAGAAAGCCTTCCGGCACGGGCAGGGAAAAGCGGCAGGTGCCCCCGCGAGAGGAGGCAACGGTCGTACCGCGACAACCGTTGACGATGAAGGGAGAGGGAGCGCGATCGGACATGATACTCCTGTGGCGTGTCCGCCATGCGTGCAGCGTGGCACGGTGGCGGGTTCCGGTCAGTGACGCAGGTCACAAGGGACGGATGGGCAGTATACTTCGCAAAGGTCCCGTTACAAGACGAATTACATCTATTTCCCGATGCAGAACGAAGAAAAAATATGTTCCAGCACCTCTGCTGGGGTGGTCTCTCCGGTGATTTCGGAGAGCACGGCGCAAGCGCCGTCCAGCCGCACCGAACACAGGTCGTAGGGCACCCCGGCGCGAACATCCGCCACCAGGGCGTCCAGTTCGTCCAGCGCGCGGCGCAGCACCTGGGCCTGGCGCAGGTTGGGGGCAAGGTCGCCGGATTCCGGCTCGCCGCCGGCATCGTCACCGCCAAGCCCGGCCAGTACCATGGCCCGCGCGGCGGCGGCCAGTTCGTCCACGCCCAGCCCGCGCAGGGCGGAAACGGCCACGCAGGGGCAGCCCTCAACCTCGGTCGGGCACCGGAAGGCGGCACCGGCCTCGGCGGCAAGATCGGTCTTGTTCAGCACCACCAGCACCCGCCCGCCCGGCCTGTCCGGCCTACCCCCTTGGGCATGCTGGTCGCGCACGTGGCGCAGCAGTTCGCGCTCGGCATGGCCCAGCCCGGCGGCGGCGTCCACCACCAGCAGGACCAGGTCGGCCTGGGCCACCAGGTCGCGGCTGATGCGCACGCCCTCCTGTTCCACGATGTCGCCGGTGTCGCGAAGGCCTGCCGTGTCCACCAGGCGCACCGGCAGCCCGGCCAGTTGCACCGGTTCCTCGATGAAATCGCGCGTGGTGCCGGGCATGTCGGTGACGATGGCCCGGCGGCGCCCCAGCAGGGCGTTCATCAGGCTGGACTTGCCCGCATTGACGTGCCCGGCCAGCACCACCAGCGCGCCCTCCTGCCAGCAGCGGCCCCGCTCGTGCGCGGACAACAGCCCGCGCACCCCGGCGGCAACGGCATCGCATTCGGCCACGAAGGCCTCGGGGGCAAGGCAGTCCACCTCGTCCTCCGGAAAGTCCACGGCCACGCACAGTTGCGCGCGCAGGTCCAGCAGGCGCGCCCGCAGTTCCGCCACTCGCGTGCCCAGCAGCCCCTGCAACCGGGCCTGTGCCAAGCGCAGCCCGCCCTGTGCGGGCGCGGCGATCATTTCGGCCACGGCTTCGGCCTGGGTCAGGTCCATGCGTCCGTTCAGAAAGGCCCGCCGGGTGAATTCGCCCCGTCCGGCAAGTCGTGCCCCGCAGGCGCAGGCCGCCTCCAGCACCGCCGCCAGCACGGCAGGGCCGCCGTGGCAGTGGATTTCGGCCACATCCTCGCCGGTAAAGGTGCGCGGGCCGGGCATGGCCACGGCCAGCACGTCGTCCAGCGGTGCGCCCGTGGCGTCGCACGCGCGGCCCCGGTGCAGCGTCCAGGGCCGGAACCCGGCAAAACGCGGCGAAGCGGGCAGGAACAGCCGCCCCAGAATGGCATGGCTGTCCGGCCCGCTGATGCGGATGATGCCCACCCCCCCGTGGCCGGGCGGGGTGGCGATGGCGGCGATGGTGTCTTCCTGCCGCATGGCATGCTCCCCGGCGCTGCACCCTGTCAGGCCCCATGGCCCTGCGGGCGCGCGCCCTTGCGGACGCGAACGGGGGAAACCCTGTGGGCCTCCCCCGCGACGCGATTCGACGATATGTGTGCCGCCGCCACGAACGGAAACTTCCGCCCGCGCGCCCCGGAGGCAATGCCGCCGAGGCCGGTCGGCCTAGCCTTTCTTCTTGCGCATGATGATCACCCGCTTCAGCGGGCCGTCACCCTTGCTGCGGGTAACCACCTCTTCATCGTCCTGCAACGTCACGTGCACCACCCGGCGGTGGTACGAGCTGAGCGGACGGGTGGACTGCGGCTTGCCGGTGGCGCGCACCTTTTCGGCCAGGTGCAGGGCGATGTCGCGCAGCTTGTCGTCCTGGCGTTCGCGGTAGTCGCCGGAATCCAGCTGCACCCGCACCGAGGCGCCGAGCTTGCGCGAAACGATGCGCGAGGCCAGGTACTGCAACGCCGACAGGGTCTGCCCCTCGCGGCCTATGAGCAGCCCGGAATTCTCGCCGCAATCCACGGAAACGTTGACGCGGCCTTCGGCCAGTTCCACGGAAAAGCCCGCTTCGCCGATGACCGGGGTAACCAGGCGTTCCATGACCTCCACGGCCACCTGGGTCACCTGCTCCCGGTCCAGCTGTTCCAGCGGAATTTCCGGCAGGCCGTCGCCGCCGTGCTCGTCGGCCCCGTCCAGCATGTCCAACATATCCGGCATGCCCAGCCCTGCGTCACCGCCGGGCCTGTCCGACCGGGGGTGCCGTTCCTGGCTCTCTGGTCGCGCTGGCCGGGCTGGCCGGGCCGGGCTGGCCGGTCTCTCCGACCTGTCCGGTCGTTCCGAACGCTCGCCGTTGCGGCGAGGACCGCCACGGCGGTCCTGCTGCCCCGCCTGCGCGCCGGATTCTCCATCCTGCGGCTGGCGTGCGGGACGCGGCCCGCGCTGGGCCTGCGGCGCACGGGGCGCGCGGGCGGATCTGCCGTCGATGCGGGAATCGCCGGATGCGGACCCTTCGGCGGCCTCGCCATCGGTTTCGCGGGACTGGCCAGGCCTGTCGCCCCGATCGCCCCGATCACTCCGGTCAGCATTCTCGCCACGGGCCTCGCCGTCACGCTCACGGCGGCCACGGCCACCACGGCGGCGACGGCGACCGCTGCGTTCGCCCTCCGGCCTGTGCTCGTCGTCATCGTCGCCGGATTCGGCGTCGTCACGGCCATCGGCCCCGGCGTCGTGCCCGGCCATGGCCGGAGCGGCTTCACCACGTTCACGGCGGGTCTGCTCGTCTCTGGAACGCTCTTCGCGGGGACGATCTTCACGCGGGCGGGGGGCACGGGATGCACGAGATTCGCCGGCGTCCGCTTCCGCCGCTTCTGCGGTGGCAGCGCCCCGTTCTTCATGGGGCTGCGTGGTGGAAGCGGCGTCGCTGGAGGCAGCGGCAACTGGGGCGGGAGCAGCGGACTGCCCCGACTGAACGGATTGTGCGGATTGTGCCAGGCGGCCTATCTGCCCTATCTGGGCGCGGCGCGCGCGGATCTTGGCCTTGCGCGCGCCCACTATGCCGAAAATGCCGGATTTGGCATCCTGGACGATGTCTATCTCGAGCTTCTCGCGAGGGGCGTCGAAGTAGGAGCACGCCTCGCGAATGGCATCGTCGAGGCTTTTCCCCTGAAACTCCTTGTATCCATCCATGCTGTCACCTCGAAGTGGGAGGGAGGGGGGCGTAGCGGAAGGTGCCTTGCGGACGGTCGGCCCGCCGCGCGGTCATGCGCCCGCCATGCGGACACGCGACCGGCGCATGGCCCCCTCTCCGCCCGCGTTGGGCAGGCGGAGAGGGGCGAAAGGGGCTTCCTATGCCTTGCGGAGCATCCACCACTGCTGCGCGATGGACAGCACGTTGTTGCACAGCCAGTACACCACGAGGCCCGACGGGAAGCTCAGGAACATGAAGGTGAACACCACGGGCATGAACATCATGATCTTGGCCTGGGTCGGGTCGCCGGGGGCGGGCGTCAGCTTCTGCTGCAACAGCATGGTGGCGCCCATGACGATGGGGGTGATGTAGTAGGGGTCCTTGGCCGAAAGGTCGGCCAGCCAGACCATGTCGGTGAACGGCAGATGCGTGATGAACGAGGCGTGGCGCAGTTCGATGGCGTTCAGCAACGCCTGGTACAGGCCGAAGAAGACGGGAATCTGCACCAGCATGGGCAGGCAGCCGCCCGCCGGGTTGACCTTGTAGGTCTTGTACAGGCGCATCATCTCTTCGTTCATCTTCTCGCGGTCGTCGCCGTGCTTTTCGCGCAGCTTCTGGAGCATGGGCTGAAGCTTCTTCATCTGCTCCATGGACTTGTAGCTCTTGTGCGAAAGCGGCCAGAACACCAGCTTGATGACCACGGTAAGCAGGATGATGGCCACGCCGTAGTTGCCCACGTACTTGTGGAAGAACTCCAGCATGTCCACCAGCGGACGGGCGATGATGCTGAACCAGCCGAGGTTGATGGCCTCGGCAAGCTGGTTGGGGGCTTCCTTCAGCAGGCCACGGTCCTTGGGACCGAACCAGTAGTTGCAGGCCACGGTGGTTTCGCCGCCCGCGGGGATGGACACGTCGCCGCGCTCCATGGCCACGCGGTACACGCTTTCCTGCAGCTTGCCCTTCAGGGTCACGCCGGTGGTGTCCACCGGGGCCGCCGCCACCAGGAAGTAGTTGCTCATCACCGCGCCCCAGCTCAGGGCACCGGTTTCCAGCACGCCCTTTTCAAGATCGGAGGCGCTGGTCTTTTCGCTGAACGAACCGTCGTGCAGCCAGGCCACGCGGGTGTGGTCGTACTGGCCGCCGTTGGGCGACAGGTTGCCCGTGCCCACGGTAAAGCCCAGGCGCACGGTGCGCGCATCGGCCAGCGGGGCCAGGCGCACCTTTTCGGAAATGAGGTAGGTGTCGGCGCTGAAGGTCAGTTCGCGCACCACGCGCACGCCGTCCACTTCGCCGGTGAAGGTCAGCACGCCGGACTGTCCGGCGCCCAGCGACAAGTCGCCGCCGTCGAAGGACCACTGGCCGGTGTTCCACGAGGGCTGGCCGTTGATCAACAGGCCCAGGGGCGACATGACCGTGGAGGCGGTGTCCACCATGTCCACGGCGGGGGCACCGGCGGTGATGGCCGTCCGGTAGCGCGTCAGGCTGAAGTGCTTCAGCACGCCGCCGCCGGAATGCAGCACGGCCTTGTACAGCGGCGTGACAACCGTCACCTCGCGCCCGGCGGACGGCAGGAAGACGGGGGTTTCGGCGCGGGGAGCAGGCGCGGCGGCCTGCGAGGCCGACTGGGGAGCCGCCTGCGAGGCCGACGGTGCGGTTCCTTCCTGCTGGACCTGGGGAGCGGGCTGATCGTTCCAGCCCATGTGATCGGCAAGGTAGCTCCAGCCCACGAGGACCACGAAGCTCAAGGCGATGGCGATGATGGCGCGCTTACTTTCCATGGGAGATCGACAGCTCCTGTGCTGTTGCGTGTCTGGCTGTTGCAGTGGCGGAAGCGCCGGGGACGGCGCATCCGGAATGCCGGGGCGGGGGCACGGGATCATACCCGCCTGCGCACCACGGGTGGCAGCGCAGCAACCGCCGGCAGGCCAGCAGCAGGCCGCGCACGACGCCGTGCGTCAGCACGGCCTCGGCGGCGTAGGCGGAACAGGTCGGCACATACCGGCAGGCGGGCGGAAGACAAGGCGAGATGAAGCGCTGGTAGCAGCGGATGGGCCACACGACCAGTTCGCGCGGTAAGGTGCTCATTGCGCTCCGGTTTCCGCCTCGCGGGCCGTGTCTGGCCGGACCTCGTCGGTGGGGGCGGTGCCTGGGGGGGCCGTGGGCGGCGTGGCCGCTTCGGGTCCGGAGGGCACCGGTCCGGAACCATCCGCCACGGCTGCCTCCGGCCTGGGGGCGCCGGTGCGGTCGTCCGCGCCGTGGTGGGCGCGAAGTTCCGGCAGCAGGGGCAGGAGTTCCTGGGTGACGAGGGCGAGTGTGACCCGCTCGGGCTTGAGGTGGCGCTTGGGCACCACGATGACGTCCACGTCACCGGGCATCAAGGCGCGGTGGAGCCGGAAAAACTCGCGCAGCACCCGCTTGACGCGGTTGCGCTGCACGGCCGACCCCGTCTTCCTGGTAACGGCCAGCCCCAGGCGCCACCCTTCCGGGCTGGCCGTGCGGTCCAGGTCGAATAGGACAAACAGGACGAAATGCTTGGTAAAGAGACGGCGTCCCTTGTCGTAGCAGGCCAGGTAGTCGGGCCTGCGGACAAGCCGGTTGTGCCGGGGGAAGACTAGAGAGCTAATCTCTTGCGCCCCTTGGCGCGACGACGACGAATGACGGCGCGGCCGTTGGCGGTGCTCATGCGGACGCGGAAGCCGCAGGTACGCTTGCGGCGGATCTTGCTGGGCTGGTAGGTTCTCTTCGACATGGAATTTCTCCTTCAAAAAATATGAACGGACCTGCTTACCCGGTATGCAGGCCCGCGTCAAGCGCGGGCTGCCATTGCGGGCACGGGGCCGCATGCGGCCTGGGGATGCCGGATCGGACACGGCCAACCGGACACGGCGTGACCGATGAAACTGGCGGAACCGGCGAAACAGGGCTGGGCCAGACGGAACCGCAAGGCCGGACCGGGCAAGGCCCGCCTCCGGCACCGCAGACATAGGCCCTTCGGGCTTGGAATTCAAGTGAAATCGAAACGGCGGATCACACTGGCACGCGTTGCCGCGCCCTTGATCCGCACGTTCGCGCCCGCCTTGCCCCCCGGGAACAGGGCCAGACCAGCCAGACCGGGCCGGATCGGGCGGCACAGGACGGCACGGGGCTGCACGGGGCGGGACAGCACCGGGCGCTACTGGCTGGATCGGGCGGGATCGGGCGACACCGCAGGCAAGAGGCCCGGCGGAGCACCTGACATGGCGCATCGCCGGGCCTTGGCGAACATTCAGCACACTCCATCGAAAATCCCCGTCCAGGCAACTCCCGCGCCTGAAGGATGCGGCCCGTGCGGGACACCTCTGGGGACGGTGGCCGATGGCGGAACCGCCTAGACGGCCGACCTTGGGGCTGCCGTGGCCGAAGGTTTGGGGGTTGCCTTGGGGGCCGGTTTCGCGGCGGGCTTGCCATCGGCCTTCTTCGCCGGGGCCTTGGCAGGCTGCTTCTGGGCGCCGGGCTTCTTGACCGCCTGCTTTTGGGCGGGAGCGGCCTTCTTGGCCACGGGCTTGCCCGTGGTGGCGGAAGACTTGGCCCCGATGGGCGGAAAATCCTTGAGCAACGGCATGGCCGCCGGGTCCATGGGCGCCCCCGTGGCCGGGGAAGGCACGGCCACCGGTGCAGGGTAGACCGGACGACCGCCCGATTGCCCCGATGTGCCGATCGAGCCGGTCGTGCCACCGGTCGCGCCACCGGTGGCGGCGGTCACGGCGGGCACCGAGGTCGCGGCGGCCACCGCCGCGCCGGAAAACGCCTGCCGCCGTCCGGCATACTGGCTCCACGGGTCGCCCTGCCCTGCCATCATCCTGCGCGTGTCACCGCGCACCGGCAGATGGTACTCGTAGGCGGCCATCACCGCCGCATCATCCAGCCGCACCACCCGCAACGACACATAGGCCGTGCCGCCCGCCAGGGAATAGGTGCCCACCAGCGCCGCCTGGGCGTCGTATTCCGACTGCATCAGCCGGGTGGCGTCGCGAGAGAGCAGGAATTCGCCCTGCGGGGTGAAGGTGAGGGCCCGACCCATGCGCGCCTCCAGCACGCGGTAACCGTGCTGCCCCAGGCGCGAGGCCACCTGCTGCATGGTCACCCGTCCGAAGGGGGTGCTGCGTTCCAGGTTGTCCACGTCGGCCAGTGTTGCCACCAGGATGGGGCTGCCCGTGCTCACACGCGAGGCCATCACCGCGTGCAGCGCATCGGCGGCGTAGGTATTGGCGTTGAGCAGTTCCGACCCTTCCGGCGGGTTGACCAGCACCCCTTCGGGGGTGGCGGGCTGGCGCGCGGCGGCGCCAACGGGACCGGCATCGGCCTGCGCCGGTACGGCGTGCAGGGCGAGAGCCAGCACCCCCGCCGCAAGCGCCATGGTACGCAGTGCGGACTTCGGGCCTGACAAACGGCCTGCCGCAAGGGAGCGCAGTGCACCTTGCAGCCCATCGAAATATTGTCTGGATGCGAACATGCATCGCCTCCCGGTCTGTGAGATTGCACACGCGCATGGCCGGAATCCCCCGGCCCGCGCTTGCGGCCACCCTGTCGATCTACCTGTTGACCATGGGCACGCTGCGCGACCGGAAGGGCCGCACGGTGTGTCCGGGCGCGTCCGGGTCCACGTACTTGCCAAGCTCGTCCCCGCGCACCACGAAGCCGTCCGCCGCATGAATGACATAGCGGTTGCCGTGCCACATGGTGGTGGTCAGCACCACTTGCCATTTGGCGTCGGGGTTGGCGGCGGCCTCCGGCACCGGGCGCTGCGGCCCCACGGGCACGGCATGCACCGCAAAGTCCAGTTCCACCGAATCATTCTCCGGCGCCAGCGTCACCTGCATGCCCCGCGACACAAGTTCGGTAGCCAGCAGGTTCTGGTAGGCCAGCGCAAAGGGCCGGGCATTGGGCGGGGTGATGCGGATGGGCAGGGCCACCAGGTCCCTGCGGTCGTCCAGGGCCTTGTACACGCGCAGGGCCGTGGCCGTGGCCATGCGGCTCCAGTCGTCGGGCTCGCTGATGGTACGGCCGGACCGGGTGTCGGCAAAGGGCTTGTCGGGCACGTTGCGCGGTGGCGGCGTGGCCGCCGGGCCGCACAGGCCCAAGGCTGCGGGAACGGACGCGGCCAGGGCCGCCGCCAGCAGCAGCGCGCGGGCAAGACCACGGAATGCACGAAAACGGCAAAGCATGTGACTACCTTCCGCAAAGGGTCGCGGCGGGGTGGGCGCACCCCGTCGGAAACCTCATCGGCTGGATGACGTTTTGCTTTAGACCGCCCGGCATGTCCGGGTGGCGGATGCGGGGCCGCCCCATGCCGGGCCGGGAAACCCCAGGCGGCGAAAGCCCGCCGCAGGCAAGGAAGGAAACGACCGCGCGCTGCGGCGACTGGCGCCAGGCACGCGGCGGAGCGCTACTGGCCGAGCACGGCGGCAAGTCGGGCCAGCGCCGTGCGCAGATGACTGACCGCCGCCGAGGCTTCGCCCGGCGGGAGAACATGCGCCCCGGACATATGTGGCCCGGACATATGCGCCCCGGACATATGCGCCCCGGACATATGCGGCCCGGACACAGGCTGCCCTGACACGTGCTGCCCTGACACGTGCTGTCCTGACAGCCCGGCATGCTCCAAGGGGGAAAAGCGCGTGGTGGAAGCAGGCGGGGACCCGCTGTCCGCCCCTTCCCGCTGCCGCAGCAACTGCTCCAGCCTGCTTGCGGCAAAGCGCACCTCTTCAGCCCCCACGTTGGCAGCCTCGCTTTTCAGCCGGTGGGCATACTGGCGCATGGCCGCCACATCGCCATTGCGCCAGGCCTCGGCCAAGGCGTCCAGCATGCCGCCAACCTCCAGGGTCATCAGCGCCAGAAGCTGGCCGTAGCTTTCGGCATCCAGTTCCAGGCGGCGCATGGCGCCGGACCGGTCAAGGACGGGATGATCCGGCAAGCGTGGGTCCGGCAGACCCGTGCCATGGGACGTCTGGCCCGGCGAAACTTGGCCCGGGGAAACCTGACCGGGAGAAAGCTGGCCTGGCGCACCCGCTTCCGCCACGGGACTGTCGCCAGCCACGCGGCCAACGCCCGTCCGCCCGGAGGGAACTCTGCTGCAACTGTCCATGCTGTTCGGATTTTCGTCCTTCATCCGCCTGCCCTTCTTCCTGAAGGTGATATCATCAAGCAGATAGCCCCAACGGCGTGCGCAGGCAAGCAAAAGGCGACCATGGCGGCTTGGCGCACACGAAATTCGTGACACGATTCTTCATAATGCGCACTTGGCGTTTGAACTTTACGAAAAAAAGATGCATGCCAAGGGGGCAACACGCAGGAGGCCCCATGCCCAGCAAACAGACCCGGATTTTCGCCCGCACGCCGTTGTGCGACGTTGTTTCTGCCTACACCACCACGCGGCCCACCACCACGGCGGGCGCATCCAGTACATCCGCCGCACCCGACGCGCTCGGCATGCCCAGCCGGGCCATAACGCGTCGAGCCCTGACGCGCCGGGTCATGCCGCGCACGGGGCACCACGCGGCGACGCTGTTCACGCTCCTGCTCGTGGGCGCGTTCCTGCTGCTGGGGCAGGCAAGCCCGGCCCTGGCCCACAGGGTGAACATCTTTGCCTGGGTGGAAGGCGGCGCCATCCGTTGCGAAAGTTCGTTCAGCAGCGGCAACCCCACCCGCGAGGCCAAGGTTACCGTCAGGCTTGCGGGCAGCAACACGGTAATGGGCACCGCCGTCACCGACGCCAAGGGGCGCTGCGCCCTGCCCATCACCCCGGAACTGCGCGCCGCCAAGGCCGACCTGGTCATCGAGGTGCAGGCTGGCGAAGGCCACCGCAACACCTGGACCATGCCCGCCGAGGAATACCTGGCCGCGCCTGTCGTGGAGAGCGCGGCGGCAACGTCCGCAGCCCCCGCCCCTCCTGCCGCGTCGCCCGCGACCCCGCAGGCCGCGACCCCGCAGGCCGCATTGGGCACCGCCCCGGCGCAGAGCGCGCCAAAGGCCGCCACACCGGCACCCTCCGCCGCCGGGCCTTCCACAGGCGCGGCAATTGACGAGGCCGCCCTGCGGCGCATCGTGGCCGAGGCCGTGGCCGAACAGGTGGCGCCGTTGCGTCATTCGTTGGCGGCCATGCAGTCCGGCGGGCCGCGCATGTCCGACGTGGCGGGCGGCATCGGGTACATCGTGGGGCTGGCGGGCATTGCCCTGTGGGCCCGCTCGCGCAGCCGCTGACAGCCGGAAAGGGAACGGGCGGACGCTGCCCGTCCCGCCGCCGCGCGCATGCCACGCACATTTCCATATCACGCGGCTCGTTTCGCGCAGGTTCGCATCACGCAGGCTCGCATCACGCAGGCTCGCACCATCCGGTGGGCCTGCGTGGGGCGGCATGCGCCCGCTTGTCCACCGTTTCGCCTGCGTGGCCGTTTGCCCATCCGCCCTTCCGGCGTGTCTGGCCTGCTTGGCCTGTCTGGCCTGTCTGACGTGCACGGCGCGTTCGATCGCGTCCGGGCGCGTCCGGTCGCGTCGGTCAAAGGCCCCCGCCGCCCCGGCGCCGGGTTGCGCTTGCCCGCGAAACCGCCTATGCACCTGCCGTTCGCGCCCAGCCGCGCGCCACGCAACCCACCGCAGCGAGGCACCATGGCCGCTTCCGACGCCAAGAAGCTCAAAAAACGCATCGCCGAAATCCGCCGCCGCAAGGCCGAGCGGAAGATGGACCCCTTTTCCCAACTCATCCACGACTTTTGCCGCCCGCTGCTGGCCGTTGCCGAAGAACTGAGCGGTCCGGAGAACGCCGTGAGCCTGGGAGTGTTCGCGTGGAACGCGGCCTTCCTGCCCGACGAACGCTGGCAGGCCAACCTGCGCCTGTCGCTGGTGCGCTTCGACCTGACGGACGACGCGCAAGAGGCCCTGGAAGGCATCGTGGAGGAAATGATCCGCCAGAAACGGCTGATGTTCCCGGACGACCGCCGGGTGGTGACCCGCTTCGACGTCACGGCGCGGGACGGCAAGGTGTTCGTGGAGGCGGCGCAGCGTACCGCCACCAAGGAACTGATGCCCCACCTGCGCCCGGAATACGCGGTGACCACGCCCGGCGCGCCTTCTGCCACGCATGACGGCGATACGGGCTGTTCAGGCTGTCCGTCTTCAGGAACGGACGTGGCGGGCGGATGCCCGTCCGCCACGGCTGGCGGGGCCTGCCCTTCCCTGATGCAGCCGGGTTCGTTGCTGCCGGGGCAGGGTACCCCCCTGACCACCACGGAAGCCGCTTCGGTCGCTTCTCCGGCGGACAATGCCGACGACGCCCACGACGAGCCCTGCCCAAAGGACTAACACCGCCCAAAGGACTGGCCCCGCCCACTCGGGGAGACCCTGCCGGGGCCGGAATGCGGCGCGGGCAGCCATCGGCCCCATATTGCGGCGTGCCTCCACCAAACCGGTTTCCGCCACGGGGAACCGGTGCTTCCGGCGTATCCGCCCTGCCTGACCGGAACGCGCCCTATTCCTTCAGCCCTTCCACGTCGCACGCGGCCTTGCCCGGGTCATCACCCGCGGCAAGGCGGCGCAGCACCCGCAGGTTGCGGCGGTCCTCTGCCAGATCCTTGCCCTTATGCGTTTCCAGCACCATGGGGTGGGCGGCAAAACGCGGGTCGCGCACCAGCCGGGCAAACCCGGCGGCCCCCACGTGCCCCAACCCGATGTGCGCGTGCCGGTCGCTGCGCGCGCCGCATGGCGTGGCGCTGTCGTTGACGTGGAACAGGCGCACCCGCCCAAGCCCCACCGCGCCCTCCACCGCCGCCATCAGCCGCGCGTAGCCGTCCTCCGTCGCCAGGTCGTACCCGGCGGCGCAGGCATGGGCCGTGTCGATGCACACCCCCAGCCGTTCGCGGGCCGGACAGGCATCCACGATGCGTCCAAGGTCCGCCACATCGCCCCCAAGGCAGGTGCCCTGCCCGGCGGTATTTTCCAGCAGCACGCCCACGCCGTCGGCATGGGGATGCAGGCGCCCCGCCGCGTCGAAGGCCGCGGCCAGCCGCGCGGCCACCCGATGGGCGGCGTGCTCCACGGTCTGCCTATCACCTCCTTCCAGATGCGCACCGGGATGCAGTACCACCCACGGAATGCCCAGCAGGCCGCACCTCCCGATCTCTTCCGCCAACCCGCGCACCGAGCGCGCTCCGGCGTCCTCGTCGGGCGAGGCGAGATTGAACAGGTACGAGGCGTGCGATGCCACGAAGCCCCCGCCCCAGTCGGCCACGGCTGCACGAAAGCGCCTTGCGTCATCATCCGAAAGACAGGGCACCTCCCACCGCCGCTGATTGGCGGTGAACACCTGCAAGGCCTGCGCCCCCACCGACACGGCGTGTTCCACCGCGCGCCAGAGCCCCCCGGCCACGGACATGTGCGCTCCGAACTGCGGCATTGGATATCCCCGTACCATTGAATGTTGTCCGCAACTGCGTAGCGCACGGCGCACCGCCGTATTGCCGTTTCGCGCTGGCCCGCTCCATCCCGTGCGGCTTCGCTCATACGTACCGATACGCGCATGCACGCCATCCCGGCGCGGGATGGCAAGCCCCCGTGACGCATGGATGCTCCCCCTGCATGGCGGCACTGCTCATGCGCCACGCATGGGGGTCCCCTACCACGCTCCCTACCGAAAGATTTAGCGCTACACCCAATATCGCACAGTGCATGACAGTGTTAGACAGGCATCATCGAAGGAAGCCGCGAACCACGGAATCCTTCCCGAACATGCCCCCGGAACAGCCCCCGGAGACGGTACCCCCGCTTCTGCCACCGTCTTCGGGGGCACTTTATCGTCCGCCGATCGACAGCATGACGACGCCTTGGCGGCTGGACACACGACGACGCCAGGGCGTCTGGACACACGACGACGCCAAGGCGTCTGGGCGCACGACGACGCCAAGGCGTCTGGGCATCACCCCCGGTAACCGAACAGCAGGCGCAGCAGCCTGCGCGCACCGGCGGAAAACAGCACCCGCGACACCACGTTGCCCGCAGCGCGGGCCGAAATCTCGCCCAGCGTGGGATAGGGATGCACGGCCCCGGCAAGCGCGGAAAGGCGCACCCCGCCGCCCAGCACCGCCACCCATTCGTTCAGCACCTCGCCCGCATGCGGCCCCACGGCCTGCACGCCAAGCACCCTGTTGCCGCCCTTGCGCAGCACCAGCTTCAGGCGTCCTTCGGGCGTGCCTTCGGCCAGGGCGCGGTCGTTGGACGCAAAGGGCTCCACATGCACGTCCACGGGCAGGCCGCGTTCGGCGGCCATGCGCTCGTTGCAACCCACGGATGCCAGCTCCGGGTCGGTGAAGGTGCACCACGGCATGCGCGCATGGTCCGCCCGGCGCGGCAGGCGCAGCACCGCATTGGCCACCACCACCCCGGCCTCGTGCCCTGCCGCGTGGGTGAACTGCCAGTCTCCGGTCACGTCGCCCGCCGCGAAAACATGCGGCTGGCTGGTGCGCATGCGGCCATCCACCGTGATGCCGCCGTGCCTGCCGGTGGCCACGCCCGCCGCCGCAAGGTCCAGCCCGGCGGTTTCCGGCGTGCGGCCCAGTGCAGCCAGCAGCCGATCCGCACGGACCACGAGCGGCCCGCGCCCCTCGCCCTGGGGCACTTCCAGTTCTGCTTCCACGCCCGTTCCGGCTGCGTCATTTCCGTCAGGCCCAACCGGTTCGCCCGGTTTGCCAAGCCCGCCAGATTCGCCAAGTCCGCCAGAACTGCCAGAACTGCCAGATACGGCAGATACGGCAGACACCGCGCGCAGCATCTTCACCGTGGCTCCGGCCAGTACGCGCACCCCGTCCGCAGCCAGAGAGGCATGCACCACCCCGGCCATGTCCGCGTCATCGCGCGGCAGGATTCGGGGACCGCGCAGCACCATGGTCACCCGCGAACCCAGCCGGGCGAAGGCCTGAGCCATCTCGCAGGCCATGGGACCGCCGCCCAGCACCAGCAGCGATGCGGGCAGCGCATCCAGCGAAAAGAGTTCGCGGTTGGTCAGGAAGGGTACCGTGTCCAACCCCGGCAGGGGCGGCAACTGCGGCGAGGAACCCGTGGCGATGAGAATGCGTGCGGCGCTTACCCGCCGCCCGCCGATGTCCACGGTGTGTTCGTCGCAAAAACGCGCCGGGCCGAAGCGCACGTCCACCCCCAGCCCGGTGAAGCGTTGCGGAGAATCGTGGCGCTGGATGACGGCCTGCACCTCGCGGATGCGCCGGGCCACGGCGGCGAAGTCCACCGGCTCCAGTTCCGGCGCGGGCAGGCCGAACAGCGCGGCGCGGCGCATGACATGGCGCGCACGGGCCGTGGCCAGCAGGGTCTTGCTGGGCACGCAGCCGTGGTGCAGGCAGTCGCCGCCAAGGGCGGGTTCACGCTCGGCCAGCACCACCCGCGCGCCGAAGCGCGCCGCGCCCGCAGCCGCCGTCAGCCCGGCGGCGCCGCCGCCGATGACCAGCAGGTCCGCGTCATGCCGTGGGGTTCGGGCCATGCTCGTCCTCCTTGCGGGCGTTGCGCCGCATTTCCCCGACCGGTCCGCTGCCGGATGCCGCGCCCCGCGAACGCACCCGGTCCAGCACCTTGCGCGCCACCAGCGGGAACACCCCCAGCAGGGTCATGGCCGCCAGCAGCCCCGGCGACAGCACGTCGCCCGGCGTGGTCACGGCGCCCAGTTCGCGTCCGGCATTCACGTACACCGCCGTGCCGGGCAGCATGCCCACCAGCGATACCCAGAAATAGGTGCGCACGGGCATGGCCGTCAGGCCCATCAGCAGGTTGACCAGAAAGAAGGGGAACGCGGGCACCAGGCGCAGGCCGAACAGATAGAACGCCCCGTCGCGGGCCAGCCCTTCGTCCAGGCGGACCATGCGGTGGCCGAAGCGGCGGCGCACCGCGTCGCGGAACACGTAGCGCGCGCCCAGAAAGGCCAGGGTGGCCCCCACGGTGCTGGACAGCGAGGTGGCCCACAGGGTGGTCCAGAAGCCGAACACCGCCGCGCCCGCAAGGGTCAGGGCCGTGGCCCAGGGCAGCGACAGCGCGGCGGAGGCCACGTACACCGCCATGTAGGCACCCACGGACAGCGCGGGGCTGGCCTCGTGCCAGGCCACCAGTTGCGCCTGCGAGGCCTTGAGCCGGGCCAGCGACAGCCATTCGCCAAGGCCAGACCACCACGCAGCCGAGAAGCAGACGGCCACCGCCGCCAGAAGCAGGGCGCGCCGCGCCGCATCAGTCCATCCCGGACGCATGAGATTCCTTTCCGGTTTGCCGGGCCGCCGTTGTCGGCGCCCGAAGTGGTGTCAGGCGGTGTCAGGCGGAACACCACGCCGGTCAGGGTGCCGCCCAGTTCGGGGGGGTGGCCGATTCAGCGTGCCGCCCAGTTCAGGGGGCTGGCCGGTTCAGTGGGTGGGCCGATGCAGGGCACCATACAGGGCCGCGCCCAGCAGCCCGGCGTCGGGACTGCGCACCAGACGCACGGGTACCGCGCGCAGCAGGTCGGCATGGGTATCGCTTTGGCGAAAGGCTTCGGCAAAGGCCGGGTGCGTCACCAGCGCGGGCGTGGCCGCCGCCACCCCGCCGGAGATGAACAGCCCCCCCAGGGCCAGGGTTTCCAGCACGTAGTCGCGGCAGACACGGCCATAGAAGCGGGCGAACCATGACAGTATCCGGGACAGGACGTGAGGCAGGGCATGGTCGGCATCGGCCCCGTGTTCTCCGGTCGCAAGGCGGGCCGCCACCTCGGCGGGTTCCAGCCACTGCCCGGTGTGAAAGGCGTGCAGCAGGCGCAGGCCGGGGCCGGACACCACCAGGTCGCCGATGACCTGCCGCCCGGTGTGGGCACGCACGAACGCGGCAAAGGCCATCTCCCGCTCGTCCGTGAAGGGGAACAGGGCGTGCCCCCCTTCGGAGGGCAGAACGCGGGGCGGCATGCCGTCACCGGACGCGGGCAGCAGCAGGCACTTGCCAAGGCCCGTGCCCGCGCCCACCACGGCAATGGGAGCGTCCGGCACGGGATGCCCGTCCAGCACGTCCAGCATGTTCAGCACGTCCGGCGCATCCGGCTCGTCCGGCGCCGCCGAGCGCAGGCAGGCGTAGGCCTGGGCCACGAAATCGTTGATGAGCAGTACCGGGGGCAAGGGCGGCATGCCCGGCGCATGCAACGCCGGGTCGTCCAGATCCACCGCCCAGGGGATGTTGGGCGGGGTGCAGCGCCGCCCGCCGCGCACCGGTCCGGCCACGGCCAGCACCAGCAGCGCCGGGGACGTGAACAGCCCCGGCTCTTCGGCGGCGGCACGGCGCAGCAGATCGGCAAAGGACGCCGTACCCGCCGTGGGCAGGCGCACCGCGCACAGGCGGTCCTGCGGGCGCGGCACGTGGCCGCGCGCCAGCCCGCCCGTCTCGTACAGGGCAAAGCGGCTGTTGGTGCCGCCTATGTCCGCCGCCAGTACGCGCATGCGCCGTTCTCCTTCCGTGCGGGGTGGCCGCGCGGGTCGCTCGTTCCGGTCCTTCGGGTGCGGAGGCAAGCAGGACGTCCCGGAGCGACCCGGAGCGGCCCGGACGCCCCGACGCACGCCGCCGTTACGTCAGGCCGGTGAGCGCCCGCAAAAAGACGCTGGCCTCGGACGACACCGCCGAAAAGCTCAGCCGCACGTCGTTGCCGGTACCGCGCACCACGCGGGCGGGCAGGCCCATTTCCTCGCCCCGGGCGTTCTGCACGAACAGCGTGCACACGGTGCCCTCGGGAAACTTGCCGCGCACGGCGCATCGCGCGCCGGTAAGGCTGACGTCCCAGGTCATAACCGAAAAGCCGTACCCGGAAATCTCTATGCGCCCCTTGTACCGTCCGGCCACGCGGGCGGCGCGCCTGCGCTCGCCCCCGGTCTTGGCGGCGGGTGCGGCGCTTGCGGCATCCTGCTGTTTCGCTTCCATCGGTTTCCCCTCCTGCATGGCATCGCAAGGTACGGCCCTGCACCCGGCGTGCCTTCTGATGTGCGTCGGACGCACGGCCTGCCCCATTTCGGGCCATGCGTCCCAGTCCGTGATATCACAACAACCCGCCCCATCGCCGGACAGCCCGCCGGAAGATCGGGCCAACCGCATGTCAGGCTGGCCCGATGTCAGCCGGAGCCATCCGGACATCTCATCGGGCGTCGGGCGTCGGGCATACCTGCGTCAGGCCAGGGGATGCCCGCGAAAAACGTCATTCCTGTGCCTGCTCCACGCGCGCCAGTGCTGCGGCTGCCCGGTCCCGCCGTTCACTCCAGATGCGCCGCGCCAGGGCACGCAGGCTGCGCGCGGCGGCAGCGGGTGGCGGCAGTTCCGGCAGGTCCGGCAACTGGGGCACGCTCTCGTCCAGGCGGGGCAGGGCCAGCGTGGCGTCCAGAGCGCACGAATATCCTTCCATGCCGCTGCCCGCCACTTTCATCCTTTCCTGCCCTTCCACGTCCAATGCACGGGCCATGCCCAGCACGCACGAGGGCGAATGGTCGCTGTTGGCCTTGGCCACCATGCGATTGATCTCCGCCGCCCACAGCCGGTACCGCCGATGGCCCAGCTTGCGTACCTTGCCCGGCCTTCCCGGTATGGTGGCGGCAGCGCCGTTGACATAGTCGTCGAAAGCGCGCCAGGTGTCCTCGTATACTTCCAGCAGCAGCTTTTCATACTGGCCGGAACGGGTCCATGCAAAGGGCATGTCGCGATGCGGGCAGACGGCGGTGCCGTCCACCAGGCGCATGAAATCCACGGGCACCCCCAGAGCGTGCCACAGCTGTTCGGCCATGTCCGGCCCGGTGAGCAGGTCCGCCAGCCACCCGGCGTGACACAAGGCACGCTGGGCGGCCCGGCGCAGTTCCTCCTCGCGCGAGCGGAACAGTTCCATCTCGTCATCCACGGCCTTGCGGGCGGAAAAGAAGGTCTCAGCCATTTCACTGAGCACTTCGTCCTGCAAGGCCGAAACCATTTCCTCTCGCTGGTCGGTCATTGCGTCTCCATGACTGCTGGTCGACCCACAGAGTAGCAGCGCGGGCAGCCCGTAGCAAGCACGCCACTTGCCGGAACCGTTTCCTCGGTGATAGCCGGGCGGCAGGGGCGGCGCATGTCGTGCCGCCCGCAGCATGCCCACGCACCGGAGACCAGATGCCTGCCACGCCGCACGCCCCCCACAACGCCCCCTGCCCGCTGCATCCTGCCGATGCCGCCCGGCCCAAGCCGTCCACCCCATCGGGCACGTCCGGCTCATCGGGCGCATCCGGATTATCGGGCATATCGGGCATGTCGGGCACGCCAGTTCCCCCGCCTTCCGACGACGCGCACGCCCGCGTCCGGCTGCTGGGCCAGCGCCTGACGGCATTGGGGGCCACCCTGTCCACGGCGGAATCGTGTACCGGCGGGCTCATTGCGGCCCGCTGCACCGAAGTGCCCGGCAGTTCCGCGTGGTTCACCGGCGGCGTGGTGGCCTATGCCAACGAGGTGAAACGCGACGTGCTGGGCGTGGCCCCGGACCTGCTGGCCGCCCACGGCGCGGTGAGCGGGCCGGTGGTGCGGGCCATGGCCACCGGGGTGCGCCGCCTGACCGGTACCCGCTTTGCCGTGGCCGTATCCGGCGTGGCCGGACCCGATGGCGGCACACCGGAAAAGCCCGTGGGCACGGTGTGGGTGGCCGTGGCCGACGGCGAAAACGTGCAGGCCGAACGCTTTCTGTTTTCGGGCGACAGGGCCGCCGTGCGCAGCGCCACGGTGGATGCGGCCCTGGACATGCTGCTGGCCATGCTCCCAGTCATGACGCCAACCATGCCACAGGACGCTTAGCCGGGCACCTGCCAGACAGCACCCGGACACCGCCCCGTCAGTCAGCCAGCCGGGCAGCCAGCCGGGCAGCCAGCCGGACAGCCAGCCGGACAGCCAGCCGGACGCCAGTGTCGGCAACAGGCCATGAACAAGGACGCGCCATGAGTGGTAACAGGCGAACCGGGCCGGGAAAGGCCCACCACAGAGCCTCCCTCGTTTCGGACACGCCCGGCGCGCAAACGCAGGGCACGGTCCGCTGTTTCGTGGGGTTGCCGCTGCCCCCGCAATGGCAGGACCGGCTGGCCGCGCTGCGCGACGATCTGCATGCGGCCTGCGCCACCGCCGATACAACCGGCCCCGTCACGCGCGACCCGGCCCCGATGCGGCTGACGGCACTGGCCGCCCTGCTGCCCCGCCTGCACTGGACGCCCCCCGGCAACTGGCACCTGACCCTGCGCTTTCTGGGCGGCGTGCCCGCCCCCCGCTGCGACGAGGTGGCGGGCGCGCTGCGGACCATCAGTTTTGCGCCCCTGCAACTGGCCGTGGGCAAGGCCGAGGTGTTCCCGGCCAGGGGTGACCCGCGCGTACTGTGGCTGGGGTTGGCGCAAGGCGCGCCGGAATGCGCGGCCCTGGCCACGGCGGTCAACGCGGCGCTGGTGCCGTTGGGGTTTGCGCCGGAGGACCGCCCCTTTGCCCCGCACCTTACGCTGGCCCGGCTGCGCGAGGCCCGGCGCGAAGGCGGGCAGCGCCATGCCGCCCCGCCCGGCGGCGAATCGGCCTCCCCGCCTGCCCGGCCTTCTTCCCATGCGGCAACGGACGCGCGCGATGCCCTGCTGGCGGCCATCAACACCCGCATCAGCCGCGCCGCATCGCCGTGGCCCGTCTGCACCGTGCGCGAAATGGTGCTGTGGCGCAGCGATCCTGGCGGTGGCCGCCCGGTGTACACCCCACTGGCGGTGCTGCCCGCGCGGGGCTGATTCCCCTGTGCCTTCAGATGAAAGAGCGGATGCGAGTGCCCTTTCCCCCGGTACTCCTCCGGAACAGGGTGCAGCGCGGCTCACTCCCCTTTCGGTGTCGCTTGTTTGAATTCCTTTCTTTCCGGCTGCTTCTTCCCTTCCATCCCCGCAAGAAATGAAAAACGCCGCACCCGAAGGTGCGGCGTTCATGCCGCTGTGCCATGCCCTGCTCCGCCGGAGCGGAATCGGGCATGTCGTCAAGGCGAATCAGGTTTTTCCGCTGGGGAAACCCGCGAAAAAAGATGATGCGCCCTACGAGGCGTAATCGCCCCTGTTGAACTTGAACTTCTCCGTGGCGGCCATCACTTCGAGTTCGTTGACCACGGCCGCGAGCCCTTCGTGGTCGGAAAGGTTGGGCATGTTCTGCTTCAGGTCGCGCAGCGAGTTGTCGATGCCTTGCAGCATCGAATAGGCGCCGCGCAGCCCGCCTGTGGACGCGCCCTGCCCCAGTTCGCGGGCGTAGGCATCCCAGTTGTTCAGCAGACCGTCCAGTTGCTCCATGGCCTGGTCGAGGCCGGTCGAATCCGAGACGGCGTCAACGCCGTCAACGCCGTCCGGGGCCGAAACCATGAGCAGCGGGTCGATGCCCGCGGCCCCCGGCGGCACCACCGACGCAGCGGACTGCGCCGATTCGGTTCCGCCCAGCTCCTGCGAGAGCAACGCGCCGAAGTCGCCGACGGCATTGGCGCCGCCGGTGTTCTTTCGTTGCGTCGACTCCTGCCGTTGCAGGGCCTCCAGTTGTTCCGTGCCGATCTTCATGACGTCCCCCATGTCAGGGATGTAGCGCATGTCGTGCATGCAGGGTACGCCCGTGGCCAAGCAAGAACCCTGCCATGGGGCCAGCGCACACAACACGTTGAAATTTCAAGGGCACACCCGCATCAACGGGAGCCGCAACGGCGCGCAAGGCGGGAAAAAGCTGCCGGGCGGCACGGCTTGCCCATGTGCGGACACTACGCATCAAATCGACCCTTGTCTATTTCGCCCTCAAAGCATACTGTAAGTATACGAAGAGGTTCAGACTGCCACCATGCCCCGCGAGGGGCACGGAACCCGTAACCTGGGAGAAACACCATGAAGGACTTCAAGAAGATTCTCTGCGCGGTGGACTTTTCCGAGCACAGCAAGGATGTCGCCGACTATGCAGCCTCTCTCGCCAAGCTGACCGGCGGGTCGGTGGTGGTGCTGTACGCCGCCCCCTCGCTCAGCCAGTACGTGGGCTTCCACGTGCCGCCGAACTCCATCGAGAACTTCGTGGGCGAAATCGTTTCCGGCGCTGAAAAGGCCATGGAATCGTTCGTGGCCGAAAACTTCCCGGGCATCAAGGCCGAGGGCCGCATCGTCACCGGCTATGCGGCGGAAGAAATCCTGGGCATCGCGGACAAGGAAGGCGCGGACGTGATCATCATGGGCACCCATGGCCGCAAGGGCCTGGACCGCATCCTGTTCGGCTCCGTGGCGGAAAAGGTGGTCAAGAGCGCCCGCCAGCCGGTGCTGACCATCCGTCCTTCGGCGTAGCTTCGGGTGCCGCCCGGTTTCGGGCAGTGCAGAGCCGCAGGAAAACCGGCGCATGCCGGGGGGCCGGGTGCCACGGCACCCATTTCAGCAACGATATATGGACGAACGGGGGCCGTCGCGAACAGTTCGCGGCGGCCCTTTCCGGTTCTCGATTTACTGCTTCCCAACTGGCCGCTTTCTCAACTGGCCGCATCGTACCCCGGACACGCCGGACAGCGGTCACGCCGGTCCGCCACCATGGTGACCACGATCATGCCGGACGGGACTCATGCCGGGTATCCGCCCCACCGCGTTCGACCATCGCGCCTGTCCATTGCGCCTGTCCATTGCGTCCCCCCACCGCGTCCTCCAGACGCTACGCCCCGGCGGAATCTCCGGTTTTCGCGGCATCGGGCTCCGCCTCGGGCGGCGCCTCGCACACCGCGTCGTCCATGGCCACGCGCGGCAGGATGAGCCGCACCGAACGCTCGAAAAACAGATAGTCCCACGCCCAGTTCACCAGCACGAACAGCCTGTTGCGGAAGCCGATCAGATAGGCAAGGTGCACGAACAGCCACAGCACCCACGCCCACAGCCCGGAAAAGGCAAACCGCCCCAGCCGCACCACCGCCGCCTGCCGCCCGATGGTGGCCATGGCCCCCTTGTCGCGGTAGCGGAAGGGTTTGGCCGTGCCGCCCTTGAGCAGGCGCAGCACGTTGGCCGCCGCGTGGCGGCCCTGCTGGGTGGCGTTGGGGGCGATCATGGGCGGGTTCTGCCCATCCGGCAGCGCAAGGTCGCCCACCACCTGGATTTCCGGGTGACCGTCCACCTGCAGGGTGGGCAGCACGGGTACACGCCCACCCCGCCCCACGGGCAGGCCCATGGCGGCGGCCACGTCGTGCCCGCGCACCCCGGCGGTCCAGGCCACGGTGCAGGTGGCGATGCGCAGGCCGTCGCCCAGGCGCACGTCGGTGGGGCCCACCTCGGCCACCCCGGCCCGGGTGCGCACCTCCACGCCCATCAGGGCCAGCCTGTCGCGGGCATAGGTGCGCAACTGCTCGGGAAAGCCGGTCAGCAGGCCGTCCGCCGCTTCCAGCAGCACGATGCGCGGGGGCGTCTTACCCGCCAGTTCCGGAAAGTCGCGCGCCAGCGGGGTGCGCACCAGTTCCGCCAGCGCCCCGGCAAATTCCACCCCGGTGGGGCCGCCGCCCACCACGGTGAAGGTCAGCAGCGCGGCGCGCCGGGCCGGATCTTCGGTCAGGCTGGCCCGCTCGAAGCAGGCCAGGATGTGGTTGCGCAGGCGCACCGCATCTTCCAGCGATTTCAGGGTATAGGCATTTTCCGCCGCGCCCGGCACCCCGAAGAACGAGGTAAGGCTGCCCGGCGCCAGGATGAGATGGTCGTAGGGAATATCCGGCCCGTCGGTGTGCAGCACCCGCCGGGCCGTATCCACCCCGCGCACGTCCGCCAGCGCCACGCTGACCCTCTGCTGCCCCCGGAACACCCCGCGCAGGGGATAGGCGATCTGCTCCGGCTCTATCTCCGCCGCCGCCACCTGATACAGCAACGGCAGGAAGGTATGGTAGTTGTTGCGGTCCACCAGCACCACGTCCACCCGGCCCGAACGCGCCAGACGCCGCGCCGCCCACAGCCCGCCGAAGCCGCCCCCCACGATGACCACGCGGGGCCTGCCGGCGCCGCGCGCAAACCTGTCCGTATCGTTGCCGCCGATCATGTCCGCCTCCGTATGTGCTGTCCCGCGTGCGGTTGCAGGCGTGTCCGCGCAGTTTCGCAGACCGTGAGCCCACGGCCCCGCAGTTCCGCAGTTCCTGTGCCTGCGCACCCGCGAACACTGAACCGGCCGCGCACGGGCACGCGGCCATCCTTCACGATATACGCACCCGACAGGCGGCGGCAAGGGGCAATGGGCGGACATGGAGTGCGCAAGGGCTCGCAAGGACTGGCAGGGGGGGGGCACGAAGTGGCCCGAGGCGGCCCGAGGCGGCCCGCAATAGCCCGCAGTAGCCCGCAGTAGCCCGCAGTAGCAAGGTCACGCCCGGCGCCGGGTGGTGCAAGACGGCCCGCCCGCAAAGTGGGCAAGACCTGCACCACACCAATATATCGCACCACACAGCGCCCCACCGCCTACTGCCCCCTTTAACAGTGCGCCCGTGCGCCCCACCGCCCCTTGCGCAGTGCGGGCGCCTTGGACTATCTGAGGGGTCTTCCGCGACGGCGGGCGCACCCCGCCCCGCCACGCCCCAACGAAGGAGCATGTTGCCCCATGTGTGCCGACAAAACAGCCAGCGCAGGGGCCCCCACGGGGCTTCCGCTGGCCTCGCCCAGCGCCGTGCGTCCCGAGGTGTGCGGGTTCAAGCCGTACACCCCCGGCCTGTCCATCGACGAAATCCGCGACAGGTACGGCCTTGCCCACGTCATCAAGCTGGCCAGCAACGAAAATCCGCTGGGCACCTCGCCCGTGGTGCAGCATGCCCTGCGCCACAAGGCGGACCTGGCCTTCCGCTATGCCCAGTCGGGCAACCCGCGCCTGACGGCGGCCATCGCCGCGCATCACGGCGTGCCTGCGGAACGCGTGGTGGCGGGCAACGGCTCGGACGAGATCATCGACCTCATCGTGCGGGTGCGGGCCGTGCCCGGCGTGCACAACGTGGTGGCGTTCAACCCGTGCTTCAGCATCTATGAACTGCAAACCCGGCTTGCGGGGGTGGAGTTCCGGCAGGCGCCGCTGGCGGCGGACTTTTCCTTCGACTGGGACGGCCTGATGGCGCTGGTGGACGATGCCACCGCCGTGGTCTTCGTGACCACGCCGGACAACCCCTCCGGCTTCTGCCCACCCGTGGCCGACCTGGAGCGGCTGGCCCGCGCCCTGCCCTCCGGCTGCCTGCTGGTGGTGGACGAGGCGTACATGGACTTCTGCGGCGACGAGTCGGCCCACTCGCTACTGGCCCGCATTGACGAATTCCCCAATCTGGCCGTGCTGCGCACCTTTTCCAAAAGCTTCGGCCTGGCCGGGTTGCGCCTGGGCTACGGCATCCTGCCCGTGCAACTGGCCGACTACCTGCGCCGGGTGCGGCTGCCGTTCAGCGTGAACATCCTGGCCGAAGAGGCCGGGCTGGCCGCGCTGGCGGACGACGTGTTCCGCGCCGAAACCCTGCGGGTGACCAGCGAGGGGCGCGCGGCGCTGACGGCTGGGCTGACCGCGCTGGGCTGTCACGTGTACCCCAGCAAGGCCAACTTCGTGATGTTCCGCCCGGCTCCGACCTGCAAGAGCGCGGCGCACCTGTTCGAGGAACTGCTGCGGCGCGGCATCATCATCCGCCCGCTGAAAAGCTATGGCCTGCCCGACCTGTTGCGCGTCAGCGTGGGCAGCCCGGACGAGAACGCGGCGTTCCTGAAGGCTGCCGGGGAGATCATGGCCCATGTCTGATACGTGTCGCGCCTGTTCCTGCGCGGGCAAAGGCATTCCCGCCAACGCTTCGCCCACCGCTTCCCCCTCCGTACCGGTGGTCACGCTGGACGGCCCGGCGGGCGTGGGCAAGACCACCCTGGCCAAACGGCTGGCCGACGCGCTGGGCGTGGCCTATCTGGATACCGGGGCCATGTTCCGCACCCTGGCCTGGAAGCTGGGTCCCGGCGCGCACGAACTGCCGGAAGGCGACCTGCGCGCCCGGCTGGAAGGCTTCTGCTTTGCGCTGTCCGGCGCGGGCGGGGCCTCCGTGCTGTCCTGCAACGGCGTGCCCGTGGGCGAGGAAATCCGCACCGAGGAAGTGGCCGCGCTGGCCTCGCGCATCGCCACCCTGCCGGTGGTGCGGGAACGGCTGAAGGCCGCGCAGCAGGCGCTGGGGGCCTCGTGCGCCCTGGTGGTGGAAGGCCGCGACATGGGCACCGTGGTGTTTCCCACGGCGCGCCACAAGTTCTTTCTGGACGCCACGCCAGAGGAACGCGCCCGCCGCCGCTGCCAGCAACTGGAAGCGCAGGGCCAGCCCGCCGACCTTGCCACCATCGCCGCCCAGATCCGCGAGCGCGACGACATGGACCGCAACCGCGCCGTGGCCCCGCTGCGTGCCGCCGACGACGCCGAGACGGTGGACACCACCACCCTGGACATCGACGGCGTGTTCGCGGAACTGACCCGGCACATCACCGCGCGCGGCGGGCTGTAGACCACCCGCTCGCTCCCTTGCTCAAATGACGCGGCCCGCGCTTCCCGAGAAGCGCGGGCCGTTTCATTTCAAGGACAGTTTTCACACTGCCTCCGGCGGACAAACGGCTGCCGCGCGTTGCGATCGCCATCCGTAATGCTCGAAGACTCGCATAACGGCTGCCGTGCGTTGCACTCAGGTTTCGGCGTAACCGTGGATAAACATACAAACCATGATGCCGTGAATACACCTCTCTACCTCCACAAAAAAACATCCCCGCCGCGTTACCGCGACAGGGATGCAACGAACCAAATGAAAAGTTTGCGGGAGGGTTGGGGGCTCGGGGGAAGGGAGGGGGCTTTTCAAAGCCCCCTCCCTTCCCCCGATTATCCTCAATACTCTTACAAATCCGTTTGCGAACTCGCCACACCGCTGCGATCAAGCACATGGAAGATCAGCGACAGGATCATGCCCACCACGGTGGCGAGGGCCATGCCCTTGAGCTGCACCGAGCCCACCTGCACGGGCACGCCGCTGATGCCGGTGATGAACACGATGGCGGTCAGGGTGAGGTTGGCGGGCTTGGAGTAGTCCACGCGCGACTCCACCAGCATGCGGATGCCCGAGGCGGCGATGACGCCGAACAGCAGGATGCAGATGCCGCCCATGACCGGGGTGGGGATGGACTGGATGAGCGCGGACAGCTTGCCCACGAAGGCCAGCAGGATGGAGATGACGGCGGCGCCGCCGATGACCCACACCGAGTACACGCGGGTGATGGCCATGACGCCGATGTTTTCGCCGTAGGTGGTGGTGGGCACGGAACCGAAGAAGCCGGACAGCACGGTGGACACGCCGTCGCCCATGAGCGAGCGGTGCAGGCCGGGGTCGCGGGTCAGGTCGCGCTGCACGATGTTGCCGGTGACCACCAGATGGCCGATGTGCTCGGAAATGACCACCAGCGCGGCGGGGATGATGATCAGGATGGTGTTGATGTCGAACTTGGGCACGTACACGGTGGGGGTTGCCAGCACGGGGGCGGCGGCCACGCCCGCGAAGTTCACGGCGCCAAGGGCCATGGACACCGCGTAGCCCACGGCAATGCCGGTCAGCACGGGGATGATGGCCATGAAGCCCCGGAACAGCACCGAACCGAAGGCCACGGTGAGCAGGGTGGCCATGGAGATGATGATGGCGGTGGAATTGTACACGCCGTTGGCGTCAGGCATGACGCCCGCCATGCCGGTGGCCACCCCGGCCAGCTCAAGGCCGATCAGGGCCACGATGGGCCCCATCGTGGCGGGGGGCAGCACCACGCCGATCCATTCCGGGCCGAACTTCCAGATGATCAGGGCCACGGTGATGAAGATGCAGCCGGAGGCGATGAACCCGCCCAGCGCGTAGGAGTAGTTGGCGCCCCACATGGCCTGGTCCGCGCCCAGCACCACGAACACCGGCGACAGGAAGGCGAAGCTGGAGCCGAGGAAGGCCGGGGCCTTGCCCTTGCAGAGCACCAGGTAGATCAGGGTGCCGATGCCGTTCATCAGCAGCACGATGGCCGGGTCGATCTTGAACAGGGTGGGCACCAGAACGGACGCCCCGAACATTGCGAAAAGGTGCTGGAAGCTCAGGGGAATACCCTGAAGAAACGGAACCTTTTCCTCCACCTGGATGGTCTTTCTGGCCATTGCCCTCTCCGAAAAGTGCTGATGTGGTGTGTGCATGCGCGCGGCGCGCGGGCGCGGGGCCGTTGCGCGGCGCGGTTCGGGCAACCGCCCTGCCGCCTTGCGGAAAACCTGGGTCCGTGCGGCGCGCCCCCGTTGCCGGGGTCGTGCCGCAGGGGACGACGGGGAGCGGCGAGGCCCCCCGTAAAAAGGGGCGGGACATTTGCTGTCCCGCCCCGTGGTGCGCCCTATTTGGTGCCGAATATCTTGTCGCCCGCATCACCAAGGCCGGGCAGGATGTAACCGTGCTCGTTGAGCCGTTCGTCCACGGCCGCCACGTAGATGTCCACGTCGGGGTGACGGTCCACGACCTTCTTGATGCCTTCCGGCGCGGCCACCAGGAACAGGCCCTTGATCTGCGGGCAGCCCGCTTCCTTCAACAGGTCGATGGTGGCGTTCAGGGTGCCGCCGGTGGCCAGCATGGGGTCGATGATGATGGCCATGCGCTCTTCGATGTTCTTGGCCAGCTTCACGTAGTACTTGACCGGCTCAAGGGTTTCCTCGTTGCGGAACATGCCCACAACGCTCACCTTGGCGCCGGGAATCATGTCCAGCAGGCCGTCCAGCATGCCAAGGCCCGCGCGCAGGATGGGCACCACGGTGATCTTCTTGCCGCGGATCTGGTCCACCTCGACAGGCCCGGCCCACCCCTGTATGGTAACCTTCTCCGTTTCGAGGTCCTTGGTGGCCTCGTAGGTAAGCAGGCGGCATATTTCGTTGGAAATGGCCCGGAACTCGCTTACCGGCACGTCGTGCTGGCGCAGGATGCCCAGCTTGTGCTTGACCAACGGATGATTCACCACGGTAACGGCCACGATAGGTCTCCTTGTCTGTCTCGGTGTGCGGGGGCGCTTGCCCCCCAAACGCACAGGTTGTAAAAAACACGCCCCCGTCGGTCAAGCGAAAGCATAACCGTTGCCAAACATGTCGAATTTACCCCACCCTCAGGCTGAAACGCGCACCCACTCCTTCACCGTCGCCCCCGAACACGCCGGGCAGCGGCTGGACCGCTTTCTGGGCGACGCCATGGCCGAACAGCGCGAAAGGGACGGCCACGGCGATGCCGTCTCGCGCGAGAAGGTCAAGCGGGCCATCCGCGACGGCGCGGCCACAGTGCAGGGCCGCGCGTGCACCGTGCCCAACACCCGCGTGGAGCCGGGCCAGACGGTAACCCTCACGCTGGCCGTGCCCGCCGCCAAGGTAACCCCCGAAGACGGCGATCTGGCCGTGCTGTACCGCGATGCGGCCATCGCCGTGCTGGACAAGCCCGCAGGGCTCACCGTGCACCCCTGCCCCAGCTGCCCGGAAGGCACGCTGGTGCACCGGCTGGTGCGCCACTTTCCCGAACTGGCCGCGCAGGAGGGCTTTCGCCCCGGCATCGTGCACCGCATCGACAAGGACACCAGCGGCCTTCTTCTGGTGGCCCTGACAGAGGCCGTGCGGCTGGAACTGTCACGCGCCTTTGCAGAGCGGCAGGTGCACAAGGAATATCTGGCTCTGGTGCACGGCGTGCCCAAGGCACAGGGCGAACTGGAGGCCCCCATTGGCCGCCACCCGCTGCACAAGGTGAAGATGGCCGTGGTGCCGGAAAACCGCGGCGGCAAGCCCGCCCGATCGGCATGGCGGGTGCTGCTGGCGGACCCGGACGGACGCTTTGCCCTGGTGGCGGTGCGCATCTTCACCGGACGTACGCATCAGATACGGGTGCACATGGCCCACCTGGGCCACCCCCTGTGGCAGGACGCGGTGTACGGCCCGTCGGAAGCCGTGCCGCCCGCAGCGGGCGAACTGCCGGACTTTCCCTCGCGCCAGATGCTGCACGCCTGGCGCCTGTCGTTCCGGCATCCGGAAACGGACAGGGACATGCACTTCACCTGCCCGCCCCCGCCGGACTTCGCCGCGCTGGCCCTGCGCCTGTCGCGGCGCATGCAGCGGGTGGTGGTGACCGGCTCGCCGGGTTGCGGCAAGTCGGCCCTTGTGCGCCAGTTGGGCGAGGCGGGCCTGCCGGTGTGGAGCGCCGACGCGGCCGTGGCCCGACTGTACGAGCCGGGCTGCGGCGGGCATCATCTGCTGCGGGGACGCTACGGCGACCGCTTCGTGCCCGACCCCGCCGGACCGGTGGACAAGCGCGCCCTGTTCGCGGCCATGCAGGCGGACGCCGCCCTGCGCCGCGAGGTGGAAGACATGATCCACCCCCTGGCCCGGCACGACATGGACGCATTCTTCGCGCAGGCCGAAGCCTCGGGTGCGCCCGTGGCCGTGGCCGAGGTGCCGCTGTTCCTGGAGGCGGGCTGGAAGGCGGGCACGCAGCCGAACATCCTGCCGAATATCCTCCTTGTCGGCGTGCACTGCCCCTTCGCCGAGCGTGCCCGCAGGCTGGAAACGCATCGCGGCTGGCCGCCGGACATGATCGCCGCCATGGAGGCCTGGCAATGGCCGGAGGCGGACAAGATGCGCGCCTGCCACCTTGTGGTGGACAATTCCGGCACGCCGGAAGACCTGACCCGCCGGGCACGCGGCCTGTTGGCCGAACTGGCCCGCCTGCGCGCAGCGCGCGATGCCCGCGCCGCCGACCACCTTGCCTCGCTGTGGCAGGCATGAGACGCTAGCGCATGTTCCCCCTGCGCGACACCATTCCCCGCGTGCACACCCCCTGGGCGGTGTGGTGCATTCTTGCCGCCAACCTGGCCATATTCCTGTGGCAACAGACGCTGACGCCCGGCGAAACCCTGCGCCTGTTCCACTTCATGGGGGTGGTGCCCGCCCGCTTCGCCCACCCGGACTGGGCGCTGACCTCCGGCTACCCGCCGGGGGGTTTCATCGCCTTTGTCGCGCACATGTTCCTGCACGGCGGCTGGGGCCACTTTCTGGTGAACATGTGGACGCTGTGGATCTTCGGCGACAACATCGAAGACGTCATGGGGCCGGTGCGCTTCACGATATTCTACCTGACCTGCGGGCTGGCGGCGCTGCTGACGCACATGGTCTTTTCCGCCTCGTCCACGGTGCCGGTGGTTGGGGCGTCCGGGGCCATCGCCGGGGTGCTGGGCGGGTACTTCCTGCTGTATCCGCACGCGCGGGTCACCACGCTGGTGCCGCTGCTGTTCATCCCGCTGATCTTCGACCTGCCCGCCGTGGTCTACCTGGGCATCTGGTTCGTCACGCAGCTGCTGTCGGGTCTGTCATCCCTGGGCAGCGACGGCGCGGGCATCGCCTGGTGGGCGCACCTGGGCGGCTTCGTGGCCGGGTTCGTGCTGCTGCCGCTGTTCCGCCAGAAGGGGCGCTGCTACTACTGCCATTTTCCGGAGGGCCGGGGCCGGGGCGTCATCCGGGCGCCGCACGATCCCGAGGCATAGCGGCACGGCTGCCCCCTCCCGTTCCGCACATCCTGACGCCCTGCCGGTAGTGGCGGTTGCCGCGCCGCCGATCGGACGTCCACCCTGCCCGCCCTCGCCCCCTAGCCCCCTCGCCCCCTCCTGGCACCGTCGCCGCTCCCGCCTTTCCGCCCGCCTTTCCGCCGACCTTTCCGCACTGTTGCGAGTGCTTCCTCACGTTTTCCGCAGGGTTCCTCGCATTGACTTACCGGGGGGTATGCCGCATAAGTTTCGGGCTGCCGCGCGGCGGCTCGCGCCGTTTTCGCCCGCCCCGCCTTCCCGTCGCCACTGCAAACGGGGCAAGGGGCAACAAGGACGGGCGCCCGCACCGGGCCGCGCATCGCGCAAAACATCGCAAGGGGTCCATCATGCTCGAAATACGCGACCTGCACGTCTGCATCGGCGACGTAGAGGTTCTGAAAGGCATCGATCTCAAGATAGAAGCCGGCGAGACCTTCATCCTGTTCGGTCCCAACGGCTCCGGCAAGACCACCCTGCTCATGACCCTCATGGGCTTCGCCAACTATACCGTCACCCAGGGCCAGATACTCTTCAAGGGGCAGGACATCACCCATGCCCCCATGTACGAGCGCGCCCGCCTCGGCATCGGCATGTCGTTCCAGCGCCCGCCCACCATCCACGGCCTGAAGACCGGACTGCTGGTGAACATGTGCGCGCGTGGCCGCGAGATCGACGTGGAAGACCTGGCGCGCAAGGTGAATTTCGACAGGTTCCTGGAGCGCGACGTCAACGCCGGGTTCTCCGGCGGCGAGATCAAGCGGTCCGAAATGCTCCAGCTCATGGCCCAGCGGCCCGACCTGGTGCTGTTCGACGAGCCGGAATCTGGCGTTGACCTCGAGAACATGGCCCTCATCGGCCAGACTGCCCGCCAGTTGCTGGACGGCATGCCCCCGGCGTCCTGCTCGATGAAGCAGCAGAAGGCCCGCTGCAAGACCTCCGGCCTGATAATCACCCACACCGGCTACATTCTCGAATACGTCAACGCCGACCGCGGCCAGGTGATGTACGACGGGCACCTGTGCTGCGAGGCGCGGCCCCGCGACATCCTCGACCACGTCAGCAAGTACGGCTACCAGGAATGCCTGCGCTGTCTCGACAGCGACACTTCGCTCGGCCAGATCAAGGAGGCGCTGTAGCCATGGCTTTCAAGAACGTAGACCTTACGCGCTACAGCTTCGAAGGGGCGCAGGCAGACACCATCCCCGACCTTTCCACGCTGGACGAATTCGACCGCAAGCGGCTGCTGTACGCGGGCATCGACGTGAATGCCAAGGAACGCAGCGGCTCGTTCATGCACATGAACCACAGCGGCGTGCACTGCCAGTCCACCCAGGAAGGCCTGGAACTGATGGACATCAAGCAGGCCCTCAAGACCTATGACGGCCTGCCGCAGTACTTCTGGAAGATGGTGGACCCCAACCGCGACGAATACACCCGCGCGGCGGCGGAACACCTGCACGGCGGCTACTTCATCCGCGCCCGCAAGGGGGCCAGGATCGAAGCGCCCGTGCAGTCGTGCCTGTTCATCAAGGGCAATGGCGTGGGCCAGAACGTGCACAACGTGGTCATCGTGGAAGAAGGCGCGGAGATGCACATCATCACCGGCTGCGCCACTGCCCACGGCACGCGAGAGGCGGCGCACCTGGGCATTTCCGAATTCTTCGTGCACAAGGGCGGCAAGCTCACCTTCACCATGATCCACAACTGGGGCGAAGACACGGCGGTGCGTCCGCGTTCCGCCGGCATGCTCGAGGAAGACGCGGTGCTGGTGAACAACTACGTGCTGCTCAAGCCCGTGAAGGACTTGCAGATGTACCCCACCCTCACCCTTGCCGGGCGCGGGTCGGTGGCGCGGTTCAACTCGGTCATCGTGGCGCCGGAAGGCTCGTACGTGGATACGGGCAACCGCATCCTGCTCAACGCGCCCGACACCCGCGGCGAAATCATCGCCCGCACCCTGACCACCGGCGGCACCATCATCAACCGGGGGCACATCGGCGCCTACCAGGTGCCCGCGCGCGGCCACCTGGAGTGCAAGGGGCTGATCCTGGGCAACGGCGTCATCCATGCCATTCCGGAACTGGAAGGCACCGTGGACGGCGTGGAACTGTCCCACGAGGCCGCCGTCGGCAAGATCGCGCAGGAAGAGATCGAATACCTCATGGCGCGCGGCCTGGACGAGGACGAAGCCACCTCGACCATCGTGCGCGGCTTCCTGAACGTGGACATCATGGGCCTGCCCCGCGAACTGGAACAGGCCGTGGAAGACCAGATCAACCAGTTGGACGCCAGCGACGCCATGTAGGCGACAGGCGCCACACCACGCACGCACCTCGGGCCCGGACGCAGCATGCTCCGGGCCCGGTTCTTTGCAGGCCAACGCAAGGAGCAGCCATGTTCATCGTCTCGCTTGTCTACGTGAAGCCGCTGGACCAGGTGGATGCCCTGCTGGACGCCCATGTGGCCTGGCTGCGTGAGGGTTACGCGGCCGGTGTCTTTCTGGCATCCGGACGCAAGACGCCCCGAACCGGCGGAATCATCCTGGCATCCGGCGACAGGGCCAGCCTGGACGCCTGGCTGGAGCGCGACCCGTTTCGCGTGGCCGGGGTGGCAACCTGCGCGGTGACCGAATTCACCGCGTCCATGACCGCCCCAGCGCTTGCAGCGCTGCAAGGACTGTAGCCGCGCCGGTATGCCAATCAAAATCACCCGAATCGCGGGGGGGGGCTCTGTTTCAGTCGCTGCGCGCCCTCAACCGGCTAACGCCATAAAACGAAAAACGCCCCGTCATGCGGGGCGCTTTCGTCATGAAACAATGTCGAACCCATGAACGGATCCGGATACGGCTCCCGTGTACGGGGCCTGGCCCGGCGCAACCGGACCCTCGGCCGTCAACGCATCGCCCGGCAACGCATCGGCTATCCGGCCTTGCGCTGCAACTCCGTCACCAGCCCGCGCAGTTGTTCGGCCATGCGCCCCAGGTCACGGATTTCCTTGTCCTCTTCGGTAACCAGTCGCCCATTGTCACGGGCAATCCCGTCCACCTGCGCAAGGCTGCGGGTAATCTGCTCCGACGCGGCGGACTGCTGCTCTGCCGCCGCGGCAATGGCCTGCACCTGCCCGGTGACGCGCACGGCCATATCCAGAATGCCGCGCAGCACTTCGCCGGAATCGGCGGAACGGCGCTCCGCCAGTTCCATGGCCCGCAGCGAATCGTCCATGCTGCGGGCGTTGGCCTCGGTCAGCGACTGGATGCCCTTGATGGTCTCTCCCACCTCGCGGGTGGCGTTCATGGTCTTTTCGGCCAGCTTGCGCACCTCGTCGGCCACCACGGCGAATCCGCGCCCGGCATCACCGGCGCGGGCCGCCTCGATGGCGGCATTGAGGGCCAGCAGGTTGGTCTGGTCCGCAATGTCGTTGATGACGCTCATGACCGTGCCGATGGCCTCGGACTGGCCGCCCAGCCTGCGCATGTTCTCGTGCAGACTTTCGGCAAGCTGGCGCAGTTCGCCCATGGCGTCCATGGTGGCGGTAACGGCCTCGGCCCCCTGGCGGGCCCGCTCGCGCGAGGCTTCCGTCTCGCGGGCGGCATCGGCGGCGCTGCGGGCCACGTCCATGACCGAGGCGTTCATCTGCTCCATGGCGGTGGCGGTTTCAGCCACGCGGGTGGTCTGCGAGCGCGAGCCCTCGGACAGCGTGGCCGAGCGGCTGGCCAGTTCGCGCGCGGACACGCCAAGGTCCTCGGTCATGCGCTGCAGGCGTGCAGCCGCCTCCAGCATGCCCTCCTTGGAGGCCATGGCGGCGCGGGCCTGCTCATCGGCATTGCGGGCGGCCTCGCTGGCGCTTTCGGCCAGGCGACGGGCCTCGTTCTGCTGGGCGCTCATGCGCTCGATATTGCCGCGCAGGGTGGTGACCATCACATCCAGGGCCGACTGCAAGGCGGAGACCTCGTCCTCGCCCTCCACGGCGATGTGACGGTCAAGATCACCCGCCGCGATGTCCTGCGCGGTGCGGGTGGCCTCGCGCAGCGGCAGCACGATGGAGCGGGCCAGCAGATAGGCCACCGGCAGACCCACCAGGAGCAGCAGGCCCAACACGACGGCGTATGTGTACAACACCTCGCGGGTGCGCACCTGCTCCATCGAAGCGGCCACCTGCGCTTCGGCAGCCTGGATATTGTCAAGGTAGATGCCCGTACCCACCCAGAAGGGAGTGCCGGGAATGCTTTCGGCATAGCCCAGCTTGGGCTGGTCGCCCATGCCCGGCTTGGGGAACACGAAGGTCACGAAGCCGCCCCCGGCAGATGCCACGCGGGACAGCTCGCGCACGTAGTACTTGCCCTCGCGGTCCTTGGTGTCGCCCAGGTCCTTGCCCACCAGTTGTTTCTGCACGGGGTGCGCGGCGCTCACCGTACCCTTGTAGACGTAGAAGTAACCGGACTGGTCCGCGTCAAAACGCACCCGCTCGATCCCCCTGGCAATGACGGACCGCTGCTCTTCCTCGCCAAGCCCTGTTGCAAGATCACCAAGGGACACAGCCAGCGAGTGGGTCAGCGCCTGAATGCGGTTTTTCTCGGCCGAAAGCATGGTCTCTTTGGCCGTGGCGATGCCCGCCCCGGCAATGTGGTCCGCCACCTGATACAACCCCATGGCCATTCCTGCCAGAAACAGGGTCATGATGGCGAACAGGGCATAGATGCGTTTGGCGATGGTAAACTTGCGGAACATGTTCCCCCCAAGGCAACCGACGAAGGATGAAATAAAGGGCCGCCATGAGGCGGCCAAGCGTTCGTGCGCACAGGCAGTTACTATGTTACCAACCTAAGCGTTGCGCCCCGCTCTGGCAATGAGTGATATCCCTACCTTTTATCAGTAGACACTTGCATACGCACCGCTGCAAGGCTGCTCAAGCCTGTGTGATTCGCCCCGGTGCCACTCCGAATCACACACCAGGCCTGAAAGTGCGCCACGTTCGGGCCCTGTCCTCTCGGTGTCGCCGCCCTCGATAATGACACCCGCCCGGCGTCCGGGCTCATGCCCGTTAAACGCACGAAGGCCCCGGTGATTTCTCACCGGGGCCTTTCGCGTGATGGGTAGGGATGCGATTTCTCGTATCCCTGTGAAAATAAGTGCTGGCATCGGCCTACTTTCCCACGCAAGAGTACGCAGTATCATCGGCGATGGAGGGCTTAACTTCCGAGTTCGGAATGGGATCGGGTGTACCCCCTCCTCCATGGACACCAGCACAAATTTCTGGTCACCGTCCGGCAAGGCTGGCTATTTTGCGCCGCCACATCGGCCGGGACCGAAAGTTGTAATCAAACAGGGTGGAAAGGAAGTGTAGAGAAGAAAACAAGGCGCACGGGCTATTAGTACTGGTCAGCTGAATGCGTCACCGCATGTATACCTCCAGCCTATCAACCGGGTTGTCTACCCGGGCCCTTCAGCTCCGAAGAGAGGGAGACCTTATCTTGAGGCAGGCTTCCCGCTTAGATGCTTTCAGCGGTTATCCCTTCCGCACATAGCTACCCTGCTGTGCCACTGGCGTGACAACAGGACCACCAGGGGTGCGTCCATCCCGGTCCTCTCGTACTAGGGACAGGCCCTCTCAAGTCTCCTACGCCCACAGAAGATAGGGACCAAACTGTCTCACGACGTTTTAAACCCAGCTCGCGTACCACTTTAAACGGCGAACAGCCGTACCCTTGGGACCTGCTTCAGCCCCAGGATGTGATGAGCCGACATCGAGGTGCCAAACCGCGCCGTCGATATGAACTCTTGGGCGCGATCAGCCTGTTATCCCCGGCGTACCTTTTATCCAATGAGCGATGGCCCTTCCATGCGGAACCACCGGATCACTAACGCCGACTTTCGTCCCTGCTCGACATGTCTGTCTTGCAGTCAAGCTCCCTTATGCGTTTGCACTCGACGCCTGGTTTCCGATCAGGCTGAGGGAACCTTTGCGTGCCTCCGTTATTGTTTGGGAGGCGACCGCCCCAGTCAAACTACCCACCAGACACTGTCTCCACCCCGGGTAACGGGTATGGATTAGAGCCTTAGACTTGCAAGGGTGGTATTTCAACGGTGGCTCCCCCCATACTGGCGTACAGGGTTCACAGCCTCCCACCTATCCTACACATGCAAGCCCAAAACCCAATGTCAAGCTATAGTAAAGGTGCACAGGGTCTTTCCGTCTTTCTGCGGGTACACGGCATTTTCACCGCGACTTCAATTTCACCGAGTCTCTGGCCGAGACAGTAGGGAGATCGTTACGCCATTCGTGCAGGTCGGAACTTACCCGACAAGGAATTTCGCTACCTTAGGACCGTTATAGTTACGGCCGCCGTTTACCGGGGCTTCGATTCAAAGCTTCGCTTGCGCTGACCTCTCCTCTTAACCTTCCGGCACCGGGCAGGCGTCAGTCCCTATACGTCGTCTTGCGACTTAGCAGAGACCTATGTTTTTAGTAAACAGTCGCCACCCTCATTTCTCTGCGGCTCTCGTGGGCTTAGAGAGTAAATCCTTCACCCATAAGAGCACCCCTTCTTCCGAAGTTACGGGGTTATTTTGCCGAGTTCCTTGGCCAGAGTTCTCTCGAGCGCCTTGGGTTATTCACCCCACCCACCTGTGTTGGTTTCCGGTACGGTTCGCACGCGCTAAACTTAGGAGCTTTTCTAGGCAGTAGAGGCTCAACAGCTTCAGACCTTGCGGTCACGGACTCGCGTCTCGGCCTTAAAGAGGGCGGATTTGCCTACCCTCAAGCCTACCTGCTTGCACCGGCTAAGCCA